>DBMH01000219.1:165-45066 GCA_002297645.1 Rhodanobacteraceae bacterium UBA703 | reverse complement strand
CCGTCGCCGCGGCGGCGACGCTCAGGCTGTGACGAAGCGGCGAGGACGCGGGGACGCGCACGTGGCCGTCCGCCTGTACGACGAACGGAAGCTCCCGCGTGGACGCGAGCGCCGTCGCGTCCGGCGCGCGGCCGCAACCGGCCAGCACCGGCAGCAGAGACGCGAGCAGGAGCGCCATCGGGAAATGCCGTAGGGAAAAGCGGAACGAGTGAAAACGGAAAGGAAGATCGGGATTGCAGCGTTTCATCGGGGGTCCTTCCGTGCCGCACGGGCACGAACGCATCCGCTGCGGTCGCGGGACCGCAGGTCATCGAAGCGGGAAAGGACGGGCGTGCCGTAAAGGCAGCGCCGCCTCGGCCCGCGGTGGCGCCGTCGGCGTCCACCACGCGGCACGAGGCGGCGTGAGGATCAGCGACGGCGGTTGGAATCGGTCAGGCGACTACAAGGGTCGGGATCCAAGTGCGGTGTACTCCGTTCGGTGGCAAAGATCGGTCAGCGTGCGAGCGGCTGGTCGGGCTCCCTGCCGATCAGCCGCTCCTGCAGCAGGCCGGCGCGCTCGAGCTGCGGATAGGCGATCGCGGCGAGGTGCGAATGCACGCGCTTGAGGTCGCGCAGGATGCGCAGGTACACGTCGCCGCCGTGGGTTCCGCTGCGGCGCTCGCGCAGTTCGCGCAGGTGGCGGTCGGACGCCTCGTTCTCGAGCCGCCACAGCACGCCTTTCAGCGCGGCGAGTTTCTGCGCGGCGCGCAGGTCGTGGCGCAGGAACACCGCCAGGGCGAGAGGCAGGCTCTGCATCACCTGCGCATGCAGGTGGGCGAGATCCTGGATGTCCTCGGCCGAGAAATCCTGGCCGCGTTCGGCTTTCTTGGCGGCGAACTCCATGAGATTGTTGGCGGCGATGTCGCCGATGTGTTCGATGTTCAGCACGAAGGCGAGGATCTCCTGGCTGCGCTCGCCGTCCTCCTCGTTCAACGCATCGCCGCCGAGATCGGCCAGGTAGGCGCGGATCGCCTCGCCGAGGTCGTCCAGCGCGCCGTCCATGCGGCTGATCGCGGTCGCCCGAGCGCGGTCGTCCTTGCCGAACACGCCGACGAGATCCTTCAGCATGCGTTCGACCATGTCGGCCATGCGCATCGTCTCGCGCGCGGCGTTCGACAACGCCACGCCGGGCGAGTCGAGCGCGGCCTCGTCGAGATACTGCGGTACGCCCGGATCGTCCGGACGCGGCGGCTCCGGCAGCAGACGCACGAGCAGGCGCGCGAAGCCGTCGATCGGCACCAGGAAGACCAGCGCCAGCGCGAGGTTGAACGCGGTGTGGAAGTTCACCGCGACGCGCGCCGGATCGCCACCGAGTCCCTGCAAGGCGGCGGCGAGCGGAGACAGGAACGGCAGGCAGACCAGGCAGCCGCTCAGGCGCACGATCAGGTTGCCGAGCGGCAGGCGCCGGGCGACCGGCGTGTCGGCATCGAACAGCGGCGGCAGCGCGCCACCGACGTTGGCGCCGAGCACGAGCGCGAGCGCCCCCGGCGCGTCGATCGTGCCGGCGCTGGCGAGCGAAGCGATCAGCAGCACGATGGCGACGCTGGAATGGCAGGCCCAGGTCAGGAGCGCGGCGACCAGCATGGCCAGCACCGGCTCGCCGGCCAGGCTGTGCAGCACCGCGCGCAGCGCCGTGGCGTTCTCCATCGGCGCCAGCGACTGCACGAGCAGGTGCAGCGACAGCAGCATCAGCCCGAGACCGATCGCGACGCGGCCGAGGTTGGCGTAGCGCACGTCGTCGCTGCGGCGGTAGACCACCACGCCGATCAGCACGAGGATCGGCGCGAACGCGGCGATGTCGAACGACATGACCTGCACGATCAGCGTCGTGCCGACGTTCGCGCCGAGCATGACGGCCAGCCCCGGCGCGAGGCCGAGGAAGCCGTTCGCCGCGAACGACGACGCCATCAGGCCAGTCGCGGTACTGCTCTGCAGCAGTGCCGTGATGCCGAGGCCGAACGCGAACGCCGAGGCGCGATGGCCGAGGTAGCGGCCGAGCCAGCGCCGCAGCGCGCTGCCGTAGCCGCGCAGCACGCCGCGCGTGACCATCTGCGTGCCCCACAGCAGCAGGGCGACGTAGCCGGCGACGTCGAACAGGGCGAGCGTTCCTTTCATGGTGCACCTCCGTGGCCGGGCGTCCCGGCCGGATGTATCGGATGCGCGGCGAGCGCCGCGCGATTTCGTCAGAGCCTGTCACGCGCCGATCTCGCCTCTCACGCCTGCGGGAGGAGGAAAAGTCTTCACCTCTCCCGCCTGCGGGAGAGGTCGACGCGCGAAGCGCGGCGGGTGAGGGAATCCGAAGTGCAGCGCTGTGCTCCGATTGCCCTCACCCAACCCTCTCCCGCAGGCGGGAGAGGGGAACAGCCTTTACCTCTCCCGCGAGGGGGAGAGGGGAAAAGCCTTTGCCTCTCTCGCAAGCGGGTGGAAAAGCCATCACCTGTCCCTCCTGCGGGAAAGGGGCGCTACAGCCAGCGCCCGTAGCGGCGCACGTAGAGCGCCTTCGCGAGCTGGGTCAGCACGCAATAACACGCGAGCGTCAGCGCCAGCCAGGCGAAGTACGCCGCCGGTGGGGCGACCATGCCGAGCTTCGTGCCGAGCGCCGTGAACGGCAGCACCATGCCGACGACCATGATCGTCGCCGTCAGCGACAGCACCGGCGCCGCGGCCCAGCTCTGCAGGAACGGGATGCGGCGCGTGCGGATCATGTGCACGACCAGCGTCTGCGACAGCAGCCCCTCGATGAACCAGCCGGCCTGGAACAGGCCGGCGTGCTCGGGCGAGTTCGCGCCGAACACGTGCCACATCAGCAGGAACGTGGTGACGTCGAAGATCGAGCTGATCGGCCCGACCCTCACCATGAAGCGGCCGATGTCGCTGGCGTCCCAGCGCTGCGGCGTCTGCAGGTATTCCTCGTCCATGCGGTCGAACGGAATCGACAGCTGCGACAGGTCGTACAGGAGGTTCTGCACCAGCAGTTGCAGCGGCAGCATCGGCAGGAACGGCAGGAACGCGCTGGCGATCAGCACGCTGAACACGTTGCCGAAGTTCGAGCTGGCGGTCATCTTGATGTACTTCATGATGTTGCCGAAGGTGACGCGCCCTTCGAGCACACCCTCCTCCAGCACCATCAGGTTCTTTTCCAGCAGGATGATGTCGGCCGATTCCTTGGCGATGTCGGTGGCGGTATCGACCGAAATTCCGACGTCGGCCTCGCGCAGGGCCGGCGCGTCGTTGATGCCGTCGCCGAGGAAGCCGACCGTGTGGCCGCGGCGCTGCAGCGCCTTGACCACGCGCGCCTTCTGCAGCGGCGACATCTTCGCGAACACGGTCGTGCGCAGGACCAGCTCCTCCAGCTGCGCATCGTCGAGCGGCTCGATCTCCGAGCCGCGCACCGAATGCGCGACGTCGAGCCCGACCTCGCCGCAGATCTTGCGCGTCACCGCCTCGTTGTCGCCGGTGATGACCTTGACCGTGACGCCGTGCTGGCGCAGCGCGGCGATCGCCGAGGCCGCGGTGTCCTTCGGCGGATCGAGGAAGGCGAGGCAGCCGACCGCGACCAGCTCGCTTTCGTCGGCGACGCCGTAGGCGCGGCCGGCCGGCGGCTGCCGCTTCACCGCGACGACGAGCACGCGCAGGCCGTCCTCGTTGAGCCGGCGCGTGGTCGCGCGGATCGCCGCGCGGCGCTCGTCGGTGATCGGCACGACCTCGTCGCCGACCTTCTCCCAGGCACTGATGGCGAGCATCTCCTCGACCGCGCCCTTGCACACCAGCAGCTCGCCGCCCTCGCCGTCGGCCAGAACGACCGACATGCGCCGGCGCTGGAAGTCGAACGGGATCTCGTCGACCACGCGATAGCGCTGCGCGAGGTGTTCCAGGTCGCGATGCGCAAGCACCGCCTTGTCCATCAGGTTGCGCAGGCCGGTCTGGAAATGGCTGTTGAGCCAGCCGTAGCCGAGCACCTCGTCGTTGTCGTCGCCGTCGAGGTCGAGATGGCGCTCGAGCACGATCTTGTCGAGCGTCAGCGTGCCGGTCTTGTCGGTGCACAGCACGTCCATCGCACCGAAGTTCTGGATCGCGTTGAGGCGCTTGACCACGACCTTGCGCCGCGACATCGCGATCGCGCCGCGCGCGAGGTTCGCGGTCACGATCAGCGGCAGCATCTCCGGCGTCAGGCCGACCGCGACCGACAGCGCGAACAGGAAGGCTTCGAGCCAGTCGCCCTTGCCGAAGCCGTTGAGCAGGAACACCACCGGCACCATGACCGCCATGAAGCGGATCAGCAGCCACGAGACGCTGTTGACGCCGCGGTCGAAGCTGGTGGCGGGGCGCCGGCCGACGAGCCCGCTCGAGATCGAGCCGAGATACGCGCGCGGACCGGTGGCGACGACCACGCCGATGGCGGTGCCGCTGACCACGTTCGTGCCCATGTAGCAGACGGTCGGCAGGTCCAGCGGGTTTTCGACGGCACGGTTGTCGATCGCGACATGATCCGCGGCGGCCGCGATCTGCTGCGGCGACGGTGCGGCCTTCTCGACCGGAATGGACTCGCCGGTCAGGATCGCCTGGCTGACGAACAAGTCCTTCGCCGCGACCAGGCGCAGGTCCGCCGGCACCATGTCGCCGGCGCCGAGGTGCACGACGTCGCCGACGACCAGTTCGTGCACCGGCACCTCGATGCGCTCGCTGTGGCCGTCGGAGGCGCGACGCGTGACCGCCGCGGTGTTGCGCACCATCGCCTTCAGTTTCTCGGCCGCCCTCGACGAGCGGTATTCCTGCGAGAACGTCAGCAGGACGCTGATGGCGACCATCGCGCCGATGATCAGCGGGCCGAACAGGTCGTCCGGTTCGGTGGCGAGCTGCACGCCGGCCAGCACCAGCAGCACGATGATGAACGGGTTCTTGAACGCGAGCAGCAGCTGCACGCTCCAGTGCGCGGCCTTCTCGTGCGCGACCTCGTTGGGACCGTCCCGCTCGAGGCGCTCGGCGATGCGCTCCTCGTCGAGACCACGGGCGTCCGTACCGAATTGCGCGTACAGCGCATCGGTCGGACGGAAGGCTTCCTGCGCCACGGCCACGCGCGCGGCGGCGGCCGGGCTCTTCACCGCGCCCGGGTGGACGGCGGTCGAAGGGGCGGACTTGATCATGTTCGGCTCCGGGCGGACGGATCGGACATGCGCGCAGGATGTTCCAGAAGGACCGCCGTCCCCGCACGAGCGGGCACGACGGCCGACGGCGTTTCCTGTCGAGCACGAATCGGCACGATCGACCTCGCGATCGTGCGGCGGCGGCGCGAGACGGGGCTCGCGCCCGTGCCGCGTCAGCTTCGGAACGTCGGAGGTTCGGCGGAGGCCAGGCGCAGCGGGACGCTGCAGCGGAAGTCCGCCAGCCTCGCAGCGGGAGCGGCTTCGGCGCCGGCAAGGGCGCGTGGAGCCGGAACGGTGACCGCACGCGGGTTGCACGCACGGACGCGCGACGCGGACGGCATCGTGCCGCGCGCGAACTGCGCAAGTATGCGAATGAGCTTCATGGCCCATCTCCTTCGACAGCGCCGACGGCGCGCCGGGAGCGGGCCGGACTTCCCTAGTCGAGGAAGCCGCGGGCCGATCGGGGATCGCCGCAGGCGGGATTTTCGTTTTGCCGCGCCGTCATCCGATGCTCGCGGATGCCGGCGCAGCGACTAGGGGTGTCGTCCATATCGTTGCGGTTTGGTGACAAGGGCCGTAGCGACGCAGCGCGCCGGACGGCGCGCGGATTCTCTGCCTCGGGAATGGAGGCGTCAAGCGTTTTCGACAACGTCCGCTGAAGGACGTCAAGGGCGGCCGGGTCGCCGCGGGAGAGGCACGGAAGACGTCAGTCTTCCGGCGGCGGCGGCGCCAGCACGGTGCGGTTGCCGTTGTGCTCGGGCGCGCTGACCACGCCGTCGCGTTCCATCTGCTCGATCAGGCGCGCGGCGCGGTTGTAGCCGATACGCAGGTGACGCTGCACGCCGGAGATCGACGCGCGGCGCGACTTGGTGACGATCGCGACGGCGCGGTCGTAGAGCTGCGCGTCTTCGCCGCCCTCGCCTTCGCTGGCGTCCTGCGGCAGACCGGTTTCGCTGATGACCTGGCCGTTGCCGAGCGATTGCACTTCTTCCAGCACGCCCTCGATGTATTCGGGCGCGCCCTGCGCGCGCAGCCACTCGACGACCTTGTGCACTTCGTGGTCGTCGACGAAGGCGCCGTGCACGCGCTCCGGCGCGGCGGTGCCGGGCGGCAGATAGAGCATGTCGCCGTGGCCGAGCAGGGTTTCCGCACCGCTCTGGTCGAGAATGGTGCGTGAATCGATCTTGCTCGACACCTGGAACGCGATGCGCGTCGGGATGTTCGCCTTGATCAGGCCGGTGATGACGTCGACGGACGGGCGCTGCGTGGCGAGGATCAGGTGCACGCCGGCCGCGCGCGCCTTCTGCGCGAGGCGCGCGATCAGTTCCTCGACCTTCTTGCCGACGATCATCATCATGTCGGCGAACTCGTCGATGATGACGACGATGTACGGCAAGGGCTGCAGCGGTTCGGCCACGCGCGACGGCTGCGAGGCGTCGGGACGGAACATCGGATCGAGCAGCGGCTGGCCGGCGTCCTCGGCGTCCTTGACCTTCTTGTTGAAGCCGGCGAGGTTGCGCACACCGACGGCGGCCATGAGCTTGTAGCGCCGCTCCATCTCCGCCACGCACCAGCGCAGCGCGTTCGCGGCCTCCTTCATGTCGGTCACGACCGGCGCGAGCAGGTGCGGGATGCCCTGGTAGACGGACAGCTCCAGCATCTTCGGGTCGATCATGATCATGCGCACGTCGCGCGCGCTGGCCTTGTAGAGCAGGCTCAGCACCATCGCGTTCAGCGCCACCGACTTGCCCGAACCGGTAGTGCCGGCGACGAGCAGGTGCGGCATCTTCTGCAGGTCGACGACGACCGGCGCGCCGCTGATGTCCTTGCCGAGCGCGAGCGCGAGCGGCGACTTCAGCGCGTCGTACTTGCCGGACCCGAGGATCTCCGTCAGGAACACGATCTCGCGGTTCGTGTTCGGGATCTCCAGGCCGATCACCGACTTGCCCGGGATCACGTCGACGACGCGCACGCTGATGACCGACAGGCCGCGCGCGATGTCCTTGTCGAGGCTGGAGATCTGGCTGCCCTTGATGCCGGGCGCCGGCTGCAGCTCGAAACGCGTGATGACCGGACCGGGATGCGCGCTGACGACCTGCGCCTCGATGCGGAAGTCCTTCAGCTTGAACTCGACCTGGCGCGACAGCGCATCCAGCGCCTCGCGCGAATACCCCTTGGCCTGCACCTGCGGCTCGTCGAGCAGCGACAGCGGCGGCAGCTCGCCCTCGCTCGAAGCACCGGAGAACAGCGGGATCTGCGTCTCGCGCTTGGCGCGCTCGCTCTTCTCGATCGGCGCGATGACCGGCTCGATCTTGACCGGTTCGCGCTTGGACTGCTTGACCGTCTCGACCTTGCGCACCACCTCGCGCTCGGCCCGCGCCTCGCGTGCCGCGCTCCAGTCCTCCGCCTTGCGCATGCGGCTGGCGACGCCCGCGCCTGCGCCGAGCAGGAAGCGGCCGATCGCGTCCATGAGCCGGAACCACGACAGCCCGGTCGCGAGCGTGATCGCGATCAGCAGCAGGGCCAGCAGGAACAGGCCGGAACCGAGCGGTCCGAACGCGTGCATCAGCGTGCCGCCGATCGCGCGGCCGAGCACGCCGCCGCCACCGGCCGGCAAGGCGGTAGGTCCGCTCCAGTTGAGCCAGGCCAGCCCCGGCGCCGCGATGAAGAACGCGACGATGCCGACCAGGCGCAGCGCCGGTTCCAGCGGCGAGCGTTCCTCGCGCGTCACGCCCCGCAGCACGATCGCGCCGACGGTCAGCAGCAGGATCGGCAAGGCATAGGCCACGATGCCGATCAGGAAGAATTGAAGGTCGGAGATCCAGGCGCCGAAGGCGCCGCCGAAGTTGTGGATCGGCAACGCGGGATCACCCGCATGCGTATAGCCCGGATCGTCCTTGCTGTAGGTCAGCAGGCAGGCGAACAGGTACACGACGAGCGGCAGCAGCAGCAGGAACGCCGCTTCACGCAGGCGCTTGTGCCATTGCTCGTCGAGTCGGGGCGCTCCCCTGGAGTCTTTGCTTGTGCGAGCCACCCCTACAATCTACCCGAATTTCCCGCGACAAGACATTGAGCGAATTGAAAAGATTTTCGCTTTGCCCAGCGGATGGCCGGGCGAAGCGGTCCGGCCATGCCGACGTCATGCCCGCTGAAGCGGGCATCCACTGGCTTGCCGCGTTACGGCATCTGGATTCCCGCGCGCGCGCAGGAATGACGTCGGTGAGGATTTCGTCCTCCGCGAAGGATCAGCCCTTCAGCGCCGGGTGCACGATCTGGCCACCCTCGACGTTGATGCCGCGCTTGAGCGGCTCGAAGGCCTTCCAGTTCTTGTCCGCGGCGAGACGCGCGACGTACGGCAGGATCGCCGCGCAGATGGCCTGCGACGAAGTCTGCGGCACGGCTCCCGGCATGTTCGTCACGCAGAAATGCGTCACGCCGTCGACGACGTAGGTCGGATCCTTCCACGTCGTCGCCTTCGAGGTCTCGAAGCAGCCGCCCTGGTCGATCGAGATGTCGACGAGCACGGAGCCCGGCTCCATCGACTTGACCATCTCGGCGGTCACGACGCGCGGCGCCTTCGCGCTCGGGATCAGCACCGCGCCGATGACGAGATCGGCGGTCCTGATCTCGCGCGCGACGGTCTCCTCGTACGGATACAGCGCGGTCACGTTCGGCGCCACCGCCATCATTTCCTGCAGGCGGTCCGGGCGCTTCTCGAACACGATCACGTTGGCACCGCCCGCGGCGGCGAGCTGGGCCGAGTTGCTGCCGGCGGCGCCGGCACCGAATACGATGACCTTGCCGCGCTCGGTCGACGGCAGGCCGCCGAGCAGCTTGCCCTTGCCGCCTTCCGGCTGGTGCAGCAGGTGCGTACCGACCTGGGTCGCGATGCGGCCGGCGATGATCGACATCGGCGCCAGCAGCGGCAGCGTGCCGTCGTTGTGCTCGACCGACTCGAACGCGATGCCGGTCAGGCCGATCTCGAGCAGGCGCTTGGTCAGCTCCGGCTCGGCGGCGAGGTGCAGGTAGCAGAACAGCAGGTGGTCCTTGCGCAGGAGCTCGAGGTCGCCGGCGATCGGCTCCTTGACCTTCACGATCATCTCGGCCGAGTCGTAGAGTTCCTTCGCGGTCGCGGCGAGCTTGACGCCCACGCGAGCGAACGCCTCGTCGCTGAAACCGCTCTTCAGGCCCGCGCCGGACTGCACGAACACCTCATGCCCCTGGCGGACGAGATCGGCGCAGGCAGCAGGCACGAGGGCGACACGCCCTTCCAGGGTCTTGGTTTCCGAAGGCACACCGATACGCATTGCGAATTCCTCTTGGGGATGTCCAGCCGACGACGGAACGGCGCCTTGAATCGCGTGCGCATTCCCTCCATCCTCCGGTTTCCCGCATGCCCGTTCGCCGCGGTGCGGCAACGCGGTCGCATGCTGGGAAAGTCGAGCCCGCCGGCGGTGGATCGTCGCGCCGGCAATGGAAGAAAAACGCCACGAGTCGGTCGCCTCGAAAGCGGCCCGGATTATACATGAGCACTGCCAAGCACTCGCGCCTGATCATTCTCGGTTCCGGCCCCGCCGGCTACACCGCCGCGGTGTACGCCGCCCGCGCCAACCTCAAGCCCACGCTGATCACCGGCCTCGCCCAGGGCGGCCAGCTGATGACGACGACGGAAGTCGACAACTGGCCCGGCGACGTGCACGGCCTGCAGGGACCGGACCTGATGCGCCGCATGGCCGAGCACGCCGAGCGCTTCAACACCGAGATGGTGTTCGACCACATCCACAGCACCGATCTCTCGCAGCGGCCGTTCCGCCTCAAGGGCGACGGCGGCGAGTACACCTGCGACGCGCTGATCATCGCCACCGGCGCGACCGCCAAGTACCTCGGCATCGCGTCCGAGGAACACTACAAGGGCAAGGGCGTGTCCGCCTGCGCGACCTGCGACGGCTTCTTCTTCCGCGACCAGGAGGTCGCCGTCGTCGGCGGCGGCAACACGGCCGTCGAGGAGGCGCTGTACCTGTCCAACATCTGCCGCAAGGTCACGCTCGTGCATCGCCGCGACAAGCTGCGCGCGGAGAAGATCATGCAGGACAAGCTGTTCGAGAAGCAGCGCGCCGGCAAGATCGAGATCGTCTGGAACCACGCCGTCGACGAAGTGCTCGGCGACGCCAGCGGCGTGACCGGCATGCGCCTGCGCAGTACCGCCGACGGCTCCACGCGCGAGATCGCGGTCAGCGGCGCCTTCATCGCGATCGGCCACACGCCGAACACCTCGATCTTCGAGGGCCAGCTCGAGATGAAGAACGGCTACATCACCATCCGCAGCGGGCTCGACGGCGGCGCGACCGCGACCAGCGTTCCCGGCGTGTTCGCCGCCGGCGACGTCGCCGACCAGGTCTACCGCCAGGCGGTGACCTCGGCCGGCTTCGGCTGCATGGCGGCGCTGGATGCGGAGCGGTACCTGGACAAGGGTTGAGAGTCATTCACTCACAGCCAAAGCATGTCGTCATGCCCGCGCAAGCGGGCATCCATTTTGCTCTCGCCATGTGCCTATGGATTCCCGCTTGCGCGGGAATGACGCCATGAATGCGTGATGGCCGTGGCCCATGATCGAAGCACGATTTCATCGTCGTATCGACGAAATCCCCGAAGCCGCGTGGGACGCGCTGCGGCCTGACGACAACCCGTTCCTCGCGCATGCGTTCCTCGCCGGGCTCGAACGGCACGGCTGCGTCGATCCGGGTACCGGCTGGCAACCGCATCACCTCGGCCTGTACGACGGCGAGCGCCTCGTCGCGGCTGCACCGCTCTACCTCAAGGGCAATTCGTTCGGCGAGTTCGTGTTCGACTGGTCGTGGGCGCATGCGTACGAGCAGCACGGCTACGACTACTACCCGAAGCTGCTCTGCGCGGTGCCGTACTCGCCCGTCGGCGGTCCGCGCCTGCTGGCCGGCACCGGCACGCAGGCGAAGGCGCTGCACGCGATGCTGGTCGCGGCGATCCACGCGGAGGCCGGGCGCCTGCGGCTGTCGTCGGCGCACCTGAACTTCGCGGCGGCCGGCGACGTCGCCGCTCTCGCCGACAGCGACTGGCTGCCGCGTTTCGACTGGCAGTTCCATTGGCGCAACACGGCGGGCTGGCGCGACTTCGACGACTTCCTCGCCGCGCTGAACCACAAGAAACGCAAGAGCATCCGTCACGAACGCGCACGCGTCGCACGCGCCGGCGTCACCTGCGAGATCCGCCATGGCGACGAGCTGGCCGAGGCGGACTGGCAGTCGCTGCACGACTTCTATCTCGCCACCTTCGAGGACAAGGGCAACTACGCCGCGCTGACGCTCGACTTCTTCCGCCACCTCGGCCGCGCGATGCCGCGCAACGTCGTCGCGGTCCTGTGCCGGCGCGACGGCCACGCCGTCGCCGGGGCGCTGATGCTGCGCAGCTCGACCACGCTGTACGGACGCTACTGGGGCGCGCGCGAGCACGTCGAGGCGCTCCATTTCGAGGCCTGCTACTACCAGGGCATCGACTACTGCCTGCGCGAAGGACTGGCCGTGTTCGAGCCCGGCGCCCAAGGCGAGCACAAGCTCGCGCGCGGCTTCCTGCCGACACGCACGCATTCGTTCCACTGGATCGCCGACCCGCGCTTCCGTGCCGCGATCGCCGAGGCCTTGCGGCGCGAGGCGCAGGCGCTCGAGGCATACCGCGAGGACCTGCTCGAACATTCGCCCTACGCGATCCATGCGGGATCGCCGCCCCCCGCATCGGACACTTTGTCCGGCGAGCCGTCTCCGTTCGGATAGGTCCTGCCCTTCCCGGCCGCACGCCTCAGGGAAGCGGACAGCCTTCGGGCCTCGGGTCGAAGCCGTCGCGCATCACCGCCTCCGCTTCGCTCAGCACGGTGACTCCGAGCAGCGCCGAGGTACTCGGCGCATTCACTCCGTCGCCAGCGTAGGAGGCACTGAAATGATGGACACCCAGCGGCTGCCCGCCGGCCGAGAGCGCGTCCGCGATGCAGCTCGCGACGCCGGCGACCAGGGGAACGCCCTGGCACAGGGTCGTACCGTCCTGCTCGAAGCTCACGCGGCCGATCGGCGCGAGCCTCGCCGTCACCGCAGCATGCAGGGTCAGCGGCTGGTTCTCGACGAAGACCGGCGCGCAACCCGTCGCGAGCAGTGTCTGGGTGGCGAGACGGGCGACCGTGTAGGTCAACGCCTTCGACGTCGATCCCTCGTGCGCGGCATCCCCCGACCAGCTCGCCTCGACGGTGTGCGCACCGAGCGATAACGCGTTCGTCTTGCACGACGCCGTCGGCGGATCCGTGCCCGCGGGCGCGACGTTCGCGCAACCGTCCAGCGGGCTGCCGTCGGCACGGAAGCTGAACGTGCCGCCCGGCACCTGGCCGAGCACGATCCCCGCGCTCGTGCTGGCCGTAAACGTGACCGGCGTACCGAACTCGGCCGTGGAGGCGCTCGCCGCCAGCGAGGTCTGCGTGGCACGGCGGAACACCGTGTGCGACAGCACGTCCGAAGCCGATCCCTGATTGCCGGCATCGCCCGACCAGGTCGCTTCGATGCCGTTCACGCCCAGCGGCAGAGTGTCGATCGTGCAGGACACCGTGGAGGGCACGGTCGCCGACGGCGGAAGATCCGTACAGCCGGCGACCGGACTGCCGTTCGCGCGAAAACCGAAGCTCGCCCCCGGCACCGGCTCGAACAGCGTGCGCACGGACGCGGTGAACGTCACCGGCGTGCCGATCGCGGATTCCGCCACGCTGCCGGTGACGGTCGTGCGCGTCGGCCCGGGGCCGAACGCGACGTCCGGCTCGCTCGACGCCTGGGCACGCGTCCGGAACAGGAAATCCGGGTAGCCGTAATGGAGGCCGGCCACGAAGTTGGTCGGGAACGTATCCTTCGTGCACGCGTTGCAGAAGCGCATGTCGAGATACGTCAGGCGCGGATTCATCTGCGGCGCGGCGCCGAAGTAGTACCCGTCGGCTTCGCCCTGGTACATCTCGAGCAGGTACACCTTGCCGCGCCGCAGCCAGAGCGGCTGGGCGAGAGGCGCGTAGGCGTAGGTGGCGGCCGCCCCGGACACCGGCTCCTGCGCGATCTTCGCCTGCGTCTCGGCATCGAACAACGTGAGGTAGCGGGTGGTGCCGCCCGGCTCGTTCTTGCCGAGGTGGGTCAGCAGCACGTCCTCGTTCGGGCTGAAACGAAAACCGCGCTGGCTGTTGGGGATGCTGTTGTAGTCGCCGCCGGCGACCTGGAGGGTGGCGGAGTTCTCCTGCTCGCCGACGAAGCCGAACACGCCGAGCGTGCTCTCGCTCGTGGCCGCCGGATTGCCGCCGAACAGATGGAATCCCGCGGCCCAGTCCGCCGGAATGGACGGCAGGCGCACCCATACCACGGTCGAGGCCGTGCCGATCCCGCCCTCGATCCAGTACGGCAGCGCCTGCGTGCCGGCCGCATCGACGGCGAAGCGCAGATCGCCGGCATCGGGCCGCATCTCGCCGGCGGCGATCAAGGCGGCCGTATCGACGACGAGACGCACCGGGTAGTCGACCAGATCGGCACCGGAGGTTTCGACCGCGGAAACGAGGAGGTCGGTCGTCCAGCCCGGGGGTGCTGCGAAGGCGGCGCCCGCAACGGCGGCCAGCGCCGCGGCGGATGCGCCACGCGCGAACGGGCGTGCCGCCTTCCGCGCGAAGCACGGTGAAAGCATGGTGTTCATGGAGCCCCCTGTGTGAACATCGGTGAAAATACCACGCCGCACCTCGCGGAAATCCGACGACGTTCCTGCGCGGAATCCCTGCGCGGACATCCTGCCTGGAAGGCCACGTGATCCGGATTCCACTGCTCGCCGTCGCGCGGGATAGCGATTTTCCGCCGGTCGAGCGCGCGCTCGCCGAGCCGGACGGACTGCTCGCCGCCGGCGGCGACCTCTCGCCGGAGCGCCTGCTCGCGGCCTACCGGCGCGGCATCTTCCCGTGGTTCTCCGATGGCGAGCCGATCCTGTGGTGGTCGCCGGCGCAGCGCACCGTCTTCGACACGGCGGCGATGCACGTACCCCGGCGGCTGGCGCGCTGGTTGCGCGGCTGCGACTGGACGATCCGCTCCGATACCGCATTCGGCGACGTCATGCGGGCCTGCGCCGCACCGCGCGCGAAACAGCACGGCACCTGGATCACCACGGAGATGCTGGACGCCTACGAGCGGCTGCATGCGCTCGGCCACGCGCACTCGGTCGAAGCCTGGGCGGACGATCGGCTCGTCGGCGGCATCTACGGCGTCGCGGTCGGGCGCATGTTCTACGGCGAGTCGATGTTCAGCGCCGAAACCAACGGCTCCAAGGTCGCCCTGCTCGGCCTCGCGCGTGCGCTGCACGGCTGGGGCTTTCCGCTGCTCGACGCGCAGGTCGCCTCCGACCACCTGTTCACGCTCGGGGCCTTCGAGCTCCCGCGCGCGGACTTCTGCTCCCGCGTCGCGGAGCTGGCTGCGGCGGACGTGGCCGCATCCGCGTGGACCGACCGCACGCTTCCGCAACCCCACGAACTCGCGGCGGAGAGGTGAGCGCGGGCCCCGGCCCCGGCCCGCGCGCCGCAGGCTTGTCCGCACATATGCGAATGACCCTCATTGTCGTTTGAGATGAATCGGTGACTCGGCCGGTGCTGCGCAAAGGCGCGCGGCGGATCGACGTGTCGCGCGCCGCTGCGAATCCGTTCGCGTACCAACCCGGAGCGGTGCGGCGACAACGTGCCGTATCGCCATGTTCCGGCGCGCGCCGCAGAATGAGCGGTGCCGTCCCGCCGCCTCTCTTTTCTGTCCGAACCCGATTTCTGTCCGAACCCGATGACCCAGCACGCCGTAGAACGCGTCACCCACGTCCATCACTGGAACGACAGCCTGTTCTCGTTCCGCACCACGCGCGACCCCGGCCTGCGCTTCGTCAGCGGCCAGTTCCTGATGATCGGGCTGCCCGTCGACGGCCGACCCCTGATGCGCGCCTACAGCATCGCCAGCCCGGCATGGGAAGAGCACCTGGAGTTCTTCAGCATCAAGGTCGAGAACGGCGCGCTGACCTCGCGCCTGCAACACCTCAAGATCGGCGACGAGATCCTGGTCAGCCGCAAGCCGACCGGCACGCTGGTGCTGCACGACCTGAATCCCGGCCGCCACCTCTACCTGCTCGGCACCGGGACGGGCCTCGCGCCGTTCATGAGCCTGATCCAGGACCCCGAGGTGCTCGAATCCCATGAGCGCATCGTGCTCGCCCACGGCGTTCGCGAGATCGGCGACCTCGCCTACGCCGAGTTCATCGAGCGCGAACTGCCGCAGCACGAGTTCCTCGGCGAGCTGGTCCGGCAGAAGCTGGTATACCTGCCGAGCGTGACGCGCGAACGCTTCCGCACGCAAGGCCGACTGACCGACCTCATCGCGGACGGCCGCCTCGCCGGACTCGCCGGCCTTCCTCCGCTGCATCCGGCGCGCGATCGCGTGATGATCTGCGGCAGCCCGGCCATGCTGGCCGACACACGCAGACTGCTCGACGAACGCGGTTTCTCCGCATCGCCACGCTCGGGACATCCCGGCGACTACGTGTTCGAGCGGGCGTTCGTCGAGAAGTGACCCGGAGTCCGCTCCGCTTCGCCGGATCGGCGGCTGGTGCCGTGGATTGGCGGCCGGGTCTTTCCCTGCATCGCACGGGGCCGCGGCCGGGAATTCGGTGCTTCCTTCACGCCGGGCCCCGTTCGTGGCAGAATCCCGCCTCTTTTTTGGGCCGGCCGGCCCCACAACCCTAGGGAACGAATGTCCAAAGACGACGTCATCGAGATGGAAGGAACGATTCTCGAAACCCTTCCGAACACGGTGTTCCGCGTGAAGCTCGAGAACGGTCACGTGGTCACCGCCCATATTTCCGGCCGCATGCGCAAGAACTACATCCGCATCCTGACCGGCGACAAGGTCAAGGTCGAGATGACACCGTACGACCTGACCAAGGGCCGCATCACCTACCGCATGCGCTGACGCCGGAACGCCTTCCCTGCCGCGGGCCGCGGCGGGGATCCCATCCCCAAGGCGATCCACGCGAACCGGCTCCTCTCCGTTTCGCCCGAATCCGCGCGACATCCCACGCGATCCGCGTGCCACGACGGCGGAGAGAATCCCGCCCCGGCAGCGGAGCTTTCCGACGATCTTCCCGGTGAAGGCGTCGGCAGCGACCTCGATTCTTTCGCTCCACCGCCACGACTGGCCCGCCCGATCGACGCGAGCGCCCTACGTGATGGCGTTCCTCATGGCGTTCCTCGGGGCCTCGGACTGGACCGACAAGGATCGACCGGCTCCGCCGGGCACTGATGCGTCCATCGCACGCCCCTCGCCGAGTCCGCCAGCGACGGATCGCCCCGCGCGACAGGATGCGAGCCGGATCGCTGGCGCCCTGCGGCCCCATCGCGTACGTCTCCTGACGGACACGACTCCAGACCGGTCGCCACCGGAATGGCTTCGACATTCATGACCATGCCGACGAGGAATCGAACGATTCCACGTGGAAGGCGCATCACGGGATCACGATGGCGGCGCCGGTCTTCATCCAGCCCAATGCGACCAGCGCGGAAATGGACGGCCAGCTCGTTCTCGACGAACAGGCGCCACGTCGGCGACTCGTACACCGGCAAGCTCGGCGGCGGCGACGATCAGCACGAAGCGGATTCTTCCGGTAGCGTAGACGCTGCCGCACCTCCGGCGCGCGGCGGAACAGCGCCTTCGCACGATCGGCAGAGAAAGGAAAAGGGGCGGTTGCCCGCCCCTTCCGTGTCGCTTCACCGGTGGATCGTCGCCGTCATTCGACGACGACCGGGATCGTCTCCGCTTCCTCGCACGCCACCGCGAGCTTGCCGTCCCTCAGCGACAACTGCACCTTGCCGCCGTTGACGAGCTTGCCGAACAGGAGTTCGTCGGCGAGCAGGCGCTTGACGTTCTCCTGGATCACGCGCGACATCGGGCGCGCGCCCATCTGCGGGTCGAAGCCGTGCTCGGCGAGCCAGCGACGCGCGTCGGCGTCGACGTGCAGGACGACATGCTTCTCCTGCAGCTGCGTCTCGAGCTCGATCAGGAACTTGTCGACCACGCGCAGGATGTGCTCGAAGTCGAGCGCATTGAACTGCACGACCGCATCGAGGCGGTTGCGGAACTCCGGCGTGAACTGGCGCTTGAGCGCTTCCATCGCGTCCGTCTGGTGGCTCTGCTCGACGAAGCCGATCGTGCGCCGCGCGGCAGCCTGCGCACCGACGTTCGTCGTCATCACCAGGATGACGTTCTTGAAGTTCGCCTCGCGTCCGTTCGTGTCGGTCAGCGCGCCGCGGTCCATGATCTGCAGCAGCACGTTGTAGACGTCCGGATGCGCCTTCTCGATCTCGTCGAGCAGCAGCACGCAATGCGGATGCTTGACGATCTGCTCGGTCAGCAGGCCACCCTGGTCGAAGCCGACGTAGCCCGGCGGCGCACCGATCAGGCGCGACACCGAATGCGGCTCCATGTACTCGGACATGTCGAAGCGCACCAGTTCGATGCCGAGCTGCATCGCGAGCTGCCGCGTGACCTCGGTCTTGCCGACGCCGGTGGGGCCGGTCAGCAGGAAGTTGCCGATCGGCTTGTCGGGATTGCCGAGGCCCGAGCGCGCCATCTTGATCGCGCTGGTCAGCGCGTCGATCGCGGCGTCCTGGCCGAACACGACCATCTTGAGGTTGCGGTCGAGGTTGCGCAGCACGTCGCGGTCCGACGCCGACACCTGCTTCGTCGGGATGCGCGCCATGCGTGCGACGATGAACTCGATGTCGGGCACGTCGACGCGACCGCTGCGCTCCTTCTCCGGCAGCAGGTGCTGGCGCGCACCGGCCTCGTCGATCACGTCGATCGCCTTGTCCGGCAGCAGGCGGTCGGCGATGTGCTTGACCGACAGGTCGACCGCGGCCTTCAGCGCGTCGTTGGTGTACTCGACCTTGTGGTGTTCCTCGAAGCGCGTCTTGAGTCCCTTGAGGATCTCGAAGCTGTCGGCGACCGACGGCTCGACCACGTCGATCTTCTGGAAGCGCCGCGCCAGTGCGCGATCCTTCTCGAACACGCCGCGATACTCCTGGAACGTGGTCGAGCCGATGCAGCGCAGCTCGCCGCTGGCGAGCACGGGCTTGATCAGGTTCGAGGCGTCCATCGTGCCGCCCGACGCGGAGCCCGCGCCGATGATCGTGTGGATCTCGTCGATGAACAGGATCGCACCGGGCTCCTTCTTGAGCTGGCCGATGACCGCCTTCAGGCGCTTCTCGAAGTCGCCGCGGTATTTCGTGCCCGCGACCAGGGCGCCGAGGTCGAGCGACCAGATGACCGCATCCTTCAGCACCTCCGGGACCTCGCCCTCGACGATGCGCCGGGCCAGCCCTTCGGCAAGCGCGGTCTTGCCGACGCCGGCCTCGCCCACGTAGAGCGGATTGTTCTTGCGACGGCGGCACAGCACCTGGATCGTGCGCTCGACTTCCTCGTTGCGTCCGATCAGCGGGTCGATCTTGCCCTGGCGCGCCAGTTCGTTGAGGTTGCTGGCGAACTCGGCGAGCGGGTTGCCGCGCGTCTCGTCGCCGCCCTCGCCTTCCTTCGCGGCCTCGCCGCTCGCCGGCGCCGCATCCGACTCGTGGCCGAGCTTGGCGATCCCGTGCGAGATGTAGTTGACGACGTCGAGGCGCGAGACGTCCTGCTGGCCGAGGAAATAGACCGCGTGCGAATCCTTCTCACCGAAGATCGCGACGAGCACGTTCGCGCCGGTGACTTCCTTCCGGCCCGAGGACTGCACGTGATAGACCGCCCGCTGCAGCACGCGCTGGAAGCCGAGCGTCGGTTGCGTGTCGCGCTCGTCGTTCGGCGGCAACACGGGTACGGTCTCGGTGATGATGGAGCGCAGGTCGCGCGCGAGCTTGCCGAGGTCGGCGCTGCAGGCGCGCAGCACCGCGACCGCCGAGGCGTTGTCGAGCAGCGCGAGCAGCAGGTGCTCGACGGTCATGAATTCATGCCGCTGTTCGCGCGCGTCCTTGTAGCACTGGCCGATGGTGGCCTCGAGATCCTTGCTGAACATGCGAGGGGTGCCTCCGTATTTCGCTGCGGACGATATGCGGGTGCCCGCGTGCGGTTCAATGCACCGGCTTTTTCCTTCCTCCATTTACCGGAAAACGGGTCCGGGGCGGAAGGGGAAACGCGGCGAAACCGTGTTGCCGTCGATGCCCTCCTCTCTTGCGAAAAGCGCCCTTCGAGCCCTCCGCTCCCCGTCGGGCGGGGAAGCCGCGGCCGTCGGGATCACGCCTTCTCCATCGTGCACAGCAGCGGATGCTGGTGCGTACGCGAGAACTCGTTGACCTGGGTCACCTTGGTCTCGGCGACCTCCCGGGTGAACACGCCGCAGACGCCCTTGCCGCGCGTGTGGACGTGCAGCATGACCTGCGTCGCGCGCTCGCGGTCGAAGTTGAAAAAGGTCTCCAGCACCACGATGACGAAGTCCATCGGCGTGAAATCGTCGTTGAGCAGCACCACCTTGTAGAGGGGCGGGCGTGCGACCTCCGGCCGCGACTCCTCGACCGCCAGGCCGGGCAGATGTTCGGTGTGTTGTTCGGGTTGCTGGGACATGAATCGGAGGTTTCCTCTGGCGTTTCGAGTATAGCGCCGTGCCGTCGCGCCGCAGAGGATGATGGCGGAATGCCGCGACGCAAGGGCCCGGCCGACGCCTGTTAGACTGCATTGATGATGAACAGCAATCCGCCGCCACCCGGCTCGGTCGCCGAACCGGAAGTCTGGCGCCCACATGTGACCGTCGCCACCGTCGTGCCGCGCGACGGCCGCTTCCTCCTGGTCGAGGAAAACGTGCGCGACCGCCTCGTGCTGAACCAGCCGGCCGGCCACCTCGACCCGGCCGAGACGCTGCACGACGCGGCGCGGCGCGAGACGCGCGAGGAGACCGGCTGGGACGTCGAGCTGACCTGCCTCGTCGGCGTGCAGCAGTGGCAAGCGCCCGGCGGCGACCAGTTCCTGCGCTTCACCTTCGCCGCCGAAGCGCTACGCCACGACCCGACGCGCCCGCTCGACGCCGGCATCGTGCGGGCACTGTGGATGACGCGCGACGAAGTCGCCGCCGCCGGCGAACGCCTGCGCAGCCCGATGGTCCTCGCCGGCATCGACGACTGGCTCGACGGACGGCGGCTGCCGCTCGACGCGATCCGCTGCCTGGATGCCCATCCATGATCACGCTTGCCGATGGCGCAGGTCCCCGCCGTGGCTGACGCCGAGGTCATCGTCGGGCTTTCCGGCGGGGTCGATTCCTCCGTCGCCGCCCTGCTGCTGCAGCGCGCCGGCACCGGCATCGCCGGCCTGTTCATGCAGAACTGGGAGGAAGACGAGCGCAACGGCCCGTGCCGTGCCGACGCCGATCGCAAGGACGCGGTCGCGGTCTGCGCCCGCCTCGGCATCCCGCTGCACACGCGCAACTTCGCGTCGGAATACTGGGACCAGGTGTTCGAGCGCTTCCTGGCCGAGTACCGCCGCGGCCGCACGCCGAATCCGGACGTGCTGTGCAACCGCGAAATCAAGTTCAAGACCTTCCTCGACCATGCCCGCGCGCTCGGCGCCGGCAAGATCGCGACCGGCCATTACGCGCGCGTCGACGAGGTCGACGGCCGTTTCCGCCTGCGCCGCGCGCTCGATACCGGCAAGGACCAGACCTACTTCCTGCACGCGCTCGGCCAGGCGGCGCTGTCGGCGACGCTGTTTCCGCTCGGCGAGCTGCAGAAATCCGACGTGCGCGAACTCGCGCGCGCCGCCGGCTTCGCCACGCACGACAAGAAGGATTCGACCGGCATCTGCTTCATCGGCGAACGCGATTTCCGCGACTTCCTCTCGGGCTACATCCCGGCCCAGCCGGGCGAGATGCGCACACCCGACGGAACGCCCGTCGGCGAGCATCCGGGGGTCTTCTATTTCACGCTCGGCCAGCGCAGCGGCCTCGGCATCGGCGGTCGTCGCGGCACCGAAGGCGAGCCCTGGTACGTCGTCGGCAAGGACGTCGCGCGCAACGTGCTCTACGTCGCCCAGGGCAATGCGAACGACTGGCTGCAGTCCCACGTGCTCGAAGCCGTCGAACTGACCTGGATCGCCGGCGCGCCCCCCGCGCAGGAGTTCCGCTGCACCGCCATGACGCGTTACCGCCAGCCGGCGCAGGCCTGCCGCGTCGAGATCGACGGCGACCGCTGCCGCGTCCGTTTCGACGAACCGCAGCGTGCCGTCACACCGGGCCAGTCCGTCGTGTTCTACGAAGGTGACGTCTGCCTCGGCGGCGGTGTCATCGAGTGCAGCGATGCGCCGTTCGGCGGCCTGCCGGCGCAGTCGACGACGGAGGTGGCTCATGCGTGAGGCACGCGTGATCGCGCTCGCCGGCGTGCTGCAGGCGTCCCGGCTGGTGCGCGACATCGCCACGACGGGTCGCACCGACGCCGCATCCGCGCGAAGCAGCCTCGACAGCGTGTTCCGCTTCGATGCCGACAGCGCGGCCGACGTGTTCGGCGGCCTCGGCGGCGTGCGCCTCGGTCTCGAGACCTTGCTCGACCAGTTCGAGAACGATCGCCGCGACCTCACTCTGACCCAGCTCGTGGTCGGCGTGCTGCGTCTGGAACGCAAGCTGGCGAACCGCCCGGCGATGCTGCGCGAACTGCGCGGCGGCATCGAATCCATCCAGCGGCAGGTGGATCACCTCGGCGTCGCGCACGCCAGCGTCCAGGCGCGCCTCGCCGAGCTGTACGTGGCCACCCTGTCGCAATTGCGTCCGCGCGTCGTCGTGCACGGCAATCCCCTGCAACTGTCCGACGCGCAGAAGGTCGAGCAGATCCGCGCCCTGCTGCTGGCCGGCGTGCGCGCGGCCGTGCTGTGGCGCCAGGTCGGCGGCAGCCAGTTGCGACTGCTGTTTCGCCGCCGCGAATACGCCATGCTCGCGCGTGGCTTGCTCACGCGCAGCACGCTCGACAGCGGCTGAAGCGGCCGCCGATGCCGTGGAGCGATCCACGCGCCGCTGGAGAAGCAAGAACGCAGCCCGCGCCGAGACGATCCACGAACCGGCATCCTGCGACTGCGCGGCCTGCGGGCAGGGACCGAAGAAGATCCGCGAACCGTTCGGCCGTCCCGGAACCTTGAAGCCCGGCGCAGGGCCGGGCTCCAAGGTTCCGCATGAGCAAGTTCGGGAAGCCCCGACCTACGCCGCCGCCACGCCCTTGGCGACTTCCGCGTATTCCTCGATCTGGTCGAAGTTCATGTAGCGGTAGATCGTGTCGCCGTTCTCGTTGATCACGCCGATGTCGGCCAGGTATTCCTCGCGCGTCGGGATGCGGCCGAGGCGCGAGCAGATCGCCGCGAGCTCGGCCGAGCCGAGGTACACGTTCGTATTGCGGCCGAGGCGGTTCGGGAAGTTGCGCGTGGACGTGGACATCGCCGTCGCGCCTTCGCGGATCTGTGCCTGGTTGCCCATGCACAGCGAACAACCCGGCATCTCCATGCGCGCACCGGCCGTGCCGAAGGTGCCGTACACGCCCTCATTGGTCAGCTCGGCGGCGTCCATCTTGGTCGGCGGGGCGACCCACAGGCGCGTCGGGATGTCGCGCTTGCCTTCGAGCAGCTTCGCCGCCGCACGGAAGTGACCGATATTGGTCATGCACGAGCCGATGAATACCTCGTCGATCGTCGCGCCGGCGACGTCGGACAGCGTCTTGGCGTCGTCCGGGTCGTTCGGGCAGCACACGATCGGCTCGACGATCTCGGCGAGGTCGATCTCGATGACGGCGGCGTATTCGGCATCGGCATCCGGTTCGAGCAGCTGCGGATTCGCCAGCCACGCTTCCATCTTCTGGATGCGGCGGGCGAGCGAGCGCGCGTCCTGGTAGCCCTGCGCGATCATCCATTTCAGCAGCGTGATGTTGCTGGTGATGTACTCGACGATCGGCTCCTTGTTGAGCCTGACCGTGCAGCCGGCGGCCGAACGCTCGGCCGAGGCGTCGGCCAGCTCGAACGCCTGCTCGATCTTGAGGTCCGGCAGGCCCTCGATCTCGAGGATGCGGCCGGAGAACACGTTCTTCTTGCCCTTCTTCTCGACCGTCAGCAGACCTGCCTTGATCGCGTACAGCGGGATCGCGTGGACGAGGTCGCGCAGCGTGACGCCGGGCCGCATCTGGCCCTTGAAGCGCACGAGCACCGATTCGGGCATGTCGAGCGGCATCACGCCGGTCGCCGCGGCGAAGGCGACGAGGCCCGAACCGGCCGGGAAGCTGATGCCGATCGGGAAGCGCGTGTGCGAGTCGCCGCCGGTGCCGACGGTGTCGGGCAGCAGCATGCGGTTGAGCCACGAATGGATGATGCCGTCACCGGGACGCAGCGCGATGCCGCCGCGGGTCGAGATGAACTCCGGCAGCGTGTGGTGCGTGTCGACGTCGACCGGCTTCGGATAGGCCGCGGTGTGGCAGAACGACTGCATCACGAGGTCGGCCGAGAAGCCGAGGCAGGCCAGGTCCTTCAGCTCGTCGCGCGTCATCGGCCCGGTCGTGTCCTGCGATCCGACCGAGGTCATCTTCGGCTCGCAGTAGGTGCCCGGACGCACGCCCTGGCCCTCGGCCAGGCCGCAGGCGCGGCCGACCATCTTCTGCGCCAGCGTGTAGCCCTTGCCGGTATCGGCCGGGTTCTGCGGCAGGCGGAACAGCGTCGACGGCGCCAGGCCGAGCGCCTCGCGCGCCTTCGCGGTCAGGCCGCGGCCGATGATCAACGGAATGCGGCCGCCGGCGCGCACCTCGTCGAACAGCACGTCGGACTTGACCTGGAACTCGGCGACGACCTGGCCGTCCTTCAGTGCCTTGCCCTCGTACGGGCGCAGCTCGACGACATCGCCCATGTTCATCTGCGACACGTCGAGCTCGATCGGCAGCGCGCCGGCGTCCTCCATCGTGTTGTAGAAGATCGGCGCGATCTTGCTGCCGAGGCAGACGCCGCCGAAGCGCTTGTTCGGGATGTACGGAATGTCCTCGCCGGTGAACCACAACACGGAGTTGGTCGCGGACTTGCGGCTCGATCCGGTACCGACGACGTCGCCGACGTAGGCGACGAGGTGGCCCTTCTCCTTCAGCGACTCGATGAACTTGACCGGACCGCGCTTGCCGTCTTCCTCCGGCTCGATGCCGTCGCGCTTGTTCTTCAGCATCGCCAGCGCGTGCAGAGGGATATCCGGGCGCGTGGTCGCGTCGGGCGCGGGCGAGAGGTCGTCGGTATTCGTTTCGCCCGTCACCTTGAATACCGTGACGGTCAGGCTCTGCGGCACTTCGGGACGGTTCGTGAACCACTCGGCGTCGGCCCAGCTCTGCAGGACCGCCTGGGCGTTCGCGTTGCCGGCCTTGGCCTTCTCCTGCACGTCGTGGAACGCATCGAATACCAGCAGCGTGTTCTTCAGGGCGTCGGCCGCGACCGCGCCGACGGTCGCGTCGTCGAGCAGCTCGATCAGCGGCTGCACGTTGTAGCCGCCGAGCATGGTGCCGAGCAGTTCCGTCGCACGCTCGCGCGAGATCAGCGCGTTCTTCTCGCTGCCGAACGCGAGCGCGGCAAGATAGCTGGCCTTCACCTTGGCCGCGTCGTCGACGCCGGCCGGCACGCGGTTCGTGACGAGATCGAGCAGGAAGGCGGCTTCGCCGGCCGGCGGCGCCTTCAGCAACTCGATGACCTCGGCGGTCTGCCTGGCCGTCAGAGGCAGCGGCGGGATGCCGAGGGCAGCGCGTTCGGCAACGTGTTGGCGATAGGCTTCAAGCATGGGAGGACTCCGGGAAGAAGACGAATGAAGTTGCTTTCCCTTTCCCCGCTCGCGGGGAAGGTGCCGCAGGCGGATGGGGGCAATCGGAGCGAAGCGCTTCGTTCCGACTGCCCTCACCCTGCCCTCTCCCGCAAGCGGGAGAGGGAAAAGCGAGGGCAAAGCGGATGAGGCGCGTCATCGCGTGGGCACGAACAATTTCAGCCCCTTGAAATACTGGCGATAGAAATCCTGGTCGGCGGTGATCAAGCCGCTGCACTGCAGGAGCGCATGCGCGCCGATCAGGAAATCCGGCACGGCGCGCGAACGCGTACCCCCGCGCTGGCGGTAGCGTCGCTGCATCTCGCCGGCACGCAACGCGGACTTCGCTTCGATCGGGTTGAAACGGATGCTCATGTCCTCGATCACGGACAGCGCTTCCGAGCCGTCGCGCAACGCGCTGCAGACCTCCGCCAGTACGACCTCGCAGACGACGACCGGCCCGGCGCCGAGGCACTGCCGCAGGCAGGCTTCCGCCGCATCGGCCTGCGGCCCGTCGGCGAGCAGGTCGACCAGGACGGACGTATCGATCGCGATCATGCCGCTCAACGGTCCAGCGGATCGCCCGGCGCGCGGCCGCGGATCGCGCGCAGCGCCTCGTCGGTGGATTCGAAACCGTCGAGCTTGAAGCGGCCCCGCGCACGCGAGATCGCGTCGTCCACGCTCTTGCGCAGGACGATGCGGCTGCCGTCTAGCTCCACCTTCAACGTGCTGCCCTTGACCAGGCCGAGCGCGTCGCGCACGGCTTTCGGCAGGGTGATCTGACCGCGTTCGGCGACGGTGACTTCCACGACGTCCACCTCAAAAAGTATGCACGAATGATACGTACCTTGAGATTCATACTCAAGGAAGCATATCGTCGCGGACGACACGGCCATGCCCTTGCCATGCGGGGGGGCGGATAATGGCCTCCTCGTTCGAACCACAGGACGTCGTTTCCGCGCGAGCGGAAATCCAAGGTGATCCTCCCCGACTTCCGGGAGAAATGGATGCCCGCCAGCGCGGGCGTGACGCCACGAGAGGTCCGGCTCCGGAGCCAACGCAGCCGACCGCCTGCCAGCCATCCGTCCAGCCACAGGAGCCACGCCATGACAGATTCCTTCGCCACCCGCAGCACGTTCGAGGTCAATGGCCAGCGCTACGCCTTCTCGAGCCTGGCCAGGCTCGGCCAGCGCTTCGACCTGAAGCGCCTGCCCTACTCGATGAAGATCCTGCTGGAGAACCTGTTGCGCCACGAAGACGGCGTCAACGTGACCGCGAAGGAGATCGAGGCGGTCGCGAACTGGGACGCCAAGAAGGAACCGGACACCGAGATCTCCTTCATGCCGGCGCGCGTCGTGCTGCAGGACTTCACCGGCGTGCCCTGCGTGGTCGACCTCGCCGCGATGCGCGACGCGGTGGTCAAGCTCGGCGGCGACGCGAAGCAGATCAATCCGCTGGCGCCGGCGGAACTGGTGATCGACCATTCGGTGCAGGTCGACGCGTTCGGATCGGAATCGGCGCTGGAGAAGAACGTCGAGATCGAATTCGAACGCAACCAGGAGCGCTATTCCTTCCTGCGCTGGGGCCAGAAGGCGTTCGACAACTTCAAGGTCGTGCCGCCGCGCACCGGCATCGTGCACCAGGTCAACCTCGAACACCTCGCGCGCGTGGTGTTCACCGCCGAAAAGGACGGCGAGCGGTGGGCCTACCCGGACACCGTGTTCGGCACCGACAGCCACACCACGATGATCAACGGCATCGGCGTGCTCGGCTGGGGCGTCGGCGGCATCGAGGCCGAAGCCGCAATGCTCGGCCAGCCGTCGTCGATGCTGATTCCGCAGGTCGTCGGCTTCAAGCTGTCCGGCAAGCTGCCGGAAGGCGTCACCGCCACCGACCTCGTGCTGACCGTGACGCAGATGCTGCGCAAGCTCGGCGTGGTCGGCAAGTTCGTCGAATTCTACGGCAGCGGCCTGAAGCACCTGCCGCTGGCCGACCGCGCGACGATCGCGAACATGGCGCCGGAATACGGCGCCACCTGCGGCATCTTCCCGATCGACCAGGAGGCGCTGAACTACCTGCGCCTGTCCGGCCGCGACGAAGCGCAGATCCGCCTCGTCGAGGCGTATGCCAAGGAACAGGGCTTGTGGCACGACGACTCGACGCCGCACGCCGAATTCAGCGCGACGCTGGAACTGGACCTCGCCGACGTGAAGCCGTCGCTGGCCGGTCCGAAGCGGCCGCAGGACCGCGTGCTGCTCGAGGGAGTTCAGAAGAGCTTCCGCGATGCGCTGGTCGGCCTGACGGCCAACCGCAAGCCGCTCCCGACCTCGATCGAGCGCTTCGCCAACGAAGGCGGTGCCACCGCCGTGGGACATCACGAGAGCGCCTGCGGCGAAGGCCCGCACGTCGAGCTCAACGGCGAGAAATTCCGCCTGCGCGACGGCTCCGTCGTCATCGCCGCGATCACCTCGTGCACGAACACCTCCAACCCGGCCGTGATGCTCGGCGCCGGCCTGCTGGCGAAGAAGGCGGCCGCGAAGGGGCTCAAGGCGAAGCCCTGGGTCAAGACCTCGATCGGCCCCGGCTCCAAGGTCGTCACCGACTACCTCGAAAAGACCGGCCTGTTGAAGGAACTGGAGAAGGTCGGCTTCTACATCGTCGGCTACGGCTGCACGACGTGCATCGGCAATTCCGGCCCGCTGCCGGCCGAGATCAGTCAGGGCATCGCCGCAGGCGATCTCGCGGTCGCCTCGGTGCTGTCGGGCAATCGCAACTTCGAAGGCCGCGTGCATCCCGAGGTCAAGATGAACTACCTCGCCTCGCCGCCGCTGGTGGTCGCATACGCCCTCGCCGGCACGCTCGACATCGACCTGACGAAGGAGCCGCTCGGCATCGGCAGCGACGGGCAGCCGGTCCACCTCCACGACATCTGGCCGACGAACCAGGAAATCTCCGACACGATCGCCGGCGCGATCAACCCCGCCATGTTCGAGAAGAACTACGCCGACGTGTTCAAGGGCGACAGCCGCTGGAACGGCATCGCCTCGCCGGACGGTTCCGTGTACCAGTGGGGCGATTCGACCTACATCAAGAACCCGCCCTATTTCGACGGCATGAGCAAGGAACCGGGCTCCATCGCGGACATCCACGGCGCGCGTGCGCTCGGCGTGTTCGGCGACTCGATCACGACCGACCACATCTCGCCGGCCGGCTCGATCAAGAAGGACAGCCCGGCGGGCCGCTTCCTGATCGGCAAGGGCGTCGAACCGAAGGACTTCAACTCCTACGGCTCGCGCCGCGGCAACGACGACGTGATGGTCCGCGGCACGTTCGCCAACATCCGCATCAGGAACCTGATGCTCGACGGCGTCGAGGGCGGCTACACGCTGCACGTGCCGAGCGGCGAACAGCTCGCGATCTACGACGCCGCGATGAAGTACAAGGCGGAGAAGACGCCGCTGGTCGTGCTCGCCGGCAAGGAATACGGCACCGGCTCATCGCGCGACTGGGCGGCCAAGGGCACCTTGCTGCTCGGCGTGAAGGCGGTCATCGCCGAGAGCTTCGAGCGCATCCACCGCTCGAACCTCGTCGGCATGGGCGTGCTGCCGTGCCAGTTCCTCGACGGCCAGAACGCACAGACGCTCGGCCTGACCGGCAAGGAAACCTTCGACGTCACCGGCCTCGAGGACGGAGAAGCGAAGGAAGCGACCGTCACTGCCACGGCAGCCGACGGCACGAAGAAGACCTTCCGTGTGAAGGTGCTGCTGCTGACGCCGAAGGAACGCGAGTTCTTCCGCCACGGCGGCATCCTGCAGTACGTGCTGCGGCAGTTGGCGGCGAAGAAGGCGGCGTAACGGCGCGCACCCGTCATCACGCGTGAAAGAAAACGGCGCGGTTTCCCGCGCCGTTTTCGTTTTCCAGCCACGCAACGGGGCATGTTAGGATCAAGGCGCCTTCCATCGCCCGGTCGCATCGATACGACCAGCGCGAATGACGCACCGCTTGAGTCGCGGCGAATTCTGGTTGCTCGCCACTGCCGTTGAATACAGCATTCCGCTCCCTTGGCTCGCCTTGCCCGAATGGGTTCCCGGCGGCTCGACAGACACCATCGACATCGCCCTGAATCGGCAAGGACACGGTCTGGATTTCCGGACACTGGTCGATACCTTGGTGCAGTCGAGTCGGAACGGCTGGATCGAATTTGATCGCCCGTTCCAAGATGAGTCGGTTCTCATTTCCGATCCCGGCGCCGATGAGATTGCGGCGTTCCTTCGAGAGCGCTTGAGAGGCCTCGATTGCGTGCACTATGGGCTCACGGCAGACGGCGGCGCCGTGTGGGAGTCGTTCGCGCGTCCGCAATGGGAACGATACATCGGGCACAGCTATGAATATCCGGAGGATGCTTCCTCTTTCGAGCAAATGACGACCATCGAGACCTCGAACTGGGAGTGGCTCGACAACTACCTGCGCGCCCAGGCCGCCGAGCAAGTGGTCGAGGCCGGCTCGATCACGCTCGCGGAATTGCGCCCCTGGCAGCCGACATACTGGAAAACACTTCCGTTCGGACTTCGTTGCACGTTCCGATCGACGGAACATCGCCCACCCGGCCATGTATCGGATTCGTCGCGACTTCGTGAAAGATGGCGCGAATGGCGTTGACGCCACCGGCGATCGGACATCAGTCCTGCGTCCACCGCGCGTTGTAGCAGTGCCAGTCGCGCCCTTCGCGGCGCCAACCGGTCGTCACGTCGAGGGCCGCCCGGCGGTCCGGCAGCCAGCGACCGGAATCGTCGGTCACCGTCATCGAGAAGCGAGCCGTCGCGCGATCGCCGTCGAGCTCGACGTCGATGCGGCCGAGCGATACCCCGATGGCCTGCCCACCCAACAGGCGCGCCTTCAGCATGCGTTCGAGACCGTCGCGATCGAACTCGCCGTCGTTGCCGGTGAAGTCCGCCGCGATGGATTCCAGCACGCCGGCATTGCGCTTCGCTTCGGCGGCCTCCGCCATCGTCTGGATCGTGCCGCGGATCGCGTCCGCGTCCGGCACGCGCGCGCAGGCGGACAGGATCAACACGAGCAGCAGCAACGAAAGAACACGCATCGGGAAGCCTCCGGGATCATTGCCGCGTCGCTGCAATGCGGCTTGCCGCTGGTTCCGGCCTTGTGCTGCAATCGGACCGGCCTGTGCAGGCAGGAATGCGCGGCATCGCGCGCGAACACTCATCGATTATGGGGGAGAGCATGGCGAACGACGAACGTCCCTGGCTGAGCAGCTATCCGAAGGGAGTGCCTTCGGAAATCGACCCGGGCCAGTATCGCTCCGTCGTCGCCCTGCTGGAGGAAAGCTGCGACCGCTTCCGCCACCGGCCCGCGTTCACGAACATGGGCAAGACGATCAGCTACGGCGACCTCGATCGCCTCAGCGCGCACTTCGCTGCGTTCCTGCGCAACGACCTGAAGCTCGCCAAGGGCGACCGCGTCGCGCTGATGATACCGAACCTGCTGCAGTACCCGATCGCCATCATGGGCGTGCTGCGCGCGGGCCTCACCGTCGTCAACACCAACCCGCTCTACACCGCGCGCGAACTGCGGCACCAGATCGAGGATTCCGGCGCCAAGGCGATCGTGGTGCTCGAGAACTTCGCGAAGACCGTGGCCGAGGTGGTTCCCGGAACGCAATGCCAGCACGTCGTCACGACGGCCATCGGCGACCTGCTCGGCTTCCCGAAGTCGCTGATCACCAACCTCGTCGTGCGCCACGTCAAGAAGATGGTGCCGGCGTATTCGATCCCGCACGAGATACGCTTCAACGACGCGCTCAAGCGCGGCGTGCGCAGCACGATGCCGAAGACCGAGGTCGGTCCCGACGACCTTGCCTTCCTCCAGTACACCGGCGGCACCACCGGCGTGGCCAAGGGCGCGATGCTGACCCATCGCAACATGGTCTCGAACATGCTGCAGGCGCATGCGTGGATCAGCCCGAACATGCGCGAGGGCGAGGAAGTCGTCATCACCGCGCTGCCGCTGTACCACATCTTCGCGCTGACGGCGAACTTCCTCGTGTTCGCGCGCGTCGGCGGCTACAACCACCTGATCACCAACCCGCGCGACATGCCGGCCTTCGTCGCGGCGATCCGCTCGATCCGCTTCACGGCGCTGACCGGCGTCAACACGTTGTTCGCGGGGCTGCTCAACACGCCGGGCTTCGACCAGGTCGACTTCTCGCAGCTGCGCCTGACGCTCGGCGGCGGCATGGCGGTGCAACGCGCGGTCGCCGATCGCTGGAAGAAGGTCACCGGTTGCACGCTGGCGGAAGCCTACGGACTCACCGAGACCTGCCCCGCGGTCTGCATCAATCCGCTCGACATCCCCGAATACAACGGCTCGATCGGCCTGCCGATCCCGTCGACGGACGTCGCGATCCGCGACGACGACGGCAAGGACCTGCCGATGGGCGACAGCGGGGAGCTGTGCGTGCGCGGCCCGCAGGTCATGAAAGGCTACTGGCAGCGCCAGGAGGAGACCGACAAGGTGCTGTCCAAGGACGGCTGGCTGCGCACCGGCGACATCGCGCGCATCGACGAGAAGGGCTTCGTCTACATCGTCGATCGCAAGAAGGACATGATCCTCGTCTCCGGCTTCAACGTGTATCCGAACGAAGTCGAGGACGTCGTGGCGCAGATGCCGGGCGTGCTCGAAGTCGCCGCGGTCGGCATTCCGGACGAGAAGTCCGGCGAGGCGGTCAAGCTCGTCGTCGTGCGCAAGGATCCCGCGCTGACCGCCGAAGCGATCCGCGAGTACTGCAAGGCCAACCTGACCGGCTACAAGGTGCCGAAGGCGGTCGAGTTCCGCGAGTCGCTGCCCAAGACGAACGTCGGCAAGATCCTGCGGCGCGAACTGCGCGACGAGCCGGCGCCGGCCCCGTCGGGAACGGGCACGCACTGACCGCGTGCCGCCGCGCGGGCGGCGAGCCGGAACGGTTCACGTCGAGTACGGTTCGAGGCTGTCCGCGTAGCCACCCAGGAGGTTCCACAGCGGGACCTCCTTGTCTTCCGGGATGCGCGCGTAGGCGAATCCCAGTCGCGCGTCGGTCATGCGCGCCAGCCGCGCCTCGACGTGGATGTTGAGCTCCTCGCCGATCAGCATGTCCAGCGCGAACACGTCGCCGATCGCGCCCGTCCAGTGGTCCGGCTTGTCGATCAGCACGCCCGTCGCGGAGATGTCCGCGATCTCGCTGCACCATCCTTCGTCGCCCCGGCTGATGAAAACAGCCGAGCGAATCGTCATGCGGGCGGAACGCAGGCCGCCCTTGTTCTCCTGGATCGTCATTCCCCCTGCCCTCGAGGTATTGCCTCCGCGCGATCGGGATCCTGCAGTCTCCCGGTGCTTCGTGCCCTGATTCTTAGCACACAAGTCGCCGGCACGTCATATTCCGCGTGAATTGTCAACAAATGCAATGCCTGGATTAGACTGAAGCGGATCGTCACGTTCCGGGGAACCGGGGGTGCAGAGCGTCTGCCGCTCGGCTTGCGATCGATCGAGCGGCGTCCAGTCTTGAGGGTTTCACCATGACCGCCGTCGATTTTGCGAACCGAGATACCGAATTCCGCCTGCTCGATACCCATGAGGATACATCCACCGGGGTGCACTGGTGCTTCATGCACAAGCGCTCCAACCTGTCCCTGCCGGGCTATCGCCCGTGTTTCTCCGCCCAGTTGCTGAAGGAACTGCGCCAGTATCAGATCCAGACCGCGGAGGCCGTGCGTCGTCCGCTGCGCGACGTCGACTCGCCCCTGCTGCATCATCTGGTTCTCGCATCCGAAGCCGACGTGTTCAACCTGGGCGGCGATCTCGACCTCTTCTGCCGCCTGATCCGTGCACAGGACCGCGCGTCGCTGCTCGCCTATGCGCGCCAGTGCATCGACGTCGCGTACGGCTTCAACCATCATCTGAACGACGATTTCCACACCGTCGCGCTGGTCCAGGGCGACGCCCTCGGCGGCGGATTCGAGGCGGCACTCTCGTGCCAGACGATCATCGCCGAGGAAGGGACCGGAATGGGACTGCCCGAAGTGCTGTTCGACCTGTTCCCCGGCATGGGCGCGTATTCGTTCCTGTGCCGGCGTGTCAGCCCGAAGCTCGCCGAGGAAATGATGATGAACGGCATCGTCTATTCGAGCGAGGATCTGCACCGGATGGGCATCGTCGACATCCTCGTGCCCCGTGGCGAGGGTGTTCGCGCCGTCAACGAGTTCGTCAAGCGCAACCTGCGCATCTGCCACGCCCGCACGGCGATGAACCGCGTCCGCGAGATCTGCCAGCCGGTGACGCACACCGAGCTGACCCAGGTGGTCGAGGTCTGGGTGGACACCGCGCTGCAGCTCGGCGAGAAGGCGCTGCGCACGATGGAGCGCCTGGTCAGGGCGCAGCAGCGTCGCATCCCCGCCGGCCTGGTTCCCACGATGGAGTTGCAGCGCGCCGTCGCGATGTGACGTCTTCCCGGCCCGGATCAGACGATGTCCGTGCCGTGTTCCGTCGGCTCCGCATGCGGGAGTTCGCGCAGCGCCTCGCGCGCGGCTTCGAGTTGCTCCCGCATGCTCCGGACCTGTTCGCGCCAGTCCGAGACGAGCTGCCAGTCGGGAAGCTGCATCGTGCGCGAGGCCGTGCCGGCGAGCTGCGTCGCTCCCATGTTGCCTGCCACGCCCTTCAGGGCGTGGCACTGGTCGCGGACGTTTCCCCAGGACGACTGCGCGCAGGATTCCTCGATCGCGTCGATGCACTTCGCCACGTCGCGCAGGCATTCCTCCATGAACAGGCCGATGAAGGCGTCGCCGAGGCCGAGGTCGGCGAGTTCCCTGAGGACCTGCCGCGAGATCACCTCGCCACTGCGTGCCGGGCGGTCGGCCTCCGGTCGCCTGGACGCGGGAGAGGACTCCGTCGTCCTCTCGGCGAACGCGATGTCGCTCAGCACGTCGAGCATGCGCTGCAGCACGATCGGCTTGGTCAGGAACGCGTAGGCGCCGGCGCTCTCGACCTGGCTCACGGCCTGCGCCGTCGCGTCGGCGCTGAACACCACGAACGGCGTCGGTGTCCTTCCGGCCTGCATCACGCGCGCCTGCTTCATCACCTCGAAGCCGCTGATGCCCGGCATGTGGAGGTCTATGATGACCGCGTCGAAGGTGCCGCACTCGAGTGCGTCCAGTACGCTCTCGCCGTTGTCGACCAGTTGGGGCCGATGGCCGGCCTTCTCCAAAAGCCGCTTGATCATCGTCAGGTTGGCCTGCTGGTCGTCGGCCACGAGCAGGCTCAGCGAACGCACCCGCGCGCGATGCCGCACGAACGGATCGTCGAACTGGATGATCTTGTCGTTCACCCCCTGCGCAGGGGGCTTCGACTTCTCGGCGGCCTCGCGGAACGGGATCTCGAACCAGAAGTTCGACCCGACGCCCTCGCTGCTTTCGACGCCGATGCGGCCTCCCATCGATTCGACCAGCGATTTCGCGATCGTCGTGCCGAGCCCGGTTCCGCCGAAGCGGCGCGCGTGGCCCGTATCGGCCTGTTCGAAGGCCTGGAAAATGCGCTTCTGGGCGTCGAGGGCAATGCCCACGCCCGTGTCGCGCACCGAGAAGCGGACCCACAACGGCGTGCCTTCGCCGGCATGCACGCATTCGGCGGAGACCGTGACGCTGCCGCGCTCCGTGAACTTCACCGCGTTGAAGATCAGGTTCACCAGCACCTGGCGCAGATGGTTGGCGTCGCCGTTCACCACCGCCGGGACGTCGTCGCCGACGACGAGCTCGAACGCGAGGCCCTTGTTCGCGGCGACCGGCTGCAGCATGACCTGGATGCCGCGCAGGACGTCGGCCAGCACGAAGTCGGCGGCGTTGCGCTTCAACTTGCCGGCTTCGATCGCCGATATGTCGAGGACGTCCTCCACCAGCGACAGCAGCGAACGCGCCGAGGCCTGGATGACCTCGGCGTACTCGCGCTGTTCGTTGGAAAGTTCGGTCGTGACCAGCAGTTCCGACATGCCGACGACCCCGTTGAGCGGCGTGCGGAACTCGTGGCTCATGTTCGCCAGGAAGCGGCTCTTGGCCTCGTTCGCGCGGCGCGCCTCCTCGGTCGCGCGCGTCAGCGCGTTGAGCAGCGAGCTCAGGTACGACGGGATCGCCACGACGCCGACCAGCAGGCCGATCGCGAGGGGGCGGTTGTGCTGCCAGTAGGCCGTGTCGAAGACGACGTAGCCGAACGAGAGCGCCGCCATCACCACGGACGCCGCCAGGTAGCGCGGCCCGAAACGCAGGCCGTTCCCGATGGCGACCCAGAGGTAGACGATGTACAGCGGCGCGAGCGCCTCCCCGTACATGCTCATCATCGCCGCGAGGGTCGAGAAATCCGCCGCCATGCCGATCAGGCGGCGCACGCGCGACACGCCCGGGTTCAGGGCGATCGCGATGACGAGTCCCAGGCCGAGGACCGTCTCCGCCAGGATGACGCCCAGCGACCAGAAGAAGGCGGGGTTCAGATGGCGTGGATCGGTCGTCGCCAGCCCCAGCAGGTAGCTGAGGATCAGGGCAGCGATGATCAGGCGGATGAACGCCTGCTGGTGCTCGCTGTCAGGCCGGTTGCCGAACCGGTCGCGCAATGCTCTGCCCAGGGACTTCATAGACGATTCCATGCATGGCCTTGCCCTCAGACCCCCATGAGCGGGGGAGCCAATCGGGCACGCTGGATCTCGAGCACACGCCCCTGGTTGGCGAGGAGCGCGTCGACCACGACGGGATCGAAGAGCGTGCCGCTGTTCTCCTTCATGTAGTCGAGCGCCTCCTCCGTGCTCCACGCGGGCTTGTACGGACGCTCGGACGTCAGCGCGTCGAAGACGTCGGCCACCGCCACGATGCGTGCCGGCAACGGAATCTCGTCGCCCTTCAGGCCGTCCGGGTAGCCGCTGCCGTCCCATCGCTCGTGATGCCGCATGGCGATCAGCGCGCCCATCTGGACGAAACGGCTCTGGCTGTCGCGCAGGATCTCGTAGCCGATCAGGGGGTGGCGGCGCATGACCGCGAACTCCTCCTCGGTCAGGCTGCCGCGCTTGAGCAGGATCGCATCGGGAACGCCGATCTTGCCGATGTCGTGCAGCGGCGCGGCCAGGGTCAGGATCCGGGTTTCCTCGTCCGGCATGCCGAGCGCCTCGGCGAGGACCTCGGCGTAGTGCGACATGCGCAGCAGGTGGATGCCGGTGCCGAGATCGCGGTACTCGATCGCCTTGGCGAGCCGGTACAGCATCTCGCGTTCCCGCTGCTCGACCTCGTGCAGTCCCTCCAGGACGCGGTACTCGAGCGAGCGGGCGCGCTCCTTGACCGATTCCCCCTGCTGGCGCATCTGCAGCAGGTTCTTGCAGCGCGTGCGCAGCTCGCGCGGGCGGATCGGCTTCACCATGAAGTCGATGACGCCCGCCTCGAGCGCCGCCTGCCGCACCGGCTCGTCGCCGACGATGCTGATCAGCACGATCGGGACGTCGCGCCGGGCCGGGCTGCGGCGAAAGTGCCGCGCGAACTCCAGGCCATCCATTTCCGGCATGCGGAAATCGAGCAGCACCAGGTCCGCGGTGTTGCCGTCCGACCAGCGCAGGGCCTCGACCGGGTTGCCGAAATCCTCGGCTCGCACCCCTGGCCCGATCGCCTCCACGATGTGCCGCAGCATCGTGCGGGCGGAGGGCTGGTCATCGACGATCAGGACATTCACGCAAAAGCTCCGCGACGTATGTTGAGGCCGGCCCCGCTCCGTTGCTTGCCGATCCGTCGTTCGCAGGCGGAAGCGGGTCGGTCGTCCAGTGGCTTCCGCACAGGTCCGCCTTGGAAAAGTGGAAGACTCCAGCGCGCGGCTAGGCTAGCACAACCGCCACTTCCCCCAGGACAATCCGGCGGTCAGGCCTCCGGCCGCATGTACGGGAACAGCAGCACGTCGCGGATCGACGGCACGTCGGCGAGCAGCATGACCAGGCGGTCGATGCCGACGCCGAGGCCGCCGGTCGGCGGCAGGCCGACCTCCAGCGCGCGGATGTAGTCGGCGTCGAAGTGCATGGCCTCGTCGTCGCCGGAGTCCTTCGCGCTGACCTGGGCGCGGAAGCGCTCGGCCTGGTCTTCCGGGTCGTTCAGCTCGGAGAAGCCGTTCGCGATCTCCTTGCCGCCGATGAACAGCTCGAAACGGTCGGTCACGTCCGGGTCGTGGTCGTTCGCCCGCGCCAGCGGCGACACCTCGGTCGGGTGCGTCGTGATGAAGGTCGGCTGGACCAGCGTCTGCTCGACCGTCTTCTCGAAGATCTCCAGCACGATCTTGCCCCAGCCGTAGCCGGGCTTGACGTGCACGCCGAGCTTCTCGGCGTGCGCGGCGATCTTCGCCCGGTCGCGCAGGTCCTCGCGCGGGATGTGCGGATTGTGCTCGAGCACGGCGTCTTCCATCTTCCAGCGGCGGAACGCCGGCCCGACGTCGATGGTGCGGCCTTCCCAGGTCAGGGCGGTGTGGCCGACGACGTCGCGTGCCGCGGTGCGGATCATCTCCTCGGTGATGTCCATGATCTCGTTGTACGTGGCATAGGCCTGGTACAGCTCGAGCATCGTGAACTCGGGATTGTGCCGCGTCGACACGCCCTCGTTGCGGAAGTTGCGGTTGATCTCGTAGACGCGCTCGAAGCCGCCGACGGTCAGGCGCTTCAGGTACAGCTCCGGCGCGACGCGCAGGTACAGGTCGATGTCGAGCGCGTTGTGGTGCGTGACGAACGGCCGTGCGGTCGCGCCGCCCGGGATCACGTGCATCATCGGCGTTTCCACTTCGAGGAAGCGCTTGGAATCGAGCAGGTTGCGGATGTGACGCACGATGCGCGAGCGCAGCTCGAACACGCGGCGCGACTCCGGCGTGACGATGAGGTCGACGTAGCGCTGGCGGTAGCGCTGCTCCACGTCGGCCATGCCGTGCCACTTGTCCGGCAACGGGCGCAACGACTTCGTCAGCAGGCGCAGCGTCTCGACCTTGACGCTGAGCTCGCCGGTCTTCGTGCGCATCATGCGGCCCTCGGCGCCGACGATGTCGCCGATGTCCCAGGTCTTGAACGCCTTGTAGGTGTCCTCGCCGACCGCGTTGATCTGGATGAACAGCTGCACGCGGCCGGTCATGTCCTGGACGTGCACGAACGCGAGCTTGCCCGTGTCGCGCTTGCTCAGGATGCGTCCGGCCACCTTCACCCGGCGCGCGGCGGACTCGACGTCCTCGGCCGTCTTGCCCTCGAATTCGGCGTGCAGGTCGCCCGCCAGCGCATCCGGCGTGAAGTCGTTCGGGAACGCGATGCCCTGCGCGCGCAGGGCGCGCAGTTTTTCGCGGCGCTCGGCGATCAGGCGGTTCTCGTCCTGAGGCTGCGCGCTCGCAGACGCCGTGGCTTCGCTACCCGTTTCATCGGTCTTGCCGCTCATCTTGGTTTCCCGTGTTCTGCTTCAGGCATCGACGCGCTTGGCGCCGGCTTCGAGGCCCGCCTTCAGGCTGCCCTCGATGAATTCGTCGATGTCGCCGTCGAGCACCTTCTGCGTGTCGGTGCGTTCGATGCCCGTGCGCAGATCCTTGATGCGCGACTGGTCCAGTACGTAGTTGCGGATCTGGCTGCCCCAGCCGATGTCGGACTTCGTGGCCTCCAGCTTGTCCTTTTCCGCATTGCGCTTCTGCACCTCGATCTCGTACAGCTTGGCCTTCAGCATCTTCATCGCGCGGTCGCGGTTGGCGTGCTGCGAGCGCTCGGTCTGGCAGGCGACGACGACGCCGGACGGCATGTGCGTGATGCGCACCGCCGACTCGGTCTTGTTGACGTGCTGGCCGCCGGCGCCGGACGAACGGTAGACGTCGGTCCTGAGGTCCGCCGGATTGATGTCGATGTCGATGTCGTCGTCGACTTCCGGCGACACGAACACCGACGTGAAGCTGGTGTGCCGGCGGTTGTCCGAATCGAACGGCGACTTGCGCACGAGGCGGTGCACGCCGATCTCGGTCTTCAGCCAGCCGTAGGCGTGGTCGCCCTCGACGCGGAACGTCGCACTCTTGATGCCCGCGACTTCGCCCGCCGAGACTTCCAGCAGCTCGGTCTTCCAGCCACGCGTCTCGGCCCAGCGCAGGTACATGCGCAGCAGCATCTCGGCCCAGTCCTGCGCCTCGGTGCCGCCGGCGCCGGCCTGGATGTCGACGAACGCGTTCGCGCCGTCCATCTCGCCGGAGAACATGCGCTGGAACTCGAGCTGGTCGACCTCCCTGGCGAGCTTCTCGACGTCGGCGGCCACCGCCACGGCGGTGCCCTCGTCGTTCTCGGCGACAGCCAGATCGAGCAGGTCGCCGGCTTCGCCCAGGCCGTCGGTCAGGCTGCGGATGCCGCCGACGATGCGGTCGAGCTGGGCGCGCTCCTTGCCGAGGTCCTGCGCGCGCTGCGGGTTGTCCCAGACATCGGGGCTTTCGAGTTCACGGGTGACTTCTTCGAGACGTTCGGACTTCGTCTCGAAGTCAAAGAAACCCCCTAAGCGACGCCACGCGATCCTTGAGATCGGCGATGCGCGCATGGATCGGATTGGTTTCGATCATGATGCTGGATTCGAAAAAAAAACGGTCGCGAAGCATAGCAAATCGGCCACCCCGACCGCAGTGCGACGAGCGCCAAGCGGATCCGCCCTGTCGATCGCCTCAGCGCCGCCGACGAGGAGAACGCCAGCGCCGACGCGGACGTTCCTCGGCGGCTTCAGAAGCCAGCTCCTCCCGAAAGGTTCGACCACCATCGCCCCTGCGCGGCAAGGGGGACAGTGCCTGCACCGTCCCGAGGAACCAGCGCGCCGCCCGCCCGGGCCACAGGAGCACGTACAACACGGGCATCCAGACGCACAGCAGGAAGAGCCACAGCACCGGGGACAGGGCCGGGGCAGCCACCGCGAACCACGGCGCCCATGGCACATAGTGGACGTCGGCCGAGCCCGGGCGATAGGAATCCACCGGAATGGGGCCGTCCAACTGGATCCGCAACGCCTCGTACCACTGGTCGCCGGCCTTGAAGCGGTAGCGCTCCGAGACTAGGTCGAACCTCGACGACGGCACGGCGAATCCCCATCCGTGGACGTCGCCCAAGCCGAAGCTCGCCCATATCTGGGGGGCTCCGGACGAAAAGCCCGCCGTGGACGGCAGCGACAGCGCGACGACCTGCAGTCCCTGGTGTGCGACGCACACGGCGATCAGGATCGCCACCACGGCCGCCCAGAACAGGCGCAGGCCTCGCAACACGAATCCAAGCATCCGCCTCCCCTTCGGCTCCCCGGCAGTGTGCCGCAAGGCGGCCGGTGAGGCGCCCCGGTTCAGGCCGCCTCGATCTGCTTGACCAGCAGTTGCAGGCTCTCGCGGCCGTTCCATTCATTGAGGTCGAGCTGGAACAAGGCACGCACGCGCGAGGGCGGCGGCGTGCACTCGAGCGCGTCGAACAGGATCGCGTCGATCGCCTCGGCGCCGCCGTCCGGCCGCAGCCGCAGCTTCAGGTGCCGTTCGCCGACCAGGCGCCAGGACTCGACCGAGAACACGTTGTCGAACATCGGCTCGGCGAAGCCCTGCCCCCAGGGGCCGGCATAGCGCAGGGCATGCGCGGCCTCGTGCACGAAATCGGCGGGCGCGAGTTCGCCGTCGCTCCAGGCGAAACGCTCCAGCGCCTGCGCGTCGATGCGCTGGCGCGCCACGGCATCGAATTCCGCAGCGAAGCGCGCGAGATTCGCGGACGCGAGCGTCAGGCCGGCCGCCATCGCGTGGCCGCCGAAGCGCGCGATGAGACCGGGACAGCGCGCATCGACCTCGGCCAGCGCATCGCGCAGGTGGAAGCCGGAAATGGAGCGTGCGGACGCACGCAGTTCCGTCGCTCCCGGCTCCGCCGGTGCGCAGGCGACCACCGGCCGGTGCAGCCGCTCCTTCAGTTTCGAAGCGACGAGGCCGACGACGCCGGGATGCCAGTCCGGCTCGTGCAGCACGATGCCGTAGGGCAGGTCCACGTCACGGTGGCGCGCGAGGAAGGCGACCACCATCGCCTCGCCCTGCTCCACCATCGCCGCCTGCAGCCCCTGCCTCTGGGCATTGATCTCCGACAGCTCGGCGGCGAGGCGATCCGCGCGGTGCGCGTCGTCGGCCAGAAGGCATTCGATGCCGAGGCTCATGTCCTCCAGCCGCCCTGCCGCGTTCACGCGCGGGCCGAGCGCGTAGCCGAGGTCGGCTGCGACGGCCCGGACCGGATCACGTCCCGACGCGCGAAACAAGGCGGACACGCCGGCACAGCAGCGGCCGGCGCGGATACGACGCAGACCCGCCGCGACGAGGATGCGGTTGTTCGCGTCGAGCGGAACGAGGTCCGCGACGGTGCCGAGGGCGACCAGGTCGAGCAGCGAGGAAAGATCCGGTTCGGTACCGGCAGCCACGAATGCGCCGCGCGCCCGCAGGAACCCGCGGAGCGCCAGCAGCAGGTAGAACACCACGCCGACGCCGGCCAGCGCCTTGCTCGGGAAACCGTCGCCCGCGAGATTGGGGTTCACGATCGCCTCGGCAGCGGGCAGTTCCGCGCCGGGCAGGTGATGGTCGGTCACGACGACGCGGAGGCCGCAGGCATTCGCCGTGGCGACGCCGGCGTGGCTGGCGATGCCGTTGTCGACCGTGAGGACCAGGTCCGGCCGGTCCTCCGCGACCAGCGATTCGACCAGCGCGGCGGAGAGTCCGTAGCCCTCGCGCGCGCGGTTCGGCACGCGGTAGCCGACATTCCGTGCGCCCAGCATCCGCAATCCGCGTACGGCGACGGCCGTGCCGGTCGCGCCGTCGGCATCGAAATCGCCGACGACGCAGATGCGCTCGCCGCGCGAGATCGCGTCCGCGAGCACGGCGCAGGCCTGCGGGAGTCCGCCAAGCGAATCCGGCGCGGCGAGATCGGCGAGGCGCGAACGCGCGAGATCGGCCGGTGCCAGTCCGCGCGAGGCATAGATCCGCGCGAGCAGCGGATGCACGTCGGCCGGCCACGGCCAGCCACGGGTATCGACGCCGGCGCGACGCCGGATGGCGACGGCTTTCATCGAGGCAGTGGAAGCGGTTCGGCGGAAGACGCCGGGCCCGTCTCGCGGAGACGGGTGCCGGGTTGTCGGATGCCGCGGTGGAATGACCTCACGTTGCGCGACCTCTCCGGTCCGGGGGAGAGGTCCGGAAACGACCGGCGCTCACGTCGGGTGCGGGCCACTCAGGCTTCGTAGCGCACGCCGGTGATTTCGTAGTTGCGCGTACCGTTCGGCGCGTTGAACTCGAAGCTGTCGCCCTCGCTCTTGCCGATCAATGCGCGTGCGAACGGCGAGGACACCGAGATCAGGCGCTGCTTGATGTCGGCCTCGAGGTCGCCGACGATCTGGTAGGAAATCTCCTCGCCGGAATCCTCGTCGGCGAGATCGACCGTCGCACCGAACACGATGCGCTTGCCCGCGTTCAGGCGGGCGATGTCGATGACCTCGGCGTGCGACAGCGCCGCCTCGAGCTCGTTGATCCGACCCTCGGTGAAGCCCTGCATCTCGCGCGCCGCGTGGTATTCGGCGTTTTCCTTGAGGTCGCCGTGCGCGCGCGCCTCGGCGATCGCGGCGATGATGCGCGGACGCTCCTCGCTCTTCAGGCGGTCGAGCTCCGCGCGCAGCCGGTCGGCGCCTTTCTTCGTCATGGGGGGGCGATTGTTCATGCCAGTTCCCTGTGCAGTTCCTGCAGGCTGTTTACCTCAGCGCTGCCTCGATAGTCCAATGAATGCAGCAGTGCCTTCGCGCCGCTGACGGTGGTCGAATACGTCACGCGCTGCTGCAACGCCTCGCGACGGATCGAGAACGAATCGGCGATCGCCTGCTTGCCCTCGGTCGTGTTGACGATGAATGCGATCTCGCCGTTCTTGATCAGGTCGACGATGTGCGGGCGTCCTTCGAGCACCTTGTTGATGCGCTGGCAGTCGATGCCGTTCCCGCTGAGGAACGCGTGCGTGCCGTCGGTCGCGACCAGGCCGAAACCGCGGCGGATCAGGTCGCGCGCGACTTCGAGCAAGCGCTCCTTGTCGCCGTCGCGCACCGACAGGAACGCCTTGCCCTGCGTCGGCGCGGAGATCCCGGCGGCTTCGTGCGCGCGCGCGAAGGCGGCGCCGAAACTGCGGCCGACGCCCATGACCTCGCCGGTCGAGCGCATTTCGGGGCCGAGGATCGGATCGACGTTCTGGAACTTCAGGAACGGGAAGATCGCCTCCTTGACCGAGTAGTACTTCGGAACCACCTCGCGCGTCGCGTCCTGCGCGGCGAGCGACCGCCCCACCATGCAGCGCGCGGCGATCTTGGCCAGCGCCACGCCGGTCGCCTTGGCGACGAACGGCACCGTGCGCGAGGCGCGCGGGTTCACTTCCAGCAGGAACACCTGGTCGCCCTGGATCGCGAACTGCGTGTTCATCAGGCCGACCACGTTCAGCTCGCGCGCGAGCAGCGCGACCTGGCGACGCAATTCGTCCTGGATCGCCGGAGACAGCGAGTACGGCGGCAGCGAGCAGGAAGAATCGCCGGAATGCACGCCGGCCTCCTCGATGTGCTCCATCACGCCGCCGATCAGCACGTTGCCGTCGGCGTCGGCGACGACGTCGACGTCGACCTCGCCGGCATGGTCGAGGAAGCGGTCGAGCAGCACCGGCGACGAATCGGACACGCGCACCGCGTCGCGAATGTAGCGCGACAGGTCGGCGTCGTCGTAGACGATCTCCATCGCCCGCCCGCCGAGCACGTAGCTCGGGCGCACGACCAGCGGATAGCCGATCTCGCGCGCCAGCGCGAGCGCCTCGTCGGCGCTGCGCGCCGTGCGGTTCGGCGGCTGCTTCAGGCCGAGCTTCTCGACCAGCTTCTGGAAGCGCTCGCGATCCTCCGCGAGGTCGATGCTGTCCGGGCTCGTGCCGATGATCGGAACACCGGCCGCCTCGAGCGCGCGCGCGAGCTTCAACGGCGTCTGTCCGCCGTACTGCACGATCACGCCCTTCGGCTTCTCCTTGTCGACGATCTCGAGCACGTCCTCGAGCGTGAGCGGCTCGAAGTACAGGCGGTCGGAGGTGTCGTAGTCGGTCGAGACCGTTTCCGGGTTGCAGTTGACCATGATGGTCTCGAACCCGTCCTCGCGCAGCGCCAGCGCGGCGTGCACGCAGCAGTAGTCGAACTCGATGCCCTGGCCGATGCGGTTCGGCCCGCCGCCGAGCACCATGATCTTCTTCTTGGACGTGGGCTCGGCCTCGCACTCGTCCTCGTAGGTCGAGTACATGTANNTCGCACTCTTCCTCGTAGGTCGAATACAGGTACGCCGTCGTCGTCGCGAACTCGGCCGCGCAGGAATCCACGCGCTTGTAGACCGGCCGCACGTTGAACGCGCGGCGCAGCGCGCGCACGGCGTTCTCGTCGGTACCGACCAGCTCGGCGATGCGGCCGTCGGAAAAACCCTTGCGCTTGAGGCGGAACATGCGCGCGGCGTCGATCGCGCCGAGGCCGCCCGTGCGGATCTCGCCCTCGGTGCGCACGAGATCGTCGATCTGCGCCAGGAACCACGGATCGATGTGCGTCAACGCGAACACGTCGGCCTGCGACAGGCCGGCGCGGAACGCGTCGGCGACATGGAACACGCGGTCCGGGCCCGGCTCCTTCAGCTCGCGCTTCAGGGCAGCGAGGCTTTCCGGCGTGGAGGCATCGTGCAGGTTCGGATTGAGGCCGTTCTTTCCCGTCTCCAGGCCGCGCAACGCCTTCTGCAGCGATTCCTGGAA
>DBMH01000219.1:0-120 GCA_002297645.1 Rhodanobacteraceae bacterium UBA703 | reverse complement strand
CTTGGTGACGACGTAGTCGATCGCCGGCTCGAACGAGGCCGGCGTGAGGCCGCCGGTGATCTCGTTCCTCAGTTCGTCCAGCGTGTAGCCGATCGCGAGCTTGGCCGCGACCTTGGCGAT
>DBMH01000238.1 GCA_002297645.1 Rhodanobacteraceae bacterium UBA703 | reverse complement strand
CCGCGCGCGACGCCGCCGCGGTGTTCGCGCTGTACAAGGACCTGCACGCGCATCCGGAACTCGGCTACATGGAGACGCGCACCGCGGCCAGGCTCGCGAAGGAAATGCGCGCGCTCGGCTTCGACGTGACCGAAGGGGTCGGCAAGACCGGCGTCGTGGCGCTGTACCGCAACGGCGCCGGACCGACCGTGATGGTTCGGACGGAACTCGACGCGCTGCCGAAGGAAGAGGAAACCGGCCTGCCCTACGCCAGCCGCGACCAGCAGGTCTGGCGCTTCAACGGCAAGGAGACGTTCGTGTTCCACGGCTGCGGCCACGATACGCACATGGCCGGCTGGGTCGGTACGGCGAAGGCGCTGCTCGCGCTGAAGGACCGCTGGCACGGCACGCTGATGTTCGTCGGCCAGCCGGCGGAAGAGGGCGGCGGCGGCGCCAGGGCGATGATCGCCGACGGCCTGTTCACGCGTTTCCCGAAGCCGGACGCGGCGTTCGCCTGGCACAACACCTCCGAGCCGTTCGGCCTGTACTACCGCCCGGGAATCGCCAGTTCGAGCGTCGATTCGTTCCAGATCCGCTTCCACGGGCGCGGTGGCCACGGCTCCTCGCCCGACAAGGCGATCGATCCGGTGCTGATGGCGGCGCGCTTCGTCGTCGACGTGCAGACGGTCATCAGCCGCGAGAAGGATCCGGCGGCGTTCGGCGTGCTGACGGTCGGCTCGATCGACACCGGGCCGCTCGGCAACAACATCCCGGACACCGCGATCGTGCGCGGCGCGACACGCGCGCAGGACGGCACGGTCCGCGACAAGTTCCTCGAAGGCATCGAACGCACGGCCCGCGCCGAGGCGGCGATGGCCGGCGCGCCGGCCCCCGACGTCGAGATCAAGCGCGGCTACTCGATGGTCGTCAACGACGCGGCGCTGACCGAACGGACGGCGTCCGTGTTCCGCGCCGCGTTCGGGGAGCAGGCGAAACTCATGCCGGCGCCGATGACCGGCAGCGAAGACTTCTCCGAGTACGGCCTGGCCGGCGTGCCGTCCCTCTTCTTCATGGTCGGCGCGTACGAGCCGGAACGCGTCGAGGCGGCGAAACGCGCCGGCGAGGTCCTGCCGGTCGCGCACTCGCCGAAGTACGCGCCCGCCGCCGAACCGACGATGCGCATGGGCGTCGTGGCGACGACGCTCGCCGTCATCGACGCCATGCAGTCCGTGCGATGACCGCCGCCTCGTCCCACCGCTTGCGAAGAACCCCGTGAAAGAAGCCCTCTCCCTGATCTTCGACCGCTACACGCTGGCCCTGCTGGGGACCGTGGTCCTGGCCTCCCTGCTGCCGTGCCGCGGCCAGGTCGCGGAGGTCTTCGGCATGGTCACGACGGCCGCGATCGCGCTGCTGTTCTTCCTGCACGGGGCCAAGCTGTCGCGCGATGCGGTGATCGCCGGCCTGCTCAACTGGCGCCTGCACCTGCTCGTGCTGGCCTGCACCTTCGTGCTGTTCCCGCTGCTCGGCCTGGCGACGCGGTCGCTGGCCGCCCAGGTCGTCGGCACCCAGCTCGCGCTCGGCGTGCTGTTCCTCTGCACGCTGCCGTCCACCGTGCAGTCCTCGATCGCGTTCACTTCGATCGCGCGCGGCAACGTGCCGGCGGCGGTGTGCGCCGCTTCGGCATCGAGCCTGCTGGGGATCTTCATCACGCCGCTGCTGGTCGGCCTGCTCGTCCACGCGGGGGGCGGCAAGGCCGGTCCGGCCCCGATGGCGGCGATCCAGGGCGTCGTCCTGCAACTGTTCGTACCGTTCGTCGCGGGACAGGTCGCGCGGCGGTGGATCGGCGGCCTCGTCGATCGCAACAAGAAGGTGATCGGCCTCGTCGACCGCGGCTCGATCCTGCTCGTCGTCTACACGGCCTTCAGCGCCGCGGTGGTCGCCGGGCTGTGGAAGGACGTATCCGCGCAGACGCTCGCCTGGCTGCTCGCGGTCTGCTGCGCGCTGCTGGCGGTCGCGCTGTTCGTCACCGCGCAGCTCGGCAAGCGCCTCGGCTTCTCGCGCGAGGACCGCATCACGATCCTGTTCTGCGGCTCGAAGAAGAGCCTCGCCAGCGGCATCCCGATGGCGAACGTGCTGTTCTCCGGCAGCGCCGTCGGCGCGATCGTGCTGCCCCTGATGGTGTTCCACCAGATCCAGCTGATGGTCTGCGCGGTGCTCGCGCAGCGCTATGCGCGGCAGGCGGCCGCCACCGCCACGGCCGGGAGCGCGGCATGAACGCGAACGACACCGGCGCCGCAGAAATGCGCGGCGCGTTCTACCGCGACCTGAAGCCGCTGCACCTGTCGCCGCTGTGGGAGTCGCTCGCCACGCTCGTTCCGCATACGCCGAACGGGCCGTGCGTGCCGGCGCTGTGGCGGTGGGACGACGTGCGGCCGTTCATCGAGCGTGCCGGCGAGCTGATCACCGCCGAGGAAGCCGTGCGGCGCGTGCTGATCCTCGAGAATCCGGCGCTGCCGGGGCAGTCGAGCGTCACGCAGTCGCTCTACGCCGGCCTGCAGCTGATCCTTCCGGGCGAAGTCGCACCGGCGCATCGCCACGTGCAGTCGGCGCTGCGCTTCATCGTGCACGGCAAGGGCGCCTACACCGCGGTCGACGGCGAACGCACGACGATGCATCCCGGCGACTTCATCATCACGCCGAGCTGGACCTGGCACGACCACGGCAACGACGGCATCGACGGACAGGCCGAGCCGGTCGTCTGGCTCGACGGCCTCGACATCCCGATGGTGCGGTTCTTCGACGCCGGCTTCGAAGAGAGGAACGCGGCGAAGTCGCAGCAGGTCAGTCGCCGCGAAGGCAATGCGCTCGCGCGCTACGGCCACAACCTGCTGCCGGTGGACTACCGGCCGTCGTCGCCGACCTCGCCGATCTTCAGCTATCCCTACGAGCGCTCGCGCGAGGTGCTCGACCGCCTCGGGCGCGACGGCGAGGTCGACGACTGGCACGGCGTCAAGCTGCGCTACGTCAATCCGGCGACCGGCGGCTGGCCGATGCCGACGCTGGCGACCTTCCTGCAGTTGCTGCCGCGCGGTTTCTCCGGCAAGCCGTACCGCAGCACCGACGGCGCGGTCTATTCCGTGGTCGAGGGCCGCGGCCGCGTGGTCGTCGACGGGGTTTCGTTCGCGTTCGGTCCGAAGGACCACTTCGTCGTGCCGTCGTGGAAGACCCACGTGCTGCACGCCGACGAGGACGCGGTGCTCTTCAGCTTCTCCGACCGCCCGGTGCAGGTCGCGCTCGACATCCTGCGCGAAGAGAAGCTGCCGGGCTGACCGGGATCGTCGCCGACCGGCGCCGTGCCCTTCCTGTTTTCGAGTCTTATGGAGTTTCGCGGATGAATCTGGCTTTCGAACCCGCTCCCACCGTCGTCGTGCCGGTCGCCGGCACCGACCTGGGCTTCCCGGTGCGCCGCATCTACTGCGTCGGCCGCAACTACGCCGCGCACGCGCGCGAGATGGGCTTCGACCCGGACCGCGAGCCGCCGTTCTTCTTCTGCAAGCCGGCGGACGCGATCGTGTACGTCGCGCCCGGCACGACCGGGGCGTTCCCGTATCCGAGCGAGACGACCGACTGCCACTACGAGATGGAGCTGGTCGCAGCGATCGGCCGCGGTGGCCGCGACATCGCGGTCGATGCCGCGCTGGAGCACGTGTACGGCTATGCGCTCGGCCTCGACATGACGCGTCGCGACCTGCAGGTGAAGATGCGCGGGATGGGGCGGCCGTGGGACATCGGCAAGGCCTTCGACCACTCCGCTCCGATCGGGCCGATCCATCGCGCGGAGCAGGTCGGCCACCTCGATCGCGGCGCGATCCGGCTCGCCGTCAACGGCGAAGCGAAGCAGCAGGCCGACCTGTCGCAACTGATCTGGTCCGTGGCCGAAACCGTCTCGTACCTGTCGACGTTCTTCGAGCTCGTGCCGGGCGACCTGATCTACACCGGCACGCCGGAAGGCGTCGGCGCGGTCGTCAGGGGCGACCGCATCCGTGGCGGCATCGACGGCCTCGGCGAATTCGACGTCGACGTCGTCTGATTTCGGGAGGCGCCATGAAGCTCTACAACTATTTCCGCAGCTCGGCCTCGTATCGGGTGCGCATCGCGCTGAACCTGAAGGGGCTGGCGTACGAGTATCTTTCGGTGCACCTGACGCGCGACGGCGGCCAGCAGTTCGCGCCGGAGTACCGCGGCATCGCGCCCGAATCGCTCGTGCCGGTGCTCGTCGACGGCGATGCCACGCTGCATCAGTCGCTCGCGATCATCGAGTACCTCGACGAGACGCACCCGAATCCGCCGCTGTTGCCGCGCGACGCCGCCGGCCGCGCCGCCGTGCGCTCGCTCGCGCTCGACATTGCCTGCGACATTGCTCCGCTCGGCAACCTGCGTGTGCTGAAGCATCTCGCCGCCGCGTACGGCTTGCAGAAGGAAGCCACCGATGCCTGGGTCCAGCACTGGATCGGCACCGGTTTCGGCGCGCTCGAGACGCGTCTGGCGCAGAGTGCGACACGCGGACGGTTCTGCTGGGGCGACGCGCCGACGATGGCCGACGTCGCGCTGGTGCCGCAGGTGTTCAACGCGCGCCGCTTCGGCGTCGACATGGCGCGCTATCCGACGATCGACGGCATCGCCGCGCGCTGCGCGGAACTGCCGGCCTTCGCCGCCGCCGCGCCTGCGAACCAGCCCGACGCGGAATAGCTCACAAGAAGGGCCGTCATTCCCGCTTTCGCGGGAATGACGCCAGAAAGTTCTCTTCGAGTATCTCCATGAGTAAAGATTGCGAAGTCCTGATCGTCGGCGCCGGCATCGCCGGCCTGACGCTGGCCCTGGAACTGCACGCCGCCGGCATTTCCTGCCGCGTCTACGAAGCCGCACCCGATCTCAAGCCGCTCGGCGTCGGCATCAACCTGCTGCCGCATTCGGTGCGCGTGCTCGACCGCCTCGGCCTGCTCGACGCCCTCGCGAGCGTCGCGGTCACGACGAAGGAATCCGCCTATTTCAACCGTCACGGCCAGCTCATCTATTGCGAACCGGCCGGCGTCGCGGCGGGCTATCGCTGGCCGCAGTTCTCGATCCATCGCGGCGACCTGCATTCGGTGCTGCTCGCCGCGCTGCGCGAGCGCCTGGGCGCCGACGCCCTCGTGACCGACCGCCGCTGCACGGGAGCGACGAACGAAGGCGACCATGCGAAGGCGCACTTCGTCGACGGCCGCGGCGCGCCGCACGAAGTGAAGGCGTCGGTCGTCGTCGCCTGCGACGGCATCCACTCCGTGCTGCGCAAGCAGTTCCACCCGGACGAAGGCGCGCCGCGCTATTCGGGCAACAACATGTGGCGCGGCGCGGTGCCGTGGGCGCCGTTCCTCAGCGGCGCGTCGATGGTGCGCGCGGGCTGGTTCACGGTCGGCAAGATGGTGATCTATCCGATCCGCGACGCGATCGACGCCGACGGCCGCCAGCTCGTCAACTGGGTCGCCGAGATCGCCGCGCCGCAGCCGGCGCGGCGCGACTGGAACGGTCGCGGACGCCTCGAGGACGTGCTGCCGACGTTCGCGGACTGGCGTTTCGACTGGCTCGACGTGGCCGGGCTGATCGAGTCGACCGCCGACATCATGGAATATCCGATGGTCGACCAGGACCCGCTGCCACGCTGGACCTACGACCGCCTGACCCTGCTCGGCGACGCCGCGCATCCGATGGTGCCGCGCGGCTCCAACGGCGCCGGCCAGGCGATCCTCGACGCGCGCTACCTTGCCGCGATGTTCGAGGAACACGGTGTCGGCCCGCAGGCGCTCGCGGCCTACGAAACGGTGCGCCTGAAGGAAACCGGCGACGTCGTGCTGATGAACCGCAAGGCGCCGCCGGACAAGATCCTGCAGGTCGTCCACGAGCGTACCGGCGGCGATCCGTTCGCGCGGATCGAGGACGTCGTCAGCGCCAGCGAACTGGCCGCGATCGTCGACGCCTACAAGGCCGTCGCCGGCTACTCGCTCGACCGCCTTTCCGGCGGGGCGTAGTACGGCATCCCGCGGATCGGAGCGAATGATCGCGGCGTTTCCCGCCGCGACGGAGTCCGGCCGGGGGCGCGTCGCGCCCCCGCAGGAACGCCCCGCAGGAGCTTCCTGACACGCCCGGACCCGGGTGGCGCAGGGCGCGCGTCCGAAGCTGCGGACCGGTACCTTGCCGCGACGGGTCCGGAAACGGAACAATCGCGTTCCGCTCCCCGTTGCGCACCGTGAATCCTCCCGCTCCCACCCTCGCCCTCCACCAGGTCGGCCGCGTCCTTGCGGGACGCGATGCCGTGCGCGGACTGGCGCTGGAGCTGCGCCGCGGCGAAGTGCTCGGCCTGCTCGGTGTCAACGGCGCCGGCAAGAGCACGACGCTGCGCATGATCGCCGGCGTGCTGGCCCCGAGCCGCGGCAGCGTGCGCCTCGGCGGCGAGGACCTGTACGAGCACCCGGAACTGGCGCGCCGGCGCATCGGCTACCTGCCGGAAGTGCCGCCGCTGCACGCCGAACTGACGCCGGTCGAGTTCCTAGCCTTCTGCGCGCGCCTGCGCGGGCTGGCGCGCACGAACGTCGCGGCGGCGGTCGACCGCGCGATCGACCGCTGCGAACTCGGCGAGGTGCGCCGGCGGCCGATCGCGGCCCTGTCGAAGGGTTTCCGCCAGCGCGTCGGACTGGCGCAGGCGATCCTGCACGAGCCGGAACTGGTCGTGCTCGACGAACCGGCTTCGGGGCTCGATCCGGTGCAGGCGCTGAAGCTGCGTGCGCTGGTACGCGGGCTCGGCACGGAACACGCGGTCGTGCTGTCCACCCATGTACTGCCGGACGTCGCCGCCTGTTGCGACCGCGTCGCGATCCTGCATCGCGGCGAGCTGCGCCACGTGGGTCCGACCGATGGGGACGACGGCTCGCTCGACCGCCTGTTCCTGTCGATCGCCATGCACGAATCGGCCTCGGCCGATGGTCCGCCCGCCCCTCTCGCCCGCGCGACAGGCGGAGAGGAGCGCATCGGCGAGGCGAGCAAAGGCCACGGCACGAGCGGCGACCGCCGGACGGGGCCTCGCGCATGAGCGTCGCCCTGCTGATCGCGCGTCACGAATGGCGCCGCCTCGCCGTGCAGCCGTTCGCCTGGGCGCTCGCCGCCGTCGCCGTCGCGCTGATGGCGTGGCAGTTCCTGCTGTCGCTCGACGGCTTCGTCGAACTCGCGCCGAAGCTCGGCGGACTCCAGCACGCCCCCGGCGCGACCGACCTCGTCGCGATCGCGCTGCTGCGCAGCTGGTCGAGCCTGCTGGTGCTGCTGGTGCCGCTGGTGACGATGCGCTCGTTCGCCGGCGAGCGCCGCGCGCAGACGCTACCCCTGCTGCTCGCCAGCGGCGTCGGCAATGCGCGCATCGTGGTCGGCAAGTATCTCGGTGCGCTCGGCTACGTGATCGGGCTGACCGTGCTGGTCGCGTCGATGCCGCTCGCGCTCGGCTTCGGCGCGGCGCTCGACGCCGGCAAGGTCGCCGCCGCCCTGCTCGGACTGGGGCTGTATGCGGCCGCGCTGGTCGCGATCGGCGTCGCCGCGTGCTGGCTGCCGGCGCGGCGCGCGGCGCGCGTCGATCCCGTCCTGGCCCTGCGCGACGAATGACTCCCTTTCACCAGGAATCCCTCCCATGCCCATGATCGAACTGCGTCACCTCGAGAAATCCGTTCCGCTCGCCGGCGGCCGCCACTGGATCCTGCGCAATGTCGACCTCGACATCGCCGAAGGCGAATTCGTCAGCGTCATGGGACCGTCGGGCGCGGGCAAGAGCTCGCTGCTGAACGTGCTCGGCCTGATGGACCACGACTGGCAGGGCAGCTTCTCGTTCGACGGCACCGCCGTCGAGAAGCTCAATCCCAAGCAGCGCCAGGCGCTGCAACGCGAGAAGGTCGGCTTCATCTTCCAGCACTACCACCTGATCGACGACCTGAAGGTGTGGGAGAACCTCGACCTGCCCCTGCAGTACCGCGACGTGCCGGCCAAGGAGCGCTCGGCGCAGGTCGCCGACCTGCTCGACCGCTTCCAGATCGTCGGCAAGAAGGACCTGTTCCCGAGCCAGCTCTCCGGCGGCCAGCAGCAGCTCGTCGCGGTCGCACGCGCGGTCATCACGAAGCCGCGCCTGCTGCTCGCCGACGAACCGACCGGCGCGCTCCACTCGAGCCAGGCGCGCACGATCATGGACCTGCTGCACGAGCTGCACCGCGGCGGCGCGACGATCGTGCAGGTCACGCACAACGAGGCGTTCGGCAGCGAGGCGCAACGCGTGGTGCGGCTCAGCGATGGCTGGATCGACGGCGGCGGCAGGAGCGTGCCGTGAATCCGGCACACGTGCTGCGCGCAGCCTGGAAGCACCGCGCGGCCAACGCGGTCACGGTGGCGACGCTCGCCGCCACGGTCGCCGTGCTGCTGGCGGCGATCGCCGTCGCGCACAATTTCTTCGTCTCGCCGTGGAGCTACGACACGGCGCGGCTCGGCGTGCTCACGCATCGCGCCGCCGCCGATACGCGCAGCCTGTACGGCTTCAGCGCCGAGGAGTTCCGCATGCTGCGCGACAGCGGTCTGTTCGAGCAGGTGGCCGCCAGCCGCAGCCGGCAGGTCGCGTTCGAAGGGTCGGACGGCTATCCGACGCGCCTGCTGATGGTGCAGACGCAGGCGTCCGCGCGCGCGGTGAGCGGCGTCGCACCGGCGCTCGGCCGTTTCCTCGAGGAGGAGGATCGCCCCGGCTCGCCCTCCGCGGTGATCTCCTACGCGTTGTGGCAGTCGCACTTCGGCGGCGCCCCCGACGTGCTCGGGCGCGCGCTGCGCGTCGAGGATGCCATCTACAGCGTGGTCGGCGTGATGCCCGACCGCTTCCATTTCATGGGCGGCGACTTCTGGGTCGCCCACGCGAGCGACCTCGACACCGACACCGACGCGGCACGGCCCTACGTGCTCAACGTGCGCTTCAAGCCGGACGCGGACCTGCCGCAGCTACGCGGCGCACTGGCAACGCTGAGCCAGCGACTGGTCGCCGCGGCGCCGGCGTCACGCTACCTGCCGGGCTGGTCGATCAGCGGCGAACGCGTGATCGACGCGGTGATGGGACCGATGCGTCCGGCGGTCGGGCTGCTGTTGGCCGCCTCGCTGCTGATGCTGCTGGTGGCGCTCGCCAACGTGGCGACGCTGATCAACATCCGCCAGGTCGCGGCCGAGCCGCAGCTGGCGGTGCGTCTCGCGCTCGGCGCGACCTCGCGCCGGCTCTGCGCGGAGACGTTCGCGACCAACCTGCTGCTCGCCGCCGTCGGCGTCGGGCTCGGCTGGGCGCTCGGCAGCAGCGTGTTCGATCGCGTCGTCGGCATGATCTCGGCCGACTGGATCCCGCGCGAGCTGGAGGGGCGCTTCGTCTACGCCGGCGCCTCGCTGCGCTGGATGCCGTTGATCGCGCTCGGCTGCGCGGCGCTGATGACGCTGTCGCAATGGCCGCGGCTGCGCCGACTCGACGCGCAGCTCGCGCTGCACGGCAGCGTGCGCACGGGCACCGGTGGCGGCGTGCTGCGCGCGATCCGCAGCCTGGCCGCGCTGCAG
>DBMH01000174.1 GCA_002297645.1 Rhodanobacteraceae bacterium UBA703 | reverse complement strand
GGGGCCGAGGGCACCGGGCCTCGCGACGACGGAGGAGAGGAGGCCCCCTGCCCGCGCCACGGCCCCGAAACGTTCCCGCGCGACGGCGGCCTCGACTCCTGGCTGCCGCCCGGACGCCGGCCGTCGACCGGTGCCCAGCCGGAGCGCTGCGGGCTGCGGTCGCGCCAGTCGCGATGGTCGTTCCGGTAGTGCTTGTGGCCGTGGTCGTAGTAGTAGTAACCAAGCCCGAACGACGGCCCGTATCCGTAGTAGCCCGGCCCGTAGTAGTCGTAGTATCCGGGGCCGTAGTAGTAGCCGTCGCCGTCGTAGTACGACGACGTGCCGTAGTAGGCGTCGCCGCGCGTGTAGTAGCCGGGCTCGTAGTAGCAGCCCGCGAGCAGCAGCGGCAGCACCAGCAGCGCGACCGGCTTGGAAAGGGCCGCCTTGAAGAAACGTTTCATCGCGCAATCCTCCAGCAAACGGCGCATGCACGGCGCCCAGTGTGACAGATGGGTGCGCATCCCGCTGCGATCAACGCACCTCCGCTGCGACGTTGGCCCGGGATTCAGGGCGTCGGCACGCGTCGTGCGAGTTCGGCGTCGCGCTCCGGCTTCGGCAACGCCGCCAATGCCTTCACGCGCGCATGGAAAGCCGTCCAGTCGCCACCGGCCTCGCGGAACAACTGCTCGAAGGCGGGCACCCAGCGCTCGTAGAGACCGAACGGCAGCAGCCGGGCATTGTTCAGCGCTCCGGCGACCCAGCGGTCGTAACGGGGCTCGCCGGCCCATTCCGAATCGCGCAGTTGCGCATAGCGGCCCCGAAAGGACTCGAACTCCGCCTGCTTGCGCGCACGCATCTCCGCCGGCGCGAGTCCGCTCGCGTACAGCGCCTTCAACCGCTCGCGCAGGTCCAGCACGAGACGGGTGAACGCCGCGTCGCGCGCACCGGCCTTGCCGGCCGGCGGCGACAGTCCGCGCGCGGCGCGCCACTCGCGCAGCCCTTCCTGCTGCACGAAGCTCGCCCACGACTCGTTGAAGGCGGTGTCGTCCTTGACGTAGAGCCGCTGGTGCGCGAGTTCGTGGAAGATCGTGCCGTCGAGCTCGTCGTCGCTCCAGCGCAGCATGCTCGACAGGATCGGATCGGAGAACCAGCCGAGCGTCGAGTAGGCGACCGTCCCCTCGACCGCCGTGTCGTCGCCGCGTGCGGACAGCCTCGCCGCTTCGCGCTCGGCACGTGCGCGGTCGAAGTAGCCGAGATAGGCGACGCAGCCGGCGAACGGGAAGCAGTGCGTGATCGGATCGACCGAGAATTCCGTCGTCGCGAACACGTTCCAGCTCACGTACGGACGCCCGAGCTCGACGTAGCTGGTATAGCTGCGGTTGCGCGGCAGGCCGAGCCGTTCCGAGGCGAACTCGCGCGCGGCCTGCGCCTGCGCGAGGCGCGTCCGCAGCGTGGCGTCACGACGCGGATCGGCGACGATCGCAGCAACCTTCTCGCGCTTTGCCAGCAGAGCCGCCTGCCCGTGGGCGAGATGCGCGTAGTAGCGCAATCCCGAACAGCCGCTGGTCGCGACGGCGAGCAGGACGAGAGCCAGCCGGCGTGCCGGCCTCAAAGCTCGAACTGTTCGTCGAGGATGCGGTCCTCGAGGCCGTGTTCGGGGTCGAACAGCAGGGTCATCGTGTGTTCCCGCGATTCGCGGATGCGCACCTCGACGACGTCGCGCACCTCGTTCGAGTCGGCCGTCGCGCTGACCGGCCGCTTGTACGGATCGAGGATCTCGATGGCGACTTCGCTGTGGGACGGCAGGATCGCCCCGCGCCAGCGCCGCGGCCGGAACGGACTGATCGGCGTCATCGCCAGCAACTGCGAACCGAACGGCAGGATCGGCCCGTGCGCCGACAGGTTGTAGGCGGTGGATCCGGCCGGCGTCGCCACGAGCACGCCGTCGCAGATCAGTTCGTCGAGCTTGACGATGCCATTGAGCGACACGCGCACGTGGGCGGCCTGCTTGGTCTGGCGCAGCAGGGAGACTTCGTTGAAGGCCAATGCCGTGGCGCTGCTTCCCGATTCCGTGACCGCCTCCATGAGCAGGGGCCGCAACACCGTCGGCCGCGCGCTGGCGATGCGTCCGGGCAGGTCGTCGAGGTGGTGCTGATTCATCAGGAAGCCGACCGTGCCGAGTTTCATGCCGTAGACCGGCAGGCCGCGCGCGCGATGGCGATGCAGGGTGCGCAGCATGAAGCCGTCGCCGCCGAGCGCGACGATGACGTCGGCCTCGTCCGGCGGCGCATCGCCGTAGCGTCCGCGCAGGGACGTCAGCGCGGCCTGCGCTTCCTCGGTCGGGCTGGCGACGAATGCGATGCGTTGCATGTCCACATGGTTCCCCGCTGGATGCGCGAAGCTTAGCAGCCGCTCAGGGCAAGCGGCGGCGCTTCGGCTTCGCCTCGTGCGGATCGTATTCGTGCCGTTTCGACGCCTCGCCGAGGGTCGCTCCCAACGCACGCTCCGGCCAGATTTCGAAGTAGCTGAGCACGAGGGCCATCGCCGGCACCAGGACGACGGCGAATCCCGGCGAGGCCATCAGGAACATCGCGACCGCACGCAGGATGAGCAGATAGGCGTCCCAGCGCACGCGCTGCTTGAGCTCGGCCTCCGGCATCGCGTCGTAGCCGGCGGTGAACGCGCGGCGCGCATGCAGCGACGCGATCATGCCGAAGGTCAGCAGCAGTTGCGGGGTGTGGACGATGTGCCTGAGCAATCCGGGCGAAAGCAGGAGGTCGTGCAGCGGGATCAGCACGAGCCAGTACGGCAGGCCGAGCACGCCCACCAGCACGAGCCAGGTCAGGATTCCGCGGAGCCAGGTCCTGAGCGAACCGTCCCTGCGCGAACGGGTCTCGCGCAGCGCCCGCGGCACCAGCGCCGCGATGATCGCGGCGAGCGCGGCGAGGCCGTCGAACCAGTAGTTGAAGACCGCGAGCGCACCCGACCAGCCGAGGAAGCAGACACCGACGACGGGGACGGCGTTGCGAGCCAGCACGAGCCACGCGCTGCGGCGCGAAGCGAGTTCGCGCAGGTGCTGCGACAGCGGCGACTCCGCGGGTCGCGACGCGTTCGGCTCCACCAGTCCCCTCCCGGAGCGGCGCCAACGCCACGCGGCGCTGCCCGCCTACGTCACCACATCCCGATGCCCTGTCCCTCTGGTCGCGCGAAACGGGAAACGCGTGGCGTCCCTCGCCCGCTCCCCGCTCCGCCGCTTCCCGCAATGAAGGCGGGTCCGCCGCTGCGCGGCCGG
>DBMH01000352.1 GCA_002297645.1 Rhodanobacteraceae bacterium UBA703 | reverse complement strand
GATGCCCCGGCATCGCCGGCGGCCGCCGCGGCAGGGCCGTCGACGCCGGCCGCCGTCACCGGCCGTGCGAACGGGAGCAGGGCGATCGAGGCTGCCAGGGCGAGAGTGAGCGGGCGTGGTGTCGGAGGCATCGGGATTCCCCGGAAGGGTGAGGTCGCGTCTGGTGACGCGAAGGCGGACAGGTGCCGCGGACGGCCGCTTGGGGATGGTCGCCCGCGGCGCCCCTGTGGTGCGCAGCGGAAGGGACGGCGACGGGAGCGCCGTCGCCGCGGTCGATCAGGGCGTCGCGCCGTCGAAGCCGTTCGCGAAGACGCGGTCCGGACTGTAGAAGACGGCATAGCCCCGGCTCGTCGTGCCGTCGATCGGGGCTCCGAGCAACAGGGTGCTCCCGTTCATCGTGGCGACGTAGGCGAAGGCGGTGACCTCGTCTCCCGTAGGCAACAGCGTCGCCTGCTGCACGAATCCGTCCTCCGCCGTGCCGGCATAGACCCAGGCGGCGCCGAAGGCGGGAGCGCCATCGACCTCGGTGACCCAGGGGGTGCCGACGATCGCCGTGTGGCCGGACAGCGCGAGCGTGCTGCCGAGGCGATCGAACTCCAAACCATTGGCCTGGGTGAGTTTCTGGGTCTGGGTCCAGACGTCGCCGTCGAGGTCGAACAGGTAGGCCGCCCCCTGCATCGCGTTGTCGCCGACCGTCGTGAACGGTGCGCCGAACAGCGCGGTCGTGCCGTCGAACACGATGGCCCAGCCGAAGGCGCTCATGTCGCTGACGCCGCTGGGGCCGAGTTTCTGGCCCTGGCTCCAGCTGCCGTCCGCATAGTGGAAGGCGTACACGGCGCCGACGGCCGGATTGCCGTCGACCGCCGCGCCCGGTGCGCCGATCATGGCGGTGGTGCCGTGGAGTGCGGTCTGGTAGCCGAAGACGTCGCCGGCGACATAGTCGTCGGCATCGAGCCTCTGGGTGATGGCCCACTGGCCTGCGTCCCGATGCAGCGCATAGACGGGCGCGCTGCCGGGGTCGTCACCCATCATGCCGGCGGGCGTGCTGACCAGCGCGTGGTCGCCGTCGAGCGAGATCCACGCACCGAACAGGCGTCCGGCATCGGCGTCGTCCGGGCTGAGCTTCTGCGTCTGCGTCCAGGCGCCGGCGAGCGGGCGGAAGACGTAGACCGCGCCTTGCTGGTCGTGGTCGCCGATGGCCGCCTTGTAGGCGCCGACCAGGATGGTGTCCCCCTGCACGGCCACCGCGATGCCGAAATTGTCGCCGAGCACTCCGTCGTCGGCATCCAGCTTCTGTGCCTGCGTCCAGCCAGCGGCCGTCCGCACGTACACGTAGGCGGCTCCGGGGCCGACGGCGTCGCCGAGCGGGTTGGTCTGGGGCGAACCGACGACGGCGACGTTGCCGTCGATCGAGACCGCGTTGCCGAATGTCGCGAAGTCGGCGAGGTCGTCGCCGGCGACGACCTGATGGATCCAGTCGAGGCCGCCGAGCGGCGACGCCTGGCGGTCGGCGCAGCCCTGGGGATGCGGCTGGGCCAGCCGGCTGCACGGCGATGCGAGCGCCGACTTGTCGGTCAGCAGTTGTTGCAACGCAGCGAGCGGGCGGGTGGGTAGTGCGGCGTTGCCGGGCGGGAGCAGGTCGTGCTGTGATGCAGCAACCGGCGTCGCGGCGAGGCTCGATGCGGTGGCGGCAAACGCGAACAGGAACGAGGGGATCTTCGCGGGCTGGGCGGTCAAGGGGGTTCTCCGGCGAACGGTGGCAAGGAAGCGGCCGGGAAACGCCGGACCGGCAAGATGCTATGGTCGCGGTTTCCACGGGGGCCCCGCAGTGTCGAAAGGCGCCTGCGCGAGTGCCTTCGATGCTCATGTGATTTGTGTGTGATTTGCGTGTGGCGCCCGCTTCGCGATTGACGATGACCCAGAAAGCCGATGCCGAATGCGACCGCCGGTACGCATTCGGGCCCTTCCAGATGGACGTCGCCGAGCGGCGGCTGTGTCGTGACGGCGAGGAGCTTCCGCTGACCCGGAAGGCCTTCGACCTGCTGCTCGCGCTGGTCGAGGGAGCCGGCCGCCTGCGCAGCCGCGAGGCGCTGATCGAGACGCTGTGGCCCGACACGATCGTCGAGGAGCACAGCCTGACCTGGAACATCAGCACCCTGCGCAAGGCGCTCGGCGACGCCGGCGATACGCCGCGATACATCGAGACCGTGCGCGGGCACGGCTATCGTTTCATCGCCGACGTGCAGGCCGTGGAGGATGCTGCTGCGCAGCAATTTGCCGCACGCCCGTCCGCGATGCCCCGCGAGGAAACGTCGCTGGCCGAGCCGTCCGTCGAGCCCGTGGCTGCCGGCGAACCCGGTCGCCACCGAGCCCGCCGGCGATGGATCGCATCGGTCGCGCTGCTCGCGGTTCTCGCATTGGCCGGGTTCCTGTTCCTGCGCTCGCCGGCGTCGCGATCCGATGGCGCGGCCGTGCGTCCGCATTCGATCGCCGTGCTGCCGTTCGACAACATGAGCCCGGACCCGGCGAACGCGTACTTCGCCGGCGGCATCCAGGAAATCATCCTGACCCGGCTGGCGGGCATCGGCGACCTGCGCGTGCTGTCGCGCGCGGCGACGCGCCGCTTCGAAAGCCATCCGGCGGACGTCGGCAAGGTCGCCGCGCAGCTGGGCGTGGACTCGGTGCTGGTCGGCAGCGTGCAGCGCATCGACGACCGCGTGCTGATCAACGTGCAGCTGGTCGACGGCCGCAACGGCGCGCATCTGTGGGCGCAGTCGTATCCGCGCACGTTGCAGGGCGTGTTCGAGGTGGAAACCGAGGTCGCCGAGAACGTCGTCGAGGCGCTCAAGGCCACCTTGCTGCCGTCCGAGGCGGCGCGCGTGGCGCGGGCTCCGACCAAGGACGAGCACGCCTACGACGACTTCCTGAAGGCGGAATTCCTCGCCGCCCAGGTGTGGCGCGAGAAGGCGCAGGATCCCATCGCCACCACGGCCGAGGCGCGCGCGCTGTATCGGCGGGCGATCGAGCGCGATTCGCGCTTCGCGCTGGCCTGGGCCCGCCTGGCCTACCTCGACATCCACGCCTACGCCTACCGGGTCGGCATCGCGCCGTACCGCTTCGACACGGCCGAGCAGGCCGTGGCGAAGGCGCTGGAACTGGATCCCGACCTGCCGCAGGCACGTCTCGCACAGGGCTACGTGCTCTACTACGGGCGCAACGATTTCGAAGGTGCGCTCGGCGCGTTCCAGCGGGCGCGACGCGGCATGCCGGAAGACGGCGAGATCGACGCGGCGATCGCCAACGCGCAACGGCATCTGGGACGCTGGAACGAATCCATCGCCAGCTACGAGCGTGCCGCCGCGCTCGATCCGCACGACTCGCGCTGGCCGATGCAGCTGGGCGATGCGCTGGCTTCGTTGCGTCGCTACGACGACGCGCTGCGCGCCTACGACCGCGCCCAGGCCGCCGATCCCGGCGACCACGCGGCGACCTTCTACAAGAGCACGGCGCTGCTGTACGCCGGTCGGCCACGGGAAGCGCTGCAGGTGCTGGACGACGTGCCGGCGGATTTCGACCTCGGCGGTGCCGTCGTCTCGATCCGCTTCGAGGCGCAGCGCATGCTCGGCGACACGAAGGCGGCGTTCGCGACCCTTGAACACGCGCCGGAATGGGTCGAGTCGGCCTATCTTCCGGCGAAGGTGCCGGTCAGCCTGCTGCAGGCGCAGGCCTGGGAAATGACCGGCGACCTGTCGCGCGCGCGCGCCGCCTACGAGGCCGCGCGCGCCGCGATCCAGCCCAACCTGAAGAATCCCGCCATGCCGATCTTCTTCAGCGTGCTGGGCCTCGTCGAAGCCGGGTTGGGCAACAGGGACGCCGCGCTGGCGGCGGGGCGGCACTCGTTGCAGCGGACTCCGGTCGATCGGGGTTCGGGCGACGGCACGACCCGGCTGTTCTCGCTGGCGCTCATCGAGATCCGCGTCGGCGAGCCCGAGGCCGCCGTGGCGCACCTGCGCGACCTGCTGTCCCTTCCGGCCGGCCGCGTGATCTCCGCGCCGCTGATCGAGACCGATCCGTGGTATGCGGACGTGCGCGCAGCGCTTCGCGCCGGCCCGGTTCAGTAGCGGGCGCCACCGGCTTGCGCGTAGCGATGGAACACCTCGCGCGCGGCGTCGCGCTGCACGTCGCGCACGACGGCGATGCCGCGACGCTCCAGTTCGCCGATCCAGTCCGCCGGCAGCGGGCCTTCGTCGAACTCGGAGAGTTCCATCACATCGGTGTTGCGCGCACCGATCTCGAGTGCGTCGATGCCGGCCCAGAAGCTCGCCCCGTAGCACATCGCGCAGGGCTGCGAACTGGTCGCGAGGACGTAGCGGCGGCCTTCCTCGTTGATGCGCGCGCGACCGAGACGTGCCTGCGCGACGATGAAGGCGACGACTTCGGCGTGCGCGGCGGAACAGTGCTGCGGCAGCACGCGATTCACGCCGGCCGCGACGAGCCGGCCGTCCTCGTCGAACACGGCCGCGCCGAACGGCCCGCCGGTGCCTTCGTCGATGTTGCGGCGGGCGAGGCGGATCGCCAGGCCGACGCGCGCATCGGCGTCGGCGTAGACGCGCGCGGCATCGGCTTCCTCGTCGATCCAGGCGGGAAGGGCGAGCGTGACTTCGGTGGCGGCCATGGCGGGATGCAGCGTGAGGGAATCGCGCGAGCCTAGCAGAACGCTCCGGTTCCCGAGGCCGGATTGCCTGCCGTCGACGATGCGGCGACGATACGCGGCTTCCCGATGTCCCTCGAACCCCCGATGACCGTGCCGACTTCCGCCGCCGACGCGCGCAATCCCGGCATCGACACCCTGCGCGGGCTGTCGATCCTGCTCGTCGTGCTGCATCACCTTGGCCTGCGCATTCCGTTGAAGGCGAGCGCGCTCGCCGACGTCCTGCCGAAGCGGCTGCTCGTCGCGCTGAACTACAACGGCTACGAGGCCGTGTTCGTGTTCTTCGTGATCTCCGGTTTCCTGATCGCCGGCAACGCGCTCGCGCGCTGGGGATCGCTCTCGCGCCTCGATCCGCACGCGTTCTACGTACGGCGGAGCGCACGCATCCTGCCTTGTCTCGCCCTGCTGGTCGGCGTTCTCGCCGTGCTGCACGGCTGCGGATTCGCCGACTACGCGATCACGCGCGAAGGACAGTCCCTGGGCGGCGCGACGCTGGCGGCGTTCGGCCTGCACCTGAACTGGTACGAGGGGCGCACCGGCTACCTGCCGGGTTCGTGGGACGTGCTCTGGTCGCTGTCGATCGAGGAGGTGTTCTACCTCGGCTTTCCCGTGGTCTGCCTGCTCGTGCGCGACCGCCGCGTCCTGATGGTCCTGCTCGCCGCGCTCGCCCTGTCGCTGCCGTTCTCGCTGGCGGCGATAACCGACAACGAGATCTGGAAGGAAAAGGCCTACCTGCCCGGCATGGCGGCGATCGCGCTCGGCGTGCTGGCGGCGCTGGTCGCGCAATGCTGGCGGCCGCGCAGGGAACTCGTGAACGGAATCGGGCTGCTCGGCAGCGCCGGCCTCGCGGCGACGATGCTGGCGATGCCGTGGTTGTGGCGCTGGCTGCACGACGGCGTGATGTTGCTGCTGGTCGTGTCGACGGCCCTGCTCCTGCTCGCGCTCGACTGGCGCCATCGGTCTGGTCTGTCGCGCGAGCTGCCGGGGCTGGGCTGGCTGCGCTCGATGGGACGGCTCAGCTACGAGATCTACCTCGGCCACATGTTCGTCGTGTTCGCGATCGTCGCCGCATTCAAGGCCTGCGGCGCGGACGCAGGTTCCGGCTGGCTCTGGTACGTGCCGGCGGTGCTCGCATGCTGGGCGCTCGGCGGGCTGGTCGCGCGCGCATGGTCGCTGCCGTGCGAGCGCGCACTGAAGCGGCGGTTCATGCCGTTGCCGGCGGCGGTTCCCGCATAGGCGTCGACGGACGCCTGCACGGGCGGACACGGCGTTGCGCGGTGCGACGCGTTCCCGCCGAGGGACGCGGTTCGTCTCGGGCTGCTACGCGCTCTTCGCGTCGGCGAGCTGGCGCAGGGCCTGCTCGAACACCTCGACGGGTTGCCCGCCGGAGATCAGGTGGCGCTGGTTGAGGATGATCGCCGGCACGCTGTGGATGCCGCGCTCCAGGAAGTAGCGCTCCTGCGCGCGGATCGCGTCGGCGTACTCGTCCGAATCGAGGACGCCGCGCGCACGCCCGGCATCCAGCCCGACCGCTGCGGCGAGGCGCACGAGCACCTCTCGGTCGGACACGTCCTCGCCGTCGGTGAAGTAGGCGCGCAGCAACGCGTGCTTGAGCGCGCGTTCGCGGCCGGCGCCTTCGAGCGCGGCCCAGTGCAGCAGGCGATGCGCGTCGAAAGTGTTGTGGATGCGCTCGCGCGCATTGAACGTGAAGCCGAGGGCGGCACCGCGGTCGCGGATGACGTCGCGGTTGCGCGCGATCTGCTGCGCGTCGATGCCGTACTTGCGCGCGAGGTGCTCGGTCGCGTCCTCGCCTTCGGGCACCATCTGCGGATTCAGCTCGAACGGCTGGAAATGCAGCTCGACCTCCGCGTCGTCGCCGACTCGCGCGATCGCCTGCTCCAGCGCGTTCAGCCCGATCGCGCACCACGGGCAGACGACGTCGGAGACGAAATCGATACGGATCGGCGTGGCGGACATGGCGGCTCTTCCTCGCGGGGGAAGAAGGAAGATGAGGCCGCCGTCGCGGCGTTCAATCCGCGCCCTCGCGCCGTATAGCGCCGTTCCGCGGCGAAAGGGACGTCTTCCGGCGATCCGCTGCGACCTCCCGCCGTCCGGCGGGAGGCCGGAAACCGTCACTTCTTCGCAGCGGCCCACGAGTCGCGCAGCGTCGCCGTGCGGTTGAACACCGGTGCGGCCGCTGCATGGTCGTGCCGATCGGCGACGAAGTAGCCGAGGCGCTCGAACTGCACGTGATGCTCGGGCTGCGTATCGGCCAGCGCCGGCTCGACCCACGCACGGACGACGCGCCGCGACTCCGGATTCAGGTGCTCGGCGTAGGTCTTGCCGTCGCTGTCGTCGTCCGGATCGGGAACCGCGAACAGCCGGTCGTAGAGGCGCACTTCGGCCGCGAGCGCGTGTTTCGCGCTGACCCAGTGGATCGTGCCCTTGATCTTGCGCTCGGCGCCCGGCATGCCGGGACGGGTGTCGGGATCGAGCGTGCCGCGCAGCTCGACGATCTCGCCGGCGTCGTTCTTGACGACCTCGTCGCAGCGCGCGATGCCGATGCCGCGCAGGCGCACTTCGCCGCCGGGCACGAGGCGGTGGAAGCCCTTCGGCGGCACTTCGGCGAAGTCCTCGCGCTCGATCCAGACCGCGTTCGAGAACGGCAGCTTGCGCGTGCCGAGGTCGGCGTTCTTCGGGTGGTTGGCGAAGTCGATCGTCTCCTCGTGCGCGGCATCGAGGTTCGTCAGCACCAGCTTGACCGGATCGAGCACGGCCATGCGGCGCGGCGCGCGCGCATCGAGGTCGTCGCGCACGCAGGCTTCGAGCACGCCGTAGGAAATCACCGAGTTCTGCTTGGTGACGCCGGCCCGCTCCCAGAAGGTGCGGATCGCCGCCGGCGTGAAGCCGCGGCGGCGCACGCCGGCGAGGGTCGGCATGCGCGGATCGTCCCAGCCCGCGACGAGGCCGTCGGCGACCAGCGCCATCAGCTTGCGCTTGCTCATGACGGTGTAGTCGAGGTTGCCGCGCGCGAACTCGATCTGCTGCGGGCGCGTCGGCTGGCGCCACAGGCCGCTGCGGCGCAGCGGCTCGGTCAGGCTGGCGTCGCCGGGCAGGTCGAGCTGGTCGAGGAACCAGTCGTACAGCGGCCGGTGGTCCTCGAACTCGAGCGTGCAGAACGAATGCGTGATGCCCTCGACGGCGTCCGAGACCGGGTGCGCGTAGTCGTACATCGGATAGATCGGCCAGGTGTCGCCGGTGTTCTGGTGCGTCAGCTTGCGGATGCGGTAGACCGCCGGATCGCGCAGGTTGATGTTGCCGGAGGCCATGTCGATCTTGGCGCGCAGCGTGCGCGAGCCGTCGGCGAATTCGCCTGCGCGCATGCGGCGGAACAGGTCCAGGTTCTCCTCGACGCTGCGCTCGCGGTACGGGGAATTGCGCCCGGGTTCGGTCAGCGTGCCGCGGTAGGCACGGACCTCTTCCGCGGTCAGGTCGCAGACGAAGGCCTTGCCTTCGCGCACCAGCTTCTCGGCGCCGAGGTAGAGCACCTCGAAGTAGTCCGAGCTGTGGCGCAGCGCGTCCCATTCGAAACCGAGCCAGCGCACGTCGTTCTTGATCGCCTCGACGAATTCGAGGTCTTCCTTGGCCGGGTTGGTGTCGTCGAAGCGCAGCGCGGTGGTGCCGCCGAACTCGCGCGCGATGCCGAAATCCAGGCAGATCGCCTTGGCGTGGCCGATGTGCAGGTAGCCGTTGGGTTCCGGCGGGAAGCGCGTCACGACCGCGCCTCCGTGCTTTCCGGCGGCGCGGTCGTCGAGGACGATCTGGCGGATGAAGTTGTTCGCGACGGGCGCGGTCGGTGCGGTTTCGGTCATGCGCAAGCGCCGCGGGGCGGCGTCCGGTGTGCGGGGAAAGTCGGCAAGTCTAGCAGGGCATCGCGCCACCCGATCCGGGCATTCCGCGACGGAGGTCGCGGCGCGTCGACGCCGGCGCGGCGGTCAGGCGGTGCAGGGCGTGCGATGCCCGGGCAGGCTGGCGAGGC
>DBMH01000243.1 GCA_002297645.1 Rhodanobacteraceae bacterium UBA703 | reverse complement strand
GTCGATTCCCCTCACCTCGCCGGCCTTCTCGACCGCCCCGGTGAAGGGCCGCGAATCCTACATCCAATCCCCGTTTCGTCAACCCCTCCGCGCCACTTTTTTTTCGTGGCCGGAGGACTCTCTCCGGGGTTCCCTTCGCCTCGTCCCGACTGCGAAGGGCCGCGAATCCTACACCCGTTTCCCCGTTCGTCAAGCTCCGGTGAGGAAGTTTTTTTCGAAGCAACCCACCGTCACGCCGCGACGAGGCGGACGCGTGCGAACGAACGCTTGCCGATCTGCAACAGATGCTCGCCGCCGGGCAGGAACAGACGCTCGCGATCCTCGACCACGCCGCCGTCGATACGCACGGCGCGCTCGGCTAGCTTGCGCGTGACTTCGGAGTTGCTCGAAGCCAGCTTCGCCGCCACGAAAAGCGGAGCGACGCGGATGCCTTCCGCGGGAACCGCCACGTCGTGCAGCGGCAGGTCTACGTCGACGCGCTGCTCGCGCACGAGCGCATTCCACTGTTCGATGGCGCGTTCGGCCTCGATCGCTCCCTGGAAGCGCGCGGCGAGCTCGCGCGCGAGCGCCAGCTTCGCGTCGCGCGGGTGCAGTTGGCCGGCCGCGACATCCTGCTTCATGCGCGCGATCTCGGCCGACGAGCGATCGAGGCTCAACAACTCGTACCAGCGCCACATCAGCTCGTCGCCGATCTTCATCGTCTTGTTGACGATGTCGATCGCCGGCTCGTTGATGCCGACGTAGTTGCCGAGCGACTTGGACATCTTCTGCACGCCGTCGAGCCCTTCGAGCAGCGGCGTGGTCAGCACGATCTGCGGCGGCTGGCCGGCATCCTCCTGCAGCATGCGCCCCATCAGCAGATTGAACTTCTGGTCGGTCCCGCCGAGCTCGACGTCCGCCTTCAGCGCCACCGAGTCGTAGCCCTGCACCAAGGGATAGAGGAACTCGTGGATCGCGATCGGCTGCTGCCCGGCGTAGCGCTTGGCGAAGTCGTCGCGCTCGAGCATGCGCGCGACCGTGTGCCTGGCCGCGAGCCGGATCATCCCGCCGGCGTCCATCTGCCCGAACCACTCGGAATTGAATCGCACCTCGGTGCGATCGCGGTCGAGCACCTTGAACACCTGGTCGGCGTAGGTCTGCGCGTTCGCCAGGACATCCTCGCGACTGAGCGGCTTGCGCGTGACATTCTTGCCAGTCGGGTCGCCGATCATCCCGGTGAAGTCGCCGATCAGGAAGACGACCTGGTGGCCCAGGTCCTGGAACTGCCGCATCTTGTTCAGCAGCACCGTGTGGCCGAGATGCAGATCCGGCGCGGTCGGGTCGAAGCCGGCCTTGACGCGCAGGGGACGGCCGAGCTTCAGCCGCGCCTCCAGTTCCTCGTGCTTGATGATTTCGTCCGCACCGCGGCCGATCAGGCCCAGCGCCTCCTGGATAGTGCTCATGGATTTCCTCGAAAGATTTCCTGTCGCAGCGCAGCTTGCAAACGCCACCGTTCCGGTTTTTTCTACCGCGCCCGCGCACAGGGGAAACACGGTCGCGCGGTTAATAAAACGTTAGATCAAGGATCGCTCGCAACTCATTGTTGCGATTGGGATTGACGACGCCCGCGCGAGGCCTTTATGGTACCGCGCGATTGACCGGACCGCGACCGTGACCGACAGCAACAACACTCCTCATTCCGCGCGCCACAAAACCCGTCGGCTCGCGATCCGGCGCCATACGCAGCGCAAGCATTTCCACTTCTATTCCCGCTGGTCCAACTGGACGTTCATGCAGAACGTCACGACCTCGCCGATCACCTGGCGAGCCGAGCACTGGATCCTGGGCGGCGTCGCACTCCTGCTGACCGCACTTGCCGGGATCGTGATCCCGACCTGGGCCAACGCGACGCGCCACGACGGCGAACCGACACCTTACACCACGCTCGCCATCGAGCTGCCCCAGCTGCCGCCCGGCAGCGAGGCGGATCCGGCGATCGGCGGCTACGGCGCCCAGGGCGACGCGGCAGAGGAATGGCGCATCGTCGGCGTCCGCGCGGGGCAGTCCCTGTCGGACATTTTCCGCGAACAGGGTTTCAGCGCCAACGACCTGCACCGCGCGCTGGATTCGCAGGACGACGCCTCATCCCTGCGCCGCATCCGCCCGGGCCAGGAATTCGCCTTCCTCGTCGGCGCCGACGGCGGCCTGGCGGCGATGCGCTTCGAGCGCGACGACGCGACCCGCGTCGTGCTGCGCTTCGACGGCAGCGACGTCAACGAGACCACCGAGGACCGGGCGGTCGAACGCCGTACCCACATCGCCCACGGCATCGTGACGCGCTCGCTCTTCTATGCCGGCGAACAGGCCGGCCTCAGCGACGCCATGGTGCTGAAGCTCGCGAACGCGTTCGGCTACGACATCGACTTCGCCCAGGACCTGCGCGAAGGCGACAGCTTCAGCGTCGTCTACGACGACGTCTACCGCGACGGCGAGCGCCTGCGCGACGGCGACATCATCGCCGCGACCTTCATCAACCAGGGCAAGCGCTACACGGCGGTCCGCTACACCAATGCGGCCGGCGAGACGCTGTTCTACAACGAGGCCGGACGGCCGCTGCGCAAGTCCTTCCTGCGCACGCCGGTCGAGTTCACGCGCATTTCCTCGGTGTTCTCGACCGGCCGCCAGCATCCGATCCTCGGTTACATGCGCGCGCACAAGGGCGTGGACTACGCCGCGCCGACCGGTACGCCGATCCGCGCCGCCGGCAACGGCAAGATCACGTTCCGCGGCTGGAGCTCCGGCTACGGCAATTTCGTCACGATCCAGCACAACAGCACGATCACGACCGCCTACGGGCACATGTCGCGCTTCGCCAATGTGAAAGTCGGCCAGAACGTCAGCCAGGGACAGACGATCGGCTACGTCGGCATGACCGGCCTCGCCACCGGCCCCCACCTGCACTACGAATTCCGCGTCAGCGGACAGCACCGCAACCCGCTCACCGTGACGTTGCCGCCGGCGGAACCGCTGCCCGCCGCCGAGCTCGCCCAGTTCAGGTCGAAGACCGCACCGATGCTGGCGCGGCTCAAGACGGTCGACAGCCTGCAGTTCGCGCGCGCCGGCAACTGAGCCGCGCGTGACGGCACGTTCCCGGTACTTCCTCGGCCTGATTTCGGGCACCAGCGCGGACGGCATCGACGCCGCGCTGGTGGCGTTCGACGGAACGTCATCGCTACGTGTCGTCGCCGCGAACACCACGCCGTACCCGGGCGAGCTGCGCCATCGCGTGCTCGCGCTCGCGACCTCGAATGCCGCGATCGCACTCGACGACTATGGCCGGCTCGACGTCGAGATCGGCGAGCGTTTCGCCGCTGCCGCCGCCGCGCTGCTACGGGAGGCCGGCATCGACCGCGACGAAGTCTCCGCGATCGGCTCGCACGGCCAGACCGTCCGTCACCGCGTCGGTGGCGCGCACCCGTTCACGCTGCAGATCGGCGACGCGAGCGTGATCGCCGAACGCACGGGCATCGCGACCGTCGCCGACTTCCGCCGCGCCGACGTCGCCGCCGGCGGCCAGGGCGCTCCGCTGTTGCCGGCCCTGCACGCCGCCGTGTTCTCCGACGCGGCGGTTCCGCGCGCGATCCTGAACCTCGGCGGCATCGCCAACCTCACCCTGTTGCAGCACGGCCGCGACGTGATCGGCTTCGACAGCGGTCCCGCGAACTGCCTGCTCGACGCCTGGGCCGAGCGCCACCTCGGCAAGCCGCGCGACGACGACGGGGTCTGGGCGCGCAGCGGCCAGGTCGACGCGGGACTGCTCGCCGCCCTCCTCGCCGATCCGTACTTCGCCGCGCCGCCGCCGAAGAGCACGGGACGCGAGGACTTCAACCTGGCGTGGCTCGATGCGCGCCTGCCCGCCGGGCTCGCTCCCGCCGACGTGCAGGCCACGCT
>DBMH01000183.1 GCA_002297645.1 Rhodanobacteraceae bacterium UBA703 | reverse complement strand
CAGGACGTTCCGAGTCGCGGCGACACCGTCGCCGCGACTCGAGAACGCCCGTGCGGCTGCGCTGGTGTCGTTCTCGACCGGGTGCGGATGCCGGTGCGGTTGTCCGGAAACCGGACGATGGGTTCTAGCGTGTGCGGATGCGGAGAGCATGGTTCCTCCTCCCTCGAAATGAATGGAATCCCGTCGTGCGATACGACGGAGCCGCCGTCGACCATGCCGCAGCCGCACTGACATCCATCTGACGCGAGCCGGTGTTCCGCGCCGCGCTGCGGAGGGGCGTGCCGGCACGGCGGGAGTGCGCGGCTCCGCGCATCAGCCGTGCCCCGACGGACGAGGATGGGTGCGTGCCGCGAGCAGGGTGCCGAGCGCGACGACGGCCATGGCGCCGATCGCGCCAGCGATGTGGCGCGTGGAGGCAGAGGGTTCGCCCAGGCGCGACGACAGCGCCTCGTCGCCGACCAGCATGCCGCCGGCGATCCAGCCGAGCAGCGCGGCGCCGAGCGTGATCACGACCGGGAAGCGCTCCATCAGGTGCAGCACGACGCGGCTGCCCCAGACGATGATCGGGATGCTCACGGCGATGCCGAGCGCGACCAGCACGATGTCGCCGTTCGCGGCACCGGCGAGCGCGACGACGTTGTCCAGGCTCATCACGGCGTCGGCGACGATGATCGTGCGGATCGCACCGAGCAGGTGCGTGCTGCCTCGCACGTCGTCCGGTTCGTCCTTCTGCGGCAGCAGCAGCTTGATTCCGATCCACAGCAGGGCGAGCGCGCCCGCGATCTTCAGCCACGGGATGTGCAGGAGCTGCAGGGCGAAGAAGGTCAGGGCGACGCGCAGCACGATCGCGCCGACCGCGCCCCAGAAGATGCCGAGGCGGCGCTGCGCCTCCGGCAGACGCCGGCAGGCGAGCGCGATGACCACGGCATTGTCTCCGCCGAGCAGGATGTCGATGGCGATGATCTGCACGACGGAGAGCCAGATCCCGCCGCTGGAGACTATTTCCGGCATGCCCGCCCTCCGCTTCCTTTCCGGTGCTGGCGCGGAGACCGCCAGCGTGTAGGATAGAAAAGCAAGGTAGAAACCGAAGCTGTCGTGTTGCTGTCGGTCGATCACCGGACGTACGCCGTCGGAGAGCGGCGCGAAAAGGCGGGTGGGCGGAAGCGGGTTCGACGGGAGGCGCGCAGGCAGCGCGCGTCGCGGTCCGTTTTCCGGCGGAGGCGGTGGAGTGCGAATCCTCGTTGTCGAAGACGATGCCGATCTCGGCGATGCGATCCTGCGCCGCCTGCGCAGGGAAGGGCATGGCGTGGACTGGCAGCGCGACGGCCAGAGCGCCGACGAAGTGCTGCGGTACCAGAGCTACGAGCTGGTGGTGCTCGACATCGGCCTGCCGCGCAAGGACGGGTTCTCGATCCTGCGCGGGCTGCGCCAGCGCGGCGACCGCACGCCCGTCCTGATGCTGACCGCGCGGTCGCAGATCGAGGACCGCGTCGACGCGCTCGACGTCGGCGCCGACGACTACCTCTCCAAGCCGTTCGATTTCCGCGAGTTCGACGCGCGCTGCCGCGCCTTGCTCCGGCGCTCGCAGGGACTGGCGTCGGGCGTGACGACGCTGGGCGGCCTCGTGTTCGACCGTGCCGCCAAGAGCGCGACGCTCGAAGGCGTTCCGCTGGAACTGCCGCGTCGCGAATACCGCCTGCTGGAGATCTTCATCGGCAATCTCGGCAAGACCCTGAGCAAGGACGACATCGCCTCGCAGCTGTTCGACTTCGACGACGAGGCCGGCTCCAACGCGATCGAGCTGTACGTCGGCCGCCTGCGCCGGAAGATCGGCGGCGCCGTGACGATCCGTACCCTGCGCTGCCTCGGCTACGTCGCGGAAGCGCACGGCTCGAATGGCTGACCGCCCGCTCTCGTTGCGCGCGAGGCTGGCGGGGACGATGGCGTTGCTGCTGCTGGCCGGCAGCCTGCTTCTCTACCTCGCCGCGCGCGTCTACGCGCTCACGGCCGCGGACCGTTCGTACGACCGCGTCCTCGCCGGCTCCGCGCTTTCGATCGCCGAGACGCTGTCGGTCAGCGGGCGCGACGTGCAGGTCGACCTGCCGTATGCCGCGCTCGACATGCTGTCGTCGGCACCCGAGGACCGCGTGTTCTACCGCGTATTCGGCCCGGGCGAGCGCACCGTGACCGGCTATGCCGACCTGCCCGGCCCGCGCGAGGACGCGCGCCTGCTCGCCGCCGCCGACAGCGGCACCTCGCATTTCTTCGATGCGACCTATCGCGGCGAGCTGGTGCGCTTCGCGATGCTCGGCCGCAAGATCAACGAAGTCGACGCCTCGGGCTGGGTCTGGGTGCAGGTCGGGCAGACGCGCCGTGCGCGCGAGGCGCTCGCGTCGGAGCTGGTGCTGGGGTCGGTCCTGCCGATCACGGTGGTGGGGCTGTTCGCGCTGCTCCTGGTGTGGACGGGAATACGCCGCGCGCTGCGTCCGCTGGTCCGCGTCGGCGAGGACATCTCCCACCGCGCACCCGCCGACCTGCATCCGGTCGCGGCGCCCGTCCCGGCGGAGATCCTGCCGCTCGTCGACGGCATCAACAGCTTCATGCAGCGGTTGTCGGGCAACATCGACACCCTGCGTACCTTCATCGCCGACGCGGCGCACCAGATGCGCACGCCGCTGGCGGCGCTGCGCGCACAGGCGCAGATCGCCCTGGACGAGGACCCCGCGCAGCAGCGCAGCAGCCTGCGCGCGATCGACCGCAACGCCGCGCGTCTCTCGCGGCTGCTCGACCAGTTGCTCAGTGACGCGACGGTCATCCATCGCGCCGACCTGCGCCGCTTCGAGCCGTTCGACCTGGTCGTGACCGTGCGCAAGGCGATGGCGGAGGCGGTGCCGCGTGCCGACGGTGGCTCGGCGCAGTTCGACACGCCGCTCGCGACGGCACCGATGAGCGGCGACGAAGTGATGCTGCGCGAAGCGGTCAAGAACCTCATCGACAACGCGTTGCGCCACGGCCGCACGAAGGTCTGCGACCTCGCCGTCGGCCTGTACTCCGATGACGCGGGCTACCGGATCGAGGTGGCGGATCGCGGGCCGGGCATCGCCGAACCCGACCGCGAGCGCGTGTTCGAGCGCTTCGTGCGCGGCGACAGCCTCGCACCCGGTGCCGGGCTGGGACTGGCGATCGTGCGGCAGGTCGTCAGCAGCCATCGCGGCGCGATACGGCTGCGCGACCGGGACGGCGGCGGGCTGGTCGTCGAGCTGGTGCTGCCGGCGGATCGGCCATGACGCGTCGATGGGCGGCGTTCGCTGCGCTCCTGTTCCCGCTCGCATCGATGGCGGCGGCGGTGGTGCACGACTACCCGCCCGCCGGCGCGAGCGACAGCCGGCTCACCATCTACGGCAATACCGACATCGCCCTGTTCGAGCCGGTACTGCGCGACTTCCAGCGCGAGTACCCGGGAATCGCCGTGCGCTACGAGGAACTGGACGCGCGGCCGCTGTACGAGCGGCACGTGCGCGAGGCCGCCGCCGGCGAGGCGCGGGCCGACGTGCTGCTGAGCACGGCCATGGACCTCCAGGTCAAGCTGGTGAACGACGGCTACGCGATGACGCACGTGTCGGAGAATTCGCGCGCGCTGCCGGCCTGGGCGCGCTGGCGCGACGAGGCGTTCGGGTTCACGTTCGAGCCCGCCGTGATGGTGTTCAACCGGCAGGCCATGCAGGGGCATCCGTTGCCGCAGTCGCGCGGGCAGCTGCTGGACCTGCTGCGCGTGAGGCCGAAGCTCTGGCGCGGCCGTGTCGGGACCTACGACATCTCGCGCAGCAGCGTCGGCTACCTGCTGGCGTCGCAGGACGTGCGGCAGAGCAGCGAGATGGGCGCGCTGGTGGAGACGTTCGCGGACGTCGGCGTGCACGTCGGCGAGAACAGCGCGGCGTTGCTGGATCGCCTGGAAAGCGGCGAACTGGCGATCGGCTACAACCTGCTCGGTTCCTATGCGCGTTCGCGCATCGACGCCGGCGCGCCGCTGGTGATCGTCTATCCGCAGGACCACACGCTGGTGGTGACGCGCACCGTCGTGCTGCCGAAGGGCGCTCCGAACGCGCAGAACGCGCATCGCTTCCTCGAATACCTGCTGTCGCTGCGCGGACAGGAAGTGCTCGCCCTGCGCAGCGGACTGCCGGCGCTGCGCCACGAGTTCAACGGCCGCTACGACCGGCTCGGCATCGACGACATGCACGTCGGCCTGCTGCGGCCGATCGCGCTCGGTCCCGGCCTGCTCGTGTACCTGGACGCGCAGAAGCGATCGCGGTTGCTCTCGGCGTGGCGCGCGATCCTGGCGCCACCGCCGCACTGATCCGGACGGACAGGGGAATCCGGCGGCGCGCACGAACGGGCCGCGCATCGGCCGCGCGCGAGCCGTGCGGAAACGACGAGGCGACGTCGCCCGCGCCTGCGGACGAGGGGCGGTCCCGCGTCCTTTTGCTGCGTCGCAGTGTCAGTTGGATGACAGCAAGCGCTGCCTAGACTCGCTCCGCGCTCGGGAAGCCGCCGGCTCATCGCGGGCTTCGACAGCGCGCGCCGGCAGGCGCTTTCACGATCGGGCGAGGGGTTTCGGGAATGGACGGGGAGAGGAACGCGTGCTGACAGCCTTGGGTTTCGGAATGGTCATCGTCTTCATGGCGCTGATCATGACCAAGCGGCTTTCCCCGCTGGTCGCACTGATCGCGATTCCGATCCTGTTCGCGCTCGTGGGCGGCTTCGGCGACGCCAGGCTGGGCACGATGATGCTCGAAGGCATCCGCACGCTCGCGCCGACCGGCGTGATGCTGATGTTCGCGATCCTCTACTTCGGCATCATGATCGACGCCGGCCTGTTCGATCCCGTCGTGCGGTGCGTGCTGCGCGCCGTCGGCGGCGATCCGATGAAGGTCGTCGTCGGCACCGCGGCGCTCGCGCTGGTGGTGTCGCTCGACGGCGACGGCTCCACGACCTACATGATCACGGTGGCCGCGATGCTGCCGCTGTACCTGCGCCTGCGCATGAGCGCGCTGAACCTGACCTGCGTCGCCATGCTGGCGAGCGGCGTGATGAACATGACGCCCTGGGGCGGGCCGCTGGCGCGGGCCGCCAGCGCCCTCCACGTCGAAGCGGGCGAGATCTTCGTGCCCATGCTGCCGGCCATGGCCTTCGGCATCGTCGCCGTGCTGGCGCTCGCCTTCGTCCTCGGCCTGCGCGAGCGCCGCCGGCTGGGCCGGCTCGACCTCGACCAGACGTTCGCCGCGCACGACGAGGCCGATCACGCCCTGCGTCTTCCGGACGAGGTGCGCGCGTTGCGCAGGCCGCGCCTGCTGTGGGTCAACGCCGCGCTGACGACGGCGCTGATGGCCGGGCTGATCCTCGGCGCGATGCCGCTCTCGGTGCTGTTCATGATCGGTTTCGCGTTCGCGGTCGTGATCAACTATCCGTGCGTGCAGCAGCAGCGCGCACGCATCGCCGCGCATGCGCCGAACGTGCTCGCCGTGGTCGCGCTGATCTTCGCGGCCGGCGTGTTCACCGGCATCCTCTCCGGCACCGGCATGGTCGATGCCATGTCGAAGAGCCTGCTCGCGGTCATTCCGGAATCGTTCGGGCCGTATCTCGCGACGATCACCGCGCTGGTCAGCCTTCCGTTCACCTTCTTCATCTCCAACGACGCCTTCTACTACGGCGTGCTGCCGGTGCTGTCCGAGGCCGCGGGCGCCTACGGCATCACGCCGGCGCAGATGGCGCGGGCGTCGCTCATCGGCCAGCCGGTGCACCTGCTGAGTCCGCTGGTGCCGTCCACCTACCTGCTGGTGGGGCTGGCCGGGGTGGAGTTCGGGGACCACCAGAAATTCACCTTGAAATGGGCGATCGTCGTCTGCCTGGCGATGCTCGCCGTCGCGCTCGGATGCGCCGTGTTTCCGTTCGCCGCGGGTTGAGCGCGGTTCGCTGTCCACACCGTCCCGGAAAAACAAAACCAGTCGGGACCGACTTCGGAGGGAGAGTCCATGTCAGCCAGAAACAGGTTGGTCGGCGCGATACTGCTGGCGCTCGCGGCGAACGCCGCGCACGCGTCGGAAGCCGCGTCGTCCGATGCGCCGCCGCAGCAGGGCGCGCAGGAGCAGTTGCAGGAACATTCGCTGGATTCGATCACGATCGAGGGCCGTTTCCTCGAGACCAACGCCAAGAGCGCGATGAAGATGGACGTGCCCGTCCGGGACACGCCGTTCTCCGTACAGAGCTACGGGCAGGCGTTCATCGAGTCGGTGGAAGCCGTCGACCTCGGCCAGATGTACAAGTACATGACCGGCGTGAAGCGGGCCGGCGCGACCGGTTTCGACATCGCGTTCCGCGGCTTCAAGAGTTCCGGCGACGACCAGAACTCGCTGCTGGTCGACGGCCTGCCGGGCCTGGCGGGGCGCTTCGGCTCGCCGCCGACGGTCGCGCTGGAGAGCGTGGAGCTGGTGCGCGGCTCGATGTCCGTCCTGTACGGGCAGAACCAGCCCGGCGGCTTCATCAACATGATCACCAAGAAGCCGCAGGTGGAGCGTGCGACCAACGTCGGCCTGCGCACGACCGCCTACGCCGGCCACGGCGTGGGCCTGACCGACGCCAATGGCTACCTCGTGGACCTGGACACGACCGGCAAGGTCGACGAGGCGGGAACCCTGCTCTACCGCGTGATCGGCGAGTTCGGCGATCGCGACACGTTCCGCGACTACGGCTACGACAAGGGCAAGTACCTGGCGCCGGCACTGACCTGGAACCTCGGCCTGTCGACGGTACTGGACGCGCGCCTGGAGTACCGGCATTCCGATACCAGCTTCGACCAGGGGCTGGTCGCGCCGCAGCGCGACATCCGCCGTGTCGCGCCGATCACGACCTACTACAGCGAGCCGGGCAACAATCGCGTGGAGGAGGGCACCACGCTGAACCTCGCGCTGAACCACACGTTCGCCAACGGCATGACGTGGAACACCGCCTTCCGCGCCGTCGACTACGACAGCCAGCAGAAGGAGTTCAGCCACGTCAGCGTCAAGGCGGACGACCACACGCTGACGCGGCGCGCGCGCCACCTGAAGACGGCACGCGACTACAAGAACTTCGACAGTTCGCTCGGCATGGACTTCCGCACCGGCCCGGTCGAGCACAAGACGACGATCGGCGTCACCGGCGGCAAGGGCCAGGTCGACGAGACGCGGCTGAAGTTCTTCAACAGCAAGTGCCCGGGCGAGTACTGCTTCGACATCGACGTCTACGCCCCGGTGTACGGCAAGGTTCCTCCGTTCGACGACATTCCCGCCTACAACCCCGGCGCCGAGAACACGCTGACCTCGCGCCGCTTCGACACCGACAACCTGGCGCTGTACGTGTCGGACCTGATGACGCTCACCGACCACTGGAAACTGTCGGTCGGCCTGCGCAGCTTCCGCGAGAACCAGGAGCTGACCAACCTGCGCGACCCGGCAGCGCCGAGCGAGAAGAAGCGCTCGAAGAAGTCGGCGCTGCCGATGGCGGGCCTGCTGTACCAGCCCGATGAGCACTGGACGCTCTACGCGAGCTATTCGGAATCCTACGTGCCGGCCGATCCGGCCAACCTCGACGTCAACGGCAACAATCCGTTCGATCCGCTCGAGGGCAAGCAGGTCGAACTCGGCGTCAAGGCCGAAGGCCTGATGGACGGCACGCTCAATGCGTCGCTGGCGCTGTTCCGCATCAACCAGCTCAACATGATGAACAGCTTCTCGTGTCCGCTGGGCGTGTGCTACGACCAGCTCGGCGAGGCGCGTTCGGAAGGCGTGGAGATCGAGGCCAACTGGACGCCGACCGAGCGCGTGCAGATGACGTTCGGCTACGCGTACACGGACGCGCGCGTGACGAAGTCCAACATCCCCCTGCAGGTCGGTGCGCAGCTCGCCAACGCGCCCCGGCACATGGCCAACACCTGGCTCAGCTACGCCTTCAGCGACGACTGGCGCGGCGGCTTCGGCCTGACCTACACCGGTGCGTACCAGGGGCTGGTGCCGTCGGACAAGTCGCCCGGGCTGATGCCGATGCCGGGCGCGACCGTGGCCGACCTCGCGCTGACCTACGTCCAGCCGAGCTACTCGGTAAACCTGAAGCTGGGCAACCTGTTCGACAAGACCTACTACGAGGCCACCGGCCTCACGGCGCCCGTGCAGGTGGTCCCTGGGGCGCCGCGCAACATCACGCTGTCGTTCCGGGCCACCTTCTGAGCACTGCGAGGAATCGACGATGATCCCTGTCCGGACCCTGCGCGCGGCAAAGGCGGCCTTCCTCGCCGCATCCGCGGCCGTATCGGCGGCGTTCGCGGCACCGGCCGCGGCGGCGGACTTCGACCTGTCCGACCTGCCGGCGTACGCGCCGGCGCAGCCGGTGTCCGGCACGATCCGGAGCCAGGGCTTCGGCCTCGGCGGCGTGTACGAGAAATGGCAGGCCGAGTTCCGAAAGCGCCACCCGGACGTGCGCTTCGAGAACTCGCTGCCGACCAGCGACCTCGCGTTTCCCGCACTGGTCACCGGCGTCGCCGACCTCGGCCCGAACGGCGGCGAGCCGGCGATCACCGAGACGCTGAGCTTCTTCGAGACGCGCGGATACCACGCGTCGCATGTGGTGGTCGCGACCGGCTCGTTCGACGTGAAGAGCCGCTCCAACGGTCCGGTCGTGTTCGTGCACAAGGACAACCCGCTGGCGTCGCTGACGATCGAACAGCTCGACGGCATCTTCGGGGCGGAGCGCAATGGCGGCATGCGCGGCTTCGAGTGGACGCCGGCGGCGGCGCGCGGCGCGGACAAGGACATCCGCACCTGGGGCCAGCTCGGGCTCGCCGGCGAATGGGCCGACAAGCCGATCCGGACCTACGGCCACGCGCCGTCGGGGACCACGCGTTTCTTCCAGCTGCACGTCCTCGGCAACAGCGAGAAGTGGAATCCGAACTACAGGGGCTACGTCGAGACCGGCAGCAAGATGATCGCGCCGGAAGACCGCCAGGAGCAGACGCTCGGCATCCAGCACATGCTGCGCAAGGAACTGGCCGCCGATCGCTACGGCATCGCCTGGACGATCATGTCGCAGGCGGACGGCGTCGACGGCATCAAGCCGGTCGCGCTGGCACCGCGCGGAACCGGCAAGGCGGCGATGCCGAGCCGCGAGAGCTTCCGCGATCGCAGCTATCCGCTGGCGCGCAGCATCTACGTCTACTTCGACCGCGCGCCGGGCAAGGCGATGGAGCCGCGCCTGCGCGAATTCCTGCGCTACGTGCTGAGCCGCGACGGCCAGCGGCTCGTCGCCGAAGGCGACTACCTGCCACTGACCGCCGCCATGGCGAAGGAGCAACGTGCGCGGCTCGACTGATCCGGCGGAAGGACGCGCATCGCGTTTCCGCCGATCCCGCCTTGCGCGGGAGCGGCGAGGAAACGGGCATCGGAGCGAGCTGCTCCCGTCCGGTTCCTCGCATCCGGCGGCGGCAACGCCCTCCGCGAGCGGGGGATGGGACCGTCCCGGCGTCGAGACACTGGAAGGGATTCGTCATTTCACGCCAGCCCGCGGGCCGGCCGATTTTCGCCCTGCTACAGGAAACGCCTCATGAGACTGCACTGGAAATCCTTCGCCGACCGCATCCGACGCGGCGTATTCGCCCTCGCCCTGCCGGCCGCGCTGCTCGCTTCGCCCGCCATGGCGCAGACCGATCCGACCCAGGTCATCCTGACGCTGCCGCCGGGCGCGGTCGCGCAGGAGAACTATTCCGAGCTGCTGTCGGTGTGGCGCAATTCGGGCCAGGTGCTGAACGTCCTGCAACTGGATGACGCCCGCTCGGAAGCGCCGGGCTTCGCCCGCATGGCGGTGCTCGAGTTCGAGAGCGATCACAGCTACCAGGCGTGGAAGCGCACCGAGGCGGCCAAGCTCCGGGCGCCGATCGACGTGCAGCGCGCCGACGTCCTGCTCCACGGCGAGAAGACGCCGCGCGATTCCAACCACTCGATCTTCCACGTCAACGCCTACGACGTGTTCGCGTCGCCGAAGGACTACGCGCGGTACGTGACGGACTACATCAAGCCGAACATGGAGAACCAGAAGGACAAGCAGATCCTCCTGCGCTACACGATGTACCTCGATCGCGAGCCGCGCGGCGGCAAGCTGCGCTCCGTCCTCGTCATGGAGTACCGCGACGCGGTCGCCTACGCCGCGCGCGACGCGGTGAAGGACGAGTTCAAGGCGCACCTGCTGGCGACGAACCCGACCTGGAAGCGCATCAACGACACCAAGGACTCGATCCGCGCCGACGCGTGGACGACGATCGCGCGCTATCGCGAACTGCCGCCGCCGCAGCTGCCCGGCATTCCGGCCTACCAGCCGCAGAAGAAGCTGGCCGGCAGCCTGCGCATCGTCGGCAGCGAGTTGAAGAACGCGGTGGACCAGCTCGCCGAGGGCTTCCGCATGTTCCATCCGGACGTGAAGACGACGACGAGCGCCTTGCCGAGCAGCGAGGGCGGCATCGCCGCGCTGTACCTCGGCGTGTCCGACGTGGCGCCGATGGGCGACGACGCCAAGATCACCGACCTGATGCCGTTCTACAACACGTTCCGCTACCTGCCGACCGAGATCTCGGTCGCCACCGGCGGCTCGGAGAAGCGCGGTTCGCTGTGGGCCTGGGCCATCGTCGTGAGCAAGGACAATCCGCTCGAGGAGATCTCGCTCGAGGAGCTCGAGCGCGTGTTCGGCGCCGAGCGCACCGGCGGCTGGGAGATCGCCGACAACGACTATCGCTTCACCTCCAAGTTCGCGCGCGGCCCGGAGACCAACATCCGCAAGTGGGGACAGCTCGGCCTCGGCGGCGGCTTCGCGAACCGCGAGATCGAGACCTTCGGCTACGCCGCGCCGGGCTTCGCCATCGCGATCGAGCGCAACTGGTTCCACTGGTCGAAGAAGTGGAATCCGAACTTCAAGGAGTACGTCGAGTACAAGCAGGTCACGCCCGACAAGTACGGCGAGGCCGTGGACAGCCGCCGCCCGCTCGAGGACCTCAAGACCAACAAGTACGCGATCGGCATCGCCGGCATGATGCACGTGAAGAACCACCCGCACGTGAAGGTGCTGAAGATCTCGCGCACGAAGGGCGGCCCGGCGGTCGAGCTGAGCGCGGAGACGGTCGCCAACCGCACCTATCCGCTGATCCGCGACGCGTATTTCTACGTCAATCGCGCGCCGGATCGCCCGCTCGATCCGATCGTGCGTGAATTCATGCGCTTCGTGCTCAGCCGCGAAGGCCAGGAAATCATCGCGCGCGTCGGCTACTACTACCCGCTGACGCCGGAATACGCGGCCGAGCAGCGCAAGAAGCTGGATTGACCGACGGCGCCGCGTCCGGTGTCCGGAGAGCTCTGAACACATGTCCCGACGTCATGCCCGCGTTTGCGGGCATGACGACGGAATCAGAGGTTCCTGGTACCGGTCGCGGCCCCTGTGGCGAGAGAAACGGAGAAGTGGAATGACATCGCGTCGCGTCGTTGCCGCACTGGCGGGGCTCGGGATCGCGCTGACGAGCGGCGCGGGCGACGCGTCGACGCTCGGCCGCGAGGACAAGCGCCCGACCGGCGAGACCTACGAGCAGATCCTCGAGCGCCTCGGCGACGGCAATGCCGAGAACCTCGTCATCCGCGGCGAGCACGACTCGCGCACGGACGCGCGCAAGCACAGGCGGTTCTACACCGACCTGAAGCCGCTCGACGACCTGCCGCCGTACGTGCCCGCGCCGGGCCTGTCCGGCACGATCCGCGTCTCCGGGCTGTATCTGCACGACGGCCTGATCCGGGAGCCGTGGATCGCGGCGTTCGAACGCTTCCACCCCGGGGTCGAGGTCGTCATCACGCCAAAGGGAACGGTCGCGTCGGGTGAGGTCGACATCGAGACCGGGCCGCGCATTTCCGACCGCCTGCGCGCCGCGTCCGAATACGAGCAGGCCACCGGCGAACGGCTGTTCGAGATCGATTGGGCGAGCGGCTCCTACGACGTGCCGGGCTGGAGCCCGGCCTTCGTGATCTTCGTCCACCAGGACAACCCGATCGCCCACCTCAGCCTCGACCAGCTCGACGGCATCTTCGCGGGATCGCGCACGGGCGGCTGGAAGGGAACGCGCTGGGATCCGGGCGTCGCCCGCGGCGCGGAGAAGAACATCCGCACCTGGGGGCAGCTCGGCCTGACCGGCGAATGGGCCGACCAGCCGATCCGCATCTACGGGCGCCCGCTCAAGTACAACATCCAGCTCGGCTTCGAGCGCAAGGTGTTCCAGGGCGGCGACGTGTGGAACGAGAACACGCGCGAGTACTCGCACGAGGTCAATCCCGACGGCACGCGCTACACCTCGTCGGTCGAGATGGTGCGGGACATGGCGGCGGACCGCTACGGCATCTCGTTCTCCGACATGGGCTCGAACAAGCCCGGCATCCGCGCCGTGCCGATCGGCCGGGACGCGAAGGGGCCGTTCGTGCCGGTCTCGCTGGAGTCGCTGCGCGACCGCAGCTATCCGTTGTTCATCGAGCAGTGGGCGCAGGTCCGCGTCGCACCGGGGCAGCCGCTGAAGCCGCTGGTGCGCGCCTTCCTCGCCTTCATGCTCAGTCGCGAGGGCCAGGACGCGATCCAGCGCGACGGCAAGTGGATTCCGCTGCCGGCGGCGCGTGCGAAGGAGATGCTGGCCAAGCTCGACCAGCGCGGCGAGGCCGTCGACCCGAAGGCGCTCGGCCTGCACCTGTCGATGCTGGCGCCGAAGAAATGGGACGGCGAAAGCCCGGACGAGACCGGCCGCGTCGAGGCGCGCCGCGCGTACTACACGAAGCGCTTCGACCTCGACGCATTGCCCGCCTACGAGCCGCCGTCCGGCCTCCGCGGGCGCGTGCGCATGCCGGCTTCCGGCCAGTGGACGGAGAGCGGGATCGGCACGGCGCTGATCGAGGCGTTCCGCCGCCATCATCCGGACGTGCGCTTCGAGCTCGCCGACGGCGACCTGATCCGCGGCGAGGTCGACCTGTCGGTCGGACGCAAATGGAGCAGCTACTTCGCCGGCGAAGTGTTCGACTTCCAGCAGAAGCACGAGCGCTCGCCGCGCGAGTTCCAGATCGCGACCGGAGCGTTCGACGTGTCCGGCTGGAACCCGGCCATCGCGATCTTCGTCGGTCGCGACAACCCGATCCGCGGGCTGACGGTGCGACAGCTCGACGGCATCTTCGGCGGTCCGCGGCGCGGCGGCTGGGTCTCGACGANNAAGCCGGCCGCGGCGCGGACGAGAATCTCCGCCACTGGCGCCAGCTCGGCGTCGAGGGCGCCTGCGCCGACCGGCCGATCACGGTCTACGTGCCGCCGCTGAAGTACCACCAGATGTCGGTGTTCGAGCGCAAGGTGATGGTCGGCGGCAACATGTGGAACGACGCCGTGCGCGAGATCCCGCTCGCCCTGGACGACAAGGGGCGGCGCACGGTGCCGGGCGCCGACCGGCTCGCCGCGGTGGCGCGCGACCGCTGCGCGATCACGTTCGCGTCGCCGAACTTCGCCCATCCGGGCACGCGCATGGTGCCGGTCGCGCGCGACGCCTCGTCGCCGTTCGTGCTGCCGACGCTCGACAGCGTGCGCGAGCGCCGCTATCCGCTGCACCTCGAGGTCTACGCCTATGCGGACCGCAAGCCGGGCGAACCGCTCGAGGCGAACGCGAAGGCGTTCCTGCGCTTCGTGCTCAGCCGCGACGGCCAGCGCCTCATCGAGCAGGGCGGCAAGTGGTTGCCGCTCACCGCAGACGTCGCCGCGGGGCAGCGCGCCCGGCTCGACGCGAAGGATTGACGCCATGACCTCCCGTCGGCGGATCGAGGTCGTGGTGCGTGCCGTGGCACTGGCGTTCGTCACGACGATGGCGGTCGCGTGCGGACGCGATCCCGCGCCGGCCGCGACGCCGCTTTCCGGCACGATCCGCATCAGCGGCAGTCCGGCGGATGCGTCGCTGCTCGCCGCGCTCGAGGACGGCTTTCGCAAGCAGCATCCGCGCGTGTCCTTCGTCCACGCCCTGCACGGTCCGGAGGCGACGCTTGCCGGCGTCTATACGGGTACCGCGGATCTCGCCCTGATGGCGCGGGAGCTGCGCGAACCGCTGGAGCGCATGGCCTTCGAATGGGCCATGCTCGACAAGCCGCTGCCGGTCGACATCGCGCTCGCCGNNTGTTCGTGCACAAGGACAATCCGCTGCGCCAGCTGTCGTTGCGCCAGCTCGACGCGATCTACGGCGCCGAGCACCGCCGCGGCGGTCCGCTCGCGCGCAACTGGGGAGCGCTGGGACTGCGGGGTACATGGGCAGAACGTCCGATCCACGTCCACGGGCCGCCGGTGTCGAGTATCGAGGCCCTGTACCTGCGCCGCGCGGTGCTGCACGACAGCCGCAAGTGGAATCCCGGCTATCGCCAGGCCGAGGCCGAGGGAGCGCCGGTGATCGCGCGGCTGGAGCAGGATCCGGACGGCATCGCCTTCGCGCCGCTGCGTGACGCGACCGCCGGCGTCCGGGCTCTCGCCCTCGGCAACGGGGACGAGGGGCCGTTCCATTCCGCCGACGACGCCAGCGTGCGGTCCGGCGCGTATCCGCTCGTGCGTTCCATCACGGTGATTCCCGCGCACACGCACGAGCGGCCGATGCCGCACGCGGTGCGTGCCTTCATCGCCTACCTGCTCAGCGACGAGGGACAGGCCGTGATCGCCGCGGAGGGCGGCTATCTGCCGCTCGGCCCCGTCGCCTTGCACGCGCAACGGGAGCGCCTGCCATGACACTGCCGCGTTTCGTCCGGGTACTGCCGGCGGTCCTATTCCTGCTCGCCGGCTCGATGGCGGCCTGCGCCGCCGAACCTTCCGGCAGCCTGGAGCCGTACGCTCCGAAGGAGCGCATCGAGGGCACCATCCGCATCTGGGGGCACGGGTCGTACGGCGCGCACACCGATTTCGTCGAAGGGCTCGCGCGTGCGTGGGAAGACGGGTTCCGCGAACACCATCCCGACATCCGCTTCGAGAACCGGCTCTACGGCACCGCGTCGGCCATCGGCGCGCTGTACACGGGGCAGGGCGACCTCGCGCTGATGGGACGCGAGATCTGGCCGCCGGAAATCACGGCCTTCGAGGAGGTGCGCGGCTATCCGCCGACCGGCGTCGAGGTGCTGACCGGCAGTTTCGACGTGCGCAACAAGGGCTACGCGCTGGTCGTGTTCGTGCACAAGGACAATCCGCTGCGCGAACTGTCATTGGCGCAGCTCGACGCGATCTTCGGCGTCGAGCGCCGGCGCGGCCACGCCCCGGTACGCACGTGGGGCGATCTCGGCCTTGACGGCGACTGGGCGTCGCGGCCGGTCACCCTGTACGGGCTCGCGATCGCGCGCGGCTTCGCCGACTTCTTCCAGGAAGCCGTGTTCGACGGCGGCCAGCTATGGAACCCGGACGTGCGCGAATTCGCCGACGAACCCGGCTCGCGCGGCGGCGCCACCGACGGCGGCCAGAAGCTGCTCGAGGCCCTGGCGCAGGACCCGGAAGGCATCGGCTATTCGGGGCTGCTCTATCACCATCCCGACGTGCGGCCGCTGGCGTTGTCGGTCGGCGACGGCGATCGCGCGGTGATGCCGACGCGCGCCAGCGTCGCCGACCGCAGCTATCCGCTGGCGCGGGCGATCACCGTCTTCCTCGACCGCCGGCCCGGACAGCCGGTGGAGCCGCGTCTCGGGGAATTCCTGCGCTACATCCTCAGCCGCGAAGGCCAGCAGGCCGTGCTCGACCACGGTGCCGGCTACCTGCCGGTGCCGCCGGCGCTCGCGCGCGAGCAACTGCGCAGGCTGGCGGAATGAGCGGCCGGCAGGACGCGGGGAACGCGGTCGCCGCGGGCGATCCAGGCATGCAGAGAAGAGAGGCGACGATGAACACGACGAGGTGGATGTTTCTGGCGATGGGGCTCCTGGGGAGCATGGCGGCTGCATCCGCGGCGGAGAAGCCGGCCTTGCGCGGCGAAGGCACGCGCCCGGGCGAATCCACCGACGGCATGGCGATGCAGGAGGCCCGCGCGAAGATGATGAACGCGCGCGGCACGCGCGTGGCCTACACGAAGGCGTTCGACCTGTCCGGTCTTCCCGAATACCGGCCGCAGGGCAAACTCGAAGGGAAGCTGCGCTTCTGGGGCAGCAACTACATCACCGACGGCAAGGTCGGCGAATACTGGGAGCAGGCGTTCAAGGCCTTCCATCCCAAGGTCGAGTTCGAGTGGCGCATGAAGACGACCAAGGCGGCGGTGCCGTCGCTGGTGTTCGGCGTCAGCGACATCGGCATGGGGCGCAAGGTCACGTTCGACGAACTGCTGACGTTCCAGCGTTACACCGACCGCGATCCGCTCGAGATCGAGATCGCGACGGGCTCCTACGACGTCCCCGGCTGGCAGCCCGGCTTCGGCGTCGTCGTGCACAAGGACAATCCGCTGGCGAGGATCTCGATGGAGCAGCTCGACGGCATCTTCGGTGCCGAGCGTGCCGGCGGCTGGGAAGGCACGAGCTGGCGTCCCGAGCGCGCGCGCGGACCGGAGAAGAACATCCGCACCTGGGGCCAGCTCGGCCTCACCGGCGAATGGGCCGACAAGGACATCCACGTCTACGGCCTGAACCAGCGCTACCACCAGGCGGTGGAACTGTCCGACATGCTCCTCGGCGGCAGCGACAAGTGGAACGAGAAGCTGCGCATCTACGCCAACTACGTGACCGCGGACGGCAAGCTCGCCCGCGGCATGAACGAGGACCTGGCCGCCGACCGCTACGGCATCGGCATCCTCGCCGCGCCGACGCGCGATCTCGGCGGCAAGGAGCAGAGCGCGCAGAAGCTGTTGCCGCTGGCCTGGACGAATGCCGGACCGTGGGTCGAATACACGCTCGACACCTTGCAGGACCGGAGCTATCCGATGTTCGACCGCATCTATGCCTATGCCGATCCCGATCCGTCGAAACCGATCGACCGGAACGTGATCGAGTTCCTGCGCTTCGTCGTCAGCCGCCAGGGGCAGGCGCTGGTGATGAAGGACGGCAAGTACCTGCCGCTGACCGCCCAGGCATCGAAGGAGGCGCTGGCGAAGCTCGACGCCGTGGCCCGGCGTGCGGCCGGAGAAGCGAAATGAGGCGTGCCGCCGTCCTGGTGCTGCTGTTGTCGATGCCGGGCATGGCGCCGGCAGCCGACGTGGAGCGCGTGAACTCGATCGACCTGCAGAACGCGCGCGCGGCGGCGCTCAGGACCAAGGGCCAGCGGCAGGCGTACACGAAGGCGTTCGACCTGTCCGGCCTGCCCCGGTACGAGCCGTCGAAGCCGATGCGCGGCACGATCCGGCAATGGGGTTCGAACTACCTCCGGGACAGCCCGCTGCAGGGGTATTTCGAGGCGGCGTTCCGCAAGCACCACCCCGAGGTGAGATTCGAGAACCGGCTCGACAGCAGCTTCATCGGCATGGCCGGCCTGTACACCCGGCAGGCCGACCTCGCGCCGATGGGACGCCGCCCGACCTGGGACGAACTGCAGGCCTACCAGCGCGTGTTCGGCACGGCGCCGGTCGAGATCGTCATGGCGACCGGGTCCTACGACGTCTCCGGTTGGACCTACGCGCTGGTACCGTTCGTGCACAAGGACAACCCGGTCGCGAAGCTCACGCTCGACCAGCTCGACGGCATCTTCGGCGCGCAGCGCGACGGCGGCTGGATCGGCAACGACTGGGATCCTTCGGCCGCGCGCGGGCCGGAAGGAAACCTCCGCACCTGGGGCCAGCTCGGCCTCGGCGGCGAGTGGGCGGACAAGCCGATCCGCGTGCACGCCTACAACCTCAATTTCCATTTCCCGCGCGACTTCGCCGAGAAGGTGTTCAAGGGCGGCTACAAGTGGAACGAGACGCTGATCGAGTACAGCAACAAGACGCGCGAGGGCGAGGGCGATTTCGGCAAGCTCTGGGTGGCCGGCGACCAGATGATGGATGCGCTCGGCGGAGACCGCTACGGCATCACCTACACGTCGATGCTCTACCGCGACAAGCCGAACGTGAAGACCGTGCCGCTGGCGCGGACGTCCGCCGGGCCGTACGTGTTTCCGACGCTGGATACCGTGCAGGACCGCAGCTACCCGCTGACGCGGGACGTCTACTTCTACACCAACCGCGCTGTCGGCGGGAAAGTCGATCCGCTGGTCGCCGAGTACATTCGCTTCGTCGTCAGCCGCGAGGGCCAGGCGCTGGTGATGAAGGACGGCAAGTACCTGCCGATGACCGCCGCCCTCGCGCGCGAGCAGTTGCGCAAGCTCGACGAAACCGGTTCCGCCGTGAAGAGCCTGGATTGACGCCATGAAGCTGTCGCGTATTTTCCTGTCGATCGGACTGCTGTTCGCCGTCGTGCCGGCCGAGCCGGCCGCGGCGCAGGAGGCGGCACCGAACCCCGCTCCGACCAGCGATGCCGCTGCCCTGTCGAAGGCGCGTGCGGCCGGCACGAAGCAGCGCAAGGCGAAGCGTTTCTACGAGCGCTCGTTCGACCTGTCCGGCATTCCGTCGTACCGGCCGCAGGCGCGCGTCCACGGCACGCTGCGCCAGTGGGGCAACAACTACCTTGCCGACAGCGGGCTGATGCAGGTGTGGCAGGACGGCTTCCGCAAGCACCATCCGAAGCTGCGCTTCGAGGACAACCTCTACAGTTCCTCGGTCGCGTTCCCGGGTCTGATTTCCGGCGCGGCCGATCTCGCGCCGATGGGGCGCCAGGCGCTGTGGGACGAGCTCAAGGGGCTGGAGCGCGAAGGCGCCAAGGGCGGCGACGAGGGCGTCGGCAGCGTCGAGATCGTGGAGGTCGTGATGGCGACCGGCTCCTACGACGTGCGCGGTTGGACCTTCGCGCTCGGCGTGTTCGTGCACAAGGACAATCCGATCACGCAGCTGACGATCGAGCAGCTCGACGGCATCTTCGGCGCGCAGCGCGACGGCGGCTGGAACGGCCTCACCTGGGATGCCTCGCTCGCGCGCGGTCCGGAGAAGAACATCCGCACCTGNNCACCTGGGGCCAGCTCGGCCTCGAAGGCGAATGGGCGGACAAGCCGATCCAGCCCTACGGCTACAACATGAAGTACCACTTCAACGACGAGATCGACAAGAAGGTGCTCAAGGGTTCGAGCAAGTGGAACGAGTCGATGCGAGCGTATTCGAACGTCGCCGGCCTCAAGGCCGACGGCACGCTGACCGCCGGCGGCGAACTTGTCATGCAGGCGCTGTCGAAGGACCGCTACGGCATCGCCTACACCGGCATTCCGTTCCTGGTGCCGCAGACGAAGGCGCTCGCGCTCGGCGGCGGCGACGGCCGTTTCGTGCCGTTGACGCTGGAGACGGTGCAGGACCGCAGCTATCCGCTGATCCGCGACGTCTACTACTACTTCAAGCGCGAGAAAGACCGGCCGGTCGATCCGAAGGTGCGGGAGTTCCTGCGCTACGTGCTCAGCCGCGAAGGCCAGCAGGCGATCCAGGCGGACGGCAAGTACCTTCCGCTGACGGCCGAGGTCGCGCGCGAGCAGTTGAGGAAGCTCGATTGAACCTGCGCCATCGCGCGTCGCTCGGCCCGCTCGTCGCGGCGCTGATCGCGCTACCGCTCGCGGCGAAGCCGGCCG
>DBMH01000093.1 GCA_002297645.1 Rhodanobacteraceae bacterium UBA703 | reverse complement strand
GGCTCGGGCAAGACCACCCTGCTCAACATCGTCTCCACGCTCATCCCCAACGACGAGCGCATCCTCACCATCGAGGACTCCGTCGAGCTGCAGCTGCAGCAGGACCACATCGTGCCCTTCGAGTCGCGTCCGGCCGACAAGCTGGGCAAGGGCGAGGTCAACATGGGCCACCTGCTGCATTCGGCCCTGCGGCTGCGCCCGGACCGAATCATCGTCGGCGAGGTGCGCGGCGGCGAGGCGCTGGACCTGGTGAAGGTGTGGGGCACGGGCCACCCTGGCGGCATCGCCACGATCCACGCTGGCACCGCGCTCGGTGCGCTGCTGCGCCTGGAGCAACTGATTCTCGAAGTGGCGGCGAACCCGCCGCGTGCGCTGATCGCTGACGCGGTGAACGTGGTCGTGGTCATCGCCGGCCGCGGCCGCAAGCGCCGCGTCGAGAGCATCGCTCGCGTCGCCGGCTTCGACGGCGTGGGCTACCGGCTGAACGACGCGCTCGACGCGACGGCCTCGCCCTCGCTGCCGCTGCTTCCTACCGCCTTGTCGATCCACCTTGGAGAGCCGCTATGACGTATGCGACTGCGATTCGTGTTTCCCGGATTCCGTTCGGTCGCCTGGCGCGGCTGGTCGCGCCGGCCCGGCAAGGGCTGTGGCTGGCGGTCGCGCTGGCCGCGACGGTCGGCACCGCGAGGGCTGCCGGTTCGAGCATGCCCTGGGAGGGGCCGTTGCAGTCGATCCTGGAGTCGGTGCAGGGGCCGGTGGCGCGCATCGTCGCGGTCATCATCATCATCGCGACCGGCCTCGCGCTCGCCTTCGGCGACACGTCGGGGGGCTTCCGCAAGCTGATCCAGATCGTGTTCGGGTTGAGCATCGCGTTCGCCGCGTCCTCGTTCTTCCTGTCGTTCTTCTCGTTCTCGGGCGGAGCGGTCGTATGAACGGCCCGGACGCCTTCGAGGCCGGCTTCGAGGTGCCGCTGCATCGCTCGCTGACCGAGCCGATCCTGCTCGGCGGCGCGCCGCGCACCGTGGCGATCGTCAACGGCACGCTGGCCGCGGCCGTCGGGCTGGGCCTGCAACTGTGGATTCCCGGCATCGTGCTCTGGATCGTCGGCCATGTGCTCGCGGTCTGGGGCGCGCGGCTCGATCCGCAGTTCATGCCGGTGTTCGCGCGGCACCTCAAGCATCCCCCGCTGCTGGACGTGTGAGGAGGACGCCATGCTGAATCTCGCCGAATACCGCCGGCGGCCCGCGATGCTCGCCGACTGGCTGCCCTGGGCCGGGCTGGTCGCGCCGGGCGTGGTGCTGGACAAGGACGGCTCGTTCCAGCGCACGGCGCGCTTCCGCGGGCCGGACCTCGACAGCGCGACGGAGGGCGAGCTGGTCGCGACGTCCGCGCGCGTGAACAATGCGCTGCGCCGACTCGGATCGGGCTGGGCCTTGTACGTCGGGGCCGAGCGTTGGCCGGCGGCGGGCTATCCGCATTCGGATTTCCCCGAGCCGCTGTCGTGGCTGGTGGACGAGGAGCGGTGCGCGGCGTTCGAGGAATCCGGCAGCCACTTCGAGAGCCGCTACTACCTGACGCTGCAGTACCTGCCGCCGGAGGAATCCCGCGCCCGTGCTGCCCGGATGCTCTACGAGAACACGCCGGCGACGGGCGTGGACTGGCGCGAGCGGTTGCATGCGTTCGTCGCGGAAACCGATCGCGTCCTCGACCTGCTCGACGGCGTGATGCCGGACATCGCCTGGCTGGACGACGACCAGACGCTGACCTACCTGCACGCGACGGTCTCGCCACGGCGCCATCGCGTCGCCGTGCCCGAGGTGCCGTTCCATCTCGATGCGCTGCTCGCCGACGCACCGCTCACCGGCGGCCTGGCGCCGATGCTGGGCGATGTGCACCTGCGCGTGGTGACCGTGCGGGGCTTTCCGACGTCCACCTGGCCCGGGATGCTGGACGACCTCAACCGCCTGGGCTTTGCCTACCGCTGGAGCACGCGCTTCCTGTGCATGGACAAGTCGGAGGCCGAGAAGGAACTCGTGCGCCTGCGCCGGCAGTGGTTCGCCAAGCGCAAGAACGTGCTCGCCCTGCTGCGCGAGACGATCTTCCAGCAGGAGTCGCCGCTGCTCGATACCGATGCGGGCAACAAGGCGGCGGATGCGGATGCCGCCTTGCAGGAGCTCGGCGGCGACCAGGTGTCCTTCGGCTACCTGACGGCGACCGTCACCGTCATGGATGCCGACGCCGCCGTGGCCGACGAGCAGCGGCGGCGGGTGGAGCGTGTCATCCAGGGGCGCGGGTTCGTGACGATCCCCGAGACCCTCAACGCGGTCGACGCGTGGCTGTCCTCGATCCCCGGCAACGCCTACGCGAACGTGCGTCAGCCCATCGTCTCGACGCTGGCCCTGGCGCACCTGATGCCGCTGTCGGCGGTGTGGGCGGGGCCGGAGAAGAACGACCACCTCGACGGCCCGCCGCTGGTCGTTACGCGCACCGACGGCGCCACGCCGTTCCGGCTGGTGACGCACGTCGGCGACGTCGGCCACGTGCTCGTCGCCGGCCCAACCGGCATGGGCAAGTCGGCCATGCTGGCGACGCTGGCGATGCAGTTCCGGCGCTATCGTGGCTCGCGCATCTTCGCCTTCGACATGGGCCGCTCGATGCGCGCCACGATCCTGGGCCTGGGCGGCGAGCACTACGACCTCGGCGCCGAGGGCGGCATCGCGTTCCAGCCGCTCGCCCGCATCGATCGCGAGAGCCATCGCACCTGGGCCGCGGAATGGGTCGAAGGCCGCCTGCGGCACGAGGGCGTCGCGGTCGGGCCCGACGAGAAGGCGGCCGTCTGGTCGGCACTGGGCAGCCTCGCCGGCGCGCCGGTGGAGCAGCGCACGATGACGGGCCTGTCGGTGCTGCTGCAATCGAACGCACTGCGCCAGGCGCTCGCGCCCTACGTGCTCGGCGGCGCGCATGGCCGGCTGCTGGACGCCGACCGCGACCGGCTGGGCACGGCGGACGTGCAGTGCTTCGAGATGGAAGAGCTGATGGCCAGTCCCGCCGCCGTGCAGTCGGTGCTGGGCTACCTGTTCGCGCGTTTCGGCGAGCGCTTCGACGGCGCGCCGGCGCTGCTGATCCTCGACGAGGCCTGGCTGTTCCTCGACGACCCGATATTCGCGGCGCGCATCCGCCAGTGGCTGAAGACGCTGCGCAAGAAGAACGTCAGCGTGGTCTTCGCCACGCAGTCGCTGGCCGACGTCAAGGAATCGGCGATCGCGCCGGCGATCATCGAGAGCTGTGCGAGCCGCATCTTCCTGCCGAACCCGCAGGCGACCGAGCCGCAGATCCGCGCGATCTACGAGGGCTTCGGCCTCAACCGCCGGCAGATCGAGATCGTCGCCGCGGCGCAGCCCAAGCGCGACTACTACTACCAATCGCGCCTCGGCAATCGCCTGTTCGATCTCGACCTCGGGCAGGTCGCGCTCGCGTTCGCGGGCGCCGCCACGCCGCAGGACCAGCGCGACATCGACCGCGTGCTGGGCGAGGCGGGCGCGCCGCGCTTCGCCGAGGCATGGCTGCGCCAACGCGGCCTCGACTGGGCGGCGGACCTTCTGCCCGACTTCCCCGGCCTTGTGCCGGGCTCCGCCCTGGCATCCGACCCCTTGCAGGAGAACCGGTCATGAAGAAGCGCCTTGTCGCGGCCGCCGTCGCGGCCCTGCTGTGCACCGCCGTCACGTCCCACGCGCAATGGGTCGTGGTCGATCCCACGAACCTCGTGCAGAACACGCTGACCGCGATCCGCACGCTGGAGCAGATCAACAACCAGATCCGGCAGCTGCAGAACGAGGCGCAATCGCTGATGAACCAGGCGCGCAACCTCGCCAGCCTGCCGTCCAGCGTGGTCGGCGAGCTGCGCGCGAACCTCGCCACGACCGCGCAGCTGATCGCCCGGGCCAAGGGCCTGGCCTACGAAGTGGCGAACCTGGACCAAGAGTTCGAGCGCCTGTACCCCGAGCAGTACGCCACCGCGGTCAGCGGCCAGCAGATGCTGCGCGATGCGCAGGAGCGCTGGAAGAACACACGCGACGGCCTGCAGACCGCGATGCGGATGCAGGCCCAGGCGTCGCGGAATCTCGGCGGCGACGAAAGCGTGCTGGCCGACCTCGTCGGCAAGAGCCAGTCGGCCGAGGGGGCGCTGCAGACGATGCAGGCCATGAATCAGCTGCTGGCCTTGCAGGCGAAGCAGTCGATCCAGGCGCAGCGGCTCCAGCTCACGCAGGACCGGGCGGTGTCGCTGGAACTGGCAAGGCAGGCAGCGGCCACCGAGCGCGGCCGCGAGGTGACGCGGCGCTTCCTGGGCGACGGCACGCCGTACACGCCGGCGCCCGTGTCCTTCTACGGCCAGTGAGGCGGCGGCGATGGGACGCCTGCTCGTGTTCCTGGGCCTCGGGCTCGTGCTGGCCGGCTGCGACCGGCCGGCCGAGGTGCCGCTGGCCGCCGATCCGGCGCGGCTGCATGCGCTTGTCGCGCAATGCCGCGGCGGCCGGCACGACGCGACGCTCTGCGCCCGGGCGGCGCAGGCCGACCGGCAGCGGTTCTTCTCCGGCCGCTCCGGGCCGGACGAGTACCGCACGCTGGCCGAGCTGCCACCGATTCCGCCCACCTTCGACGGTCCCGCGGAAGAGGGCGCGCCGCCATGAACGATGTAACCGTGATCGACCGCTTCCTCGATACGTTCTCGCGCTACATCGACTCGGGCTTCGGCCTGCTGCACGGCGAGGTCGCGTTCCTGACCGCAACCTTGGTGGCGATCGACATGACGCTGGCCGGGCTGTACTGGGCGCTCGGCCACGCGACGGGGCAGGGCGAGGACGTGCTGGCCAAGCTCATCCGCAAGGTGCTCTACGTCGGCGCGTTCGCGTACCTCATCGGCAACTTCAACACGCTCTCCGGCATCGTGTTCCGCTCGTTCGCGGGGCTGGGCCTGATGGCGACGGGGTCGCTCGACATGCAGACGTTCCTGCACCCAGGACGCCTGGCCAAGACCGGCATCGACGCCGCGGCGCCGATCCTGGCACAGGTCGGCGAGATGGCCGGCTTCCCGGAAGTGTTCGCCAACGTCGCGCCGATCGCCGTGCTGTTCCTCGCGTGGCTGGTCGTCATCGTGTGCTTCTTCATGCTGGCGGTGCAGCTCTTCATCACGCTGATCGAGTTCAAGCTGACCACGCTCGCGGGCTTCGTGCTGGTGCCGTTCGCGTTGTGGAACCGGACCGCATTCCTCGCCGAGAAAGTGCTCGGCAATGTCGTGTCCTCCGGCATCAAGGTGCTGGTGCTGGCGGTGATCGTCGGCATCGGTTCCGGACTGTTCGCCGAATTCCAGGTCACTCCCGACGAACCCTCGATCGACCACGCGCTGGTGGTGATGCTGGCTTCGCTCGCGTTGCTGGCGCTCGGCATCTTCGGGCCGGGCATCGCGACCGGGCTGGTGTCGGGCGGCCCGCAGCTCGGCGCTGGGGCGATGACCGGTGCCGCGGTGGGCGCCGCGGGAGCCGC
>DBMH01000173.1 GCA_002297645.1 Rhodanobacteraceae bacterium UBA703 | reverse complement strand
TGGTTCTGCACCATGTCGCGCAACGCGCCGTAGTCGGCATAGTAGCTCTCGCGGCCGTCGACGCCGGCAGTCTCGGCGACGAGGATGTCGACCGACTCGATCCAGCGGTGGTGCCAGACCGCTTCGAGCAAGGTGTTGCCGAAACGCAGCGCGAGCAGGTTCTGCACCGCCGCCTTGCCGAGATAGTGGTCGATGCGGAATATGCGGTCCTCGCCGAGGCAGGCACCGAGTGCCGCGTTGATCGCACGCGCCGATTCGAGGTCGCTGCCGATCGGCTTCTCGAGCACGAGGCGCGACGGCGCCTCCAGCAGACCGGCTGCCTTCAGCCCCTGCGCGATCGGCACGAACAGGTACGGCGGCGTCGACAGGTAGCTGACGCAACGACGCCCCTCGGCATATCCCGCGAGCGCCTGCGCGAGCGCCTCCGGCTGGCTCAGGTCGACCGCGACGTACTCGACCCGGCGCAGCAGCTCGGCGCGCACGTCTTCGCCGTTGTCCTCGCCGGCCAACCGCTCGCCGAGCCAGTCGCGGAACGCCGCATCGTCGTATGCGTGCCGCGCGACCGCGACGATGCGAAAATCGTCGGGGAGCAGCCGGTCGCGCAACAAATGCAGCAACGAGGGAAACAGTTGCCGCGCAGCGAGATCGCCGGTGGCGCCGAACAGCAGCAGCGTATCGTGCAAGGAAACCTCCTGTGATGCCCGCGCACCGGCCCCCGAAACAGGGAGGCGGCGGAACCGCCACCGCGCGCGTCCGGCCGGGCGATCCGCTGCACGGCGTGCCGCCGGGAGGAACCGCGGGACCCGGCGACCGGCGCGCGTTCGAACGAAGGATCTTCGCATACAACCGGCGGGGCCGATCTCTTCCGGCGCTTTCCGCGACGACCGCGCCGATGCGTCCGACACCCGCTTTTCGGCGACATCGCAGCAGCCGTCGCGGCAGCCGGCCCTCATCCCATCATCAGTTCCCCCAGCACGCTCCAATCCGTCTGCCGGATCGGAGTCGGCGCGAAGGTCTGCAGGTACAGCCACGAAAAGTAGTAGGCGCCGAGGTTCGGCCCCATGAACACCGCCTCGCGGCCCAGCTCCGGCGGCCTCTGCGACGGGAACGGCCAGCGGTTCGAGCGAAAGAAACGGAGAAATTCCTGCCGTGCGGACTCGTCGTCGCAGCGGAGGTAGGACACACCGTCCACCGTTTCCGTTCGCGACCGCTTCGCGACGGCCCGCAGGAAGGGCCATTGCAGCGGATACTCGCCGACGGACGCGCGCAACGACGTCAGTTCCCGCAGAAGATCCAGGTCTTGCAGCAGCCATGCCGCATAGGCGGACGCCAGCAGGCGGCTGGAGAACGAACTGTGCAGCGATCGCTTCCTCGGAAAGCGTTCGATGAAGAAGCACACGAGGCGACGCAGGATGGCGCGATCGGGCGCCGAAGCCTGCAGGACGGTCTGCGCCGCGGCGGTGTTCAAGGCCGCCTCGATCGGTTGCAGGGTGATGTCTGCACCGGGATCGAGCGCGATGTCCAGCAACCGCTTCCTGTGGTCGATCATCGCCTGCACCAGTTGCCGCGCCGTCCCGTCATCCTGGTGCGTGCAGAGCATCTGCACGGCGATCTGCAAGGCGAAGCCCGTACTCGTGTCGATGCCCGCCGGCCGCGGCCAGCTGCCGTCGATCTTGCGGATCAGGCGGTCCCGGAACTCCGTGTCCGGGCGCTCGAATTCCACCCGGGAAAGCGCGTCCCGCCACGCGTCGCGCACGCTGCCGAGTTCCTCGATCACCTCGCACCTCCGCGGAACCCGCCGGAAAGGAGAAAGCGTGGCTTCGAGCCGGTACGTCCGCAAAGGCGGTACGCGAATCCGCTAAGAACCCATCGCCGGAATGCGACCGGCCGCAACGGACGTCAGTCCGGCTTGGCCGCGGCGCGGCACTGCGCGCAGACGCCGTGCACTTCGAGCGTCTGTGCGCGCGGACCGAAACCGCGCTCGCGCGCCTGCTCGTTCAGGAGCTTCGAGACGCGCTCGTCGCAGAGCTCGGTCGCGCTGGAGCAGACGTCGCAGATCAGGAACGGGACCTGGTGCGCCTCGCTCGGATGATGGCAGCCGACGAAGGCATTGATCGATTCGAGCTTGTGGATGAAGCGGTTCTCGAGCAGGAAATCGAGCGCTCGATAGATCGTCGGCGGCGCCGCGCCGCTGTGCTCGTCCTTGAGGCGGTCGAGCAGGTCATAGGCCTTGACTGGCTTCGCTTCCGCGGCGATCAGCTCCAGCACGCGCAACCGCAACGGCGTCAGCCGCAGTCCGCGCTCCTCGCAGGCGCTCGCGACGGCACCGACGAACGCGGCGGCGTCGTGCGGGTGATCGTGAGGCTCGCGGTGGTGCGTTGCGTGGGACATGCTCCGAAGATAGTGAGGGATCGGCTGCCCTGTTTCAATCGTGCACGATTCGATCGTGCTCGATTCGATCGCGCCTGATTCAGTCGCGCCGCCGGCTGGCCCAGTCGTCGCGCTTCAGGCGCGAACGCTGGCTGCGCTGTGCGGCCGACCGCAGGTCGACGCCGCAATGCCGGCAGGATGCGGCCGATGCGGCGTTCGGCTGCCCGCATTCGGGACATCCCTGCGCGACCGGCGTCGACAGCGCGATCACGATCCAGCCGATCGGCCCGAGCAGAACGCCCCAGAGCAGGCCGGCGAGCCAGCGCCCTTTCATCCGGCCGATCAGCGCACCGACGACGGCGCAGACGATCGTGAGCGCGAGCGCCCACCACCACAGCACCGGATCGAGCAGCGTGCCGATACAGGTCTGCAGCAGGGCCTGCACGGCCTCCGGATCGCTTTGATCGACGCCTGCGAGCGCGGCCAGCGTGCAACCCGTATCCATCAATACTCCGCAATTCTCCCCTCTCCCGCTTGCGGGAGAGGGCTGGGGTGAGGGCCATCGGAACGAGGCACTTCGCTTCGTTGCCCCCATCCGCCTTCGGCACCCTCCCCCGCCTGCGGGGGAAGGGAAAACGACGCGGGTCTACCGTTCGCGACTCTCCCTGTCCACGACGTCAATCCGCCTTCCTCAATGCCGCCTCGATACGGCGCAGCGCCTCGTCGCGGCCGGCCAGGAAGGCAGTGTGGTCGATCGACGGCGACACCTGCGTGCCGGTCAGCGCGACGCGCAGCGGCTGCGCCACCTTGCCCATGCCCTCGCCGATCGCCGCGGCGGCTGCTTCGATCGCGCCGTGGATCGCCTCGACCTTCCATTCGGCGAGCGCCGCCAGCTGCGCGTGCGCGGCTTCCAGCGCGGGACGCGCCGTCGGCGTCTTCAGGTGCTTGGCCACCGCCGCGTCGTCGTAGGTCCGCAGCGGCCCGTACCAGATCGCCGCCTTATCGGCCATTTCCTTCAAGGTCTTGGCGCGGTCGCGCAGCGCGACGATCACGTCGGCCGGATCCGGCCCCGCGGACGGGTCGATGCCGGCCGCGCGCAGGTGCCACTCGAAGTGCGGGACGATTTCGCGTGGATCGTCGTTCTTCAGGTACTGCTGGTTCAGCCACGACAGCTTCTCGAGGTCGAAGCGCGCGGCCGACTTGTTCACGTCGGCGGCGTCGAACAGCTCGACCATCTGCGCGATCGAGAAGATCTCCTGGTCGCCGTGAGACCAGCCCAGGCGCACGAGGTAGTTCAGCAGCGCGTGTGGCAGGAAGCCGTCGTCGCGGTACTGCATGACGCTGACCGCGCCGTGGCGCTTGCTGAGCTTCTGGCCGTCCGCGCCGAGGATCATCGGCAGATGCGCGAAACTCGGCACGTCCGCGCCGAGCGCGTGGTAGATATTGATCTGGCGCGGCGTGTTGTTGACGTGGTCGTCGCCGCGGATCACGTCGGTGATGCGCATGTCGATGTCGTCGACGACGACCGCGAAGTTGTAGGTCGGGAACCCGTCGGAGCGGATCAGCACGAGGTCGTCGAGTTCCTCGTTGTTCCATTCGATGCGGCCCTTGACCTTGTCCTCGAACACGACGCTGCCCGAGGTCGGGTTGCGGAAGCGCAGCACGCGGTTCGGGTCGTCCCGCAGTGGCTCGTCGCGGTCGCGGTAGTGGCCGTTGTAGCGCGGCTTCTCGCCCTTGGCCATCGCCTCGGCGCGCATCGCCTCGAGTTCTTCCTTCGTCTCGTAGGCGTAGTAGGCCTTGCCGGCGCGTACCAGTTCCGCCGCGACCTCGCGGTAGCGGTCCATGCGCAGCGTCTGGTAGTACGGACCCTCGTCGTGCGACAGGCCGAGCCAGCTCATGCCGTCGAGGATTGCCTGGACGGCGGCGTCGGTCGACCGCTCGCGGTCGGTGTCCTCGATGCGCAGGATGAACTCGCCGCCGCGGTGGCGTGCCTCCAGCCAGCAGTACAGCGCGGTGCGCGCGCCGCCGATGTGCAGGTAACCGGTGGGACTGGGAGCGAAACGGGTACGGACGGTCATTGGCGATGCGACTGGATGGGGGCCGCGCATTTTACGCGGCAAGACGCCGATGGCGCACTGCGTCGCGACTTGCCGCATCGCGCCCGCTAGCATCGCGCCGATGAATCCCGCCGTGCCCCGCTCCGCCGCGCTCAAGGCCCACCGACCGAAAGTCGCCGCGCGCACCGCGCCGGCGGACGCGCGCTACACCGCCGCGGTGATCCCGACGACGATCCTCGCCGTGATCGCCCAGCTCGCCGATGCCGATGGCGCCGCGGTCGAGCCGTGGCTGGCCGGGCTCGGCCTGACCCGCGCGCAGATCGACGACGCGTCGGTGCGCGTGTCGTACCGGCAGGCCAGCCTGATCATCCGGCGTGCCCTGCGCGCGATCGGCCGCAGCGGTTTCGGGCTCGAGGTCGGCGCGCACCAGTCGAACGGCACGTTCGGCATCATGGGGCTGGCGATGATGACGGCGCGCACGTTCGGCGACGCGGTCGCCATCGGGGTCGAGTTCGCCGAGATCACCGGCGCGCTGATGGACGTCGAGATCGAGACGCCGAACGAGCACGAGGTCGCGCTGCTCGCGCGGCCGCGCTTCCCGGACGAGGAAATCCTCGGGTTCCTGTGCGAGGAGCTGTTCGCCAGCACGCTGAACCTCGCGCGCAGCCTGGTCGGGCCGGGCTTCCGGCCGGAACGGCTGGAGCTGACCTATCCGGCACCGCGGCACGCGGCGGACTACCGCCGGCTGTTCGGCTGCGAGGTGCGTTTCGGCGCCCCCCGCAACCGCCTGATCGTCGCCACGCACTGGCTCGGCCGCCGGCTGCCGACGCATCACCCCGTCAGCGCCCAGCAGGCCCTGGCGATCTGCCGCGAGCAGGCGGCACAGATCCAGCGCCAGAGCGAAGTCACCGCCTCGGTCGAGCGCATCCTGCGGCGGCGGCTGGCCGAGCAGCCCACGCTCGGCGAGGTCGCGCAGATGCTGAACCTGTCCGAACGCACGCTGCGGCGCCAGCTCGCCCATTCCGGCCGCGTCTACCGCGAGATCCACGACCAGCTGCGCGCCGAACGCGCGCTGGAACTGCTCACCGCCGGCGCGCTGAGCGTGGCCGAGATCGGCTGCGAGGTCGGCTACTCGGACGCGCGCGAGTTCCGCCGCGCGTTCAAGCGCTGGACCGGCACCACGCCGACGGCGATGCGGCAGCCCGCGGACTGAGCCGAGGGGGCTGACTCGACACGATGGCCGCTTTGCCCCCCCTGGCGTGCCCTTCTTCCCCTATTCTCGAACGAGCGTTCGAGCGCACATTCGACGGATCGTCCCGAGAGGAACAACGCCATGCGCAAGTCCGCCCTCGCCGCTCTCTGCGCCCTCGCCGCCGGCTGCAGCCAGAGCCCGCCACCGCCGCCGACCGACGCGGAGGCCGCGTTCGAGAAGAAGCTGCAGGAGCAGTTCCTGGACGCCAAGCCCGGCGACGTCATCGAGATCCCCGCCGGAACGCATTCGCTGCAGCGCGTGCTGACCTTGCGCGCCGACGGCGTGACCATCCGCGGCGCCGGCGCGGACAAGAGCATCCTCTCGTTCAAGAAACAGGTCTCCGGCCCCGAAGGCATCCTCGTCTACGCCAACGACTTCACGATCGAGCATCTCGCGATCGAGGACTCCAAGGGCGACGGGCTCAAGATCAACGACGGAACGAACATCACGATCCGCGACGTGCGCGTCGAATGGACCGCCGGGCCGTCGAAGGACAACGGCGCCTACGGCATCTACCCGGTGAAATGCCGCAACGTGCTGATCGAGGATTCTTCCTCGTTCGGCGCGCGCGACGCCGGCATCTACGTCGGCCAGTCGCAGGACATCGTCGTGCGCCGCAACCGCGCCGAGAGGAACGTCGCCGGCATCGAGATCGAGAATTCGGTGCGCGCCGACGTCTACGAGAACACCGCCACCGGCAACACCGGCGGCATCCTCGTGTTCAACATGCCGGACCTCAGCCAGCACGGCGAGCACACGCGCGTGTTCAAGAACAAGGTCGTCGCCAACAACCTCGGCAACTTCGGCGCGAAGGGCACCGCCGTCGCCAGCGTGCCGGCCGGATCGGGCGTGATCGTCACTTCGAATCCGCGCGTCGAGATCTTCGACAACGACATCGCCGACAACCGCACGGCGAACGTGATCATCGCCAGCTACTTCATCACGAACTTCGCCGACAAGAAGCCGACCGAGGGCTACGACCCGTATCCGAAGGCGATCCACATCTACGGCAACCGCTTCTCCGGCGGCGGCGATTCGCCCGACGGGCTCGACTGGAAAGCGCTGAAGGTGTCGATGTTCGGCCTCGGCGGCCACTTCCCCGACGTGCTCTGGGACGGCTTCGTCGACGTGAAGGCCTTGGTGGACGGCCAGTACCCGGCCGGGCAGCGCATCTGCGTGCGCAACGGCGACGCGGAAGTGCTGAACGTCGACGGCCCGAACGGCTTCAAGAATCCGAAGGTCGGCAAGCAGGAATTCGACTGCGAGCTGCCGCCGCTGGCGCCGGTCGAACTGAAGGAAAAGGCCTGATTCCGTGAGCCCAGGCAATCTCATCCCGACGTCGCGGCGGATCCGTGCGGCGCTGCTTCCCCTGCTCGCCCTCGCCACCCTCGCCGGATGCGCGCGCACGCCGGAACCGGCGCGCTACTTCGCCGAAGGCAAGCCGGCCCGGCTCAGCGACTGGCACCTGGTCGAGGCGCGCGGCGGCCGGCTCGTGCCGAACGCCGACGTCGTGCCCTACGACCTCGCCACGCCGTTGTTCAGCGACTACGCGCACAAGTTCCGCACCGTGTGGATGCCCGAGGGAACGACGGCGAAGTACGAGCCCGAAGGTCCGTTCGACTTCCCGGTCGGCACGGTGTTGACGAAGACGTTCTACTACCCGCTCGCCGCCGGTGAGGGACACGGCACGAAGGCGGTCGCGCGGACCTACGACGTCGCGCGGGATTTCTCCGCCGGCGGCACGCACGAAGCACTGGACCTGGCGCGGGTCCGCCTGATCGAGACGCGCGTCCTGGTGCGGCGCGACCACGGCTGGGACGCGATTCCCTACGTCTGGAACGCCGCGCAGACGGAGGCGGAACTGGCCCGCACCGGCGACGCGATTCCGCTGGAACTGGTCGACGAGCAAGGGCAGCGCGAAGCGTTCACCTACGTGGTCCCGAACGAGAACCAGTGCGCCGGCTGCCACGTCGCCAACGTGAAGGCGAAGCAGATCGAGCCGCTCGGGCCGAAGGCGCGCCACCTGAATCGCGACTACGACTACGCGGACGGCAGGCGCAACCAGCTCGCGCACTGGTCCGCGAAGGGCTATCTCGCCGGATTGCCCGCACGCGACCTGCCGCGCGACGCCGACTGGCACGACGCCTCGCAGCCGCTCGAAGCGCGGGCGCGCGCCTACCTCGACGTCAACTGCAGCCAGTGCCACAGCCCGACCGGTCCGGCCAACACGACGGCGCTCGACCTGCGCGGTGGGGCGACCGACCTGCGCCGCCTCGGCCTGTGCAAGCCGCCGGTCGCGGCCGGGCGCGGCACCGGCGACCGCCTGCTCGACATCGTGCCGGGCCGGCCCGACGAGTCGATCCTGCTCTATCGCATGGTGTCGGACGAGCCCGGCGTGATGATGCCGGAGATGGGACGCAACACCACGCATCGTGAAGGCGTCGAGCTGATCCGCGCCTGGATCGCCGCGATGCCCGGAAACTGCGACGCCTGACGACGACACCAGACCGGGAGCAGGTCGATGCTGTCCGCTCGAGAAAGTCCGCACAGAGGTACCGGCGTCGTTCCCGCGCAGGCGGGAATCCGCTGTCCTGGCAGTTCGGTGAAGGAATAGGCCGTCGGATTCCCGCTTTCGCGGGAACGACGGAGTGACGTTGCCTACGTGAAAACCCCGGGGGAGATCGCAGTGAAGACCATCCACATCAACCGACTGGCCTGGCACGTGCGCGCCGCGCTGGTCGCCGGCGCAGCGACGCTGATCGCAAGCGGAGCAGCCCTCGCCGAAGCGCCGGCCGGTGCCGAAGACGGTGCGCAGGAACAGGCGGCTCCGGCCCGCGACGACACGGCCGACAAGCAGGCCGACGCCGCCGCGCAGCAGCTCGGCAACATCACGGTCACCGCGCAGAGCCGCACCCAGCAGGTGCAGGAAGTGCCGATCGCGATGCAGGTCGTCACGGCGAAGCAGATCGACACGCTCGCCGCCACGGACCTGTCCAAGATGGACATGTACATCCCCGGGCTCAGCGTCAACGGCGACCAGGCGACGCAGCCGAACTTCGGCCTGCGCGGCATCGGCACGTCCGACTTCGGCATCGGCACCGATTCGCCGGTCGGCGTGTACGAGAACGGCGTCTACATGGGCAAGACCGGCGGCGCGCTGATGATGTTCAACGACATCGAGCGCGTCGAGGTGCTGAAGGGTCCGCAGGGCACGCTGTTCGGCCGCAACAGCGCCGCCGGCGCGATCTCCGTCACGACCGTCGCGCCCGGCTCCGAGCTGGAGGCGCAGGCGCGCACGCGCATCGGCAATCACGGCCAGCGCTACCTCGACGGCGTGCTGAACCTGCCGCTGAGCCAGGATCTCGCGCTGCGCATGAGCTTCGTCGACAACCAGAGCGATGGCTGGCTGCGCGATGCAGCCAACGGCCAGCCCTACTACAAGGCGGACGACTGGGGTCTGCGCACGCAGGTGCAGTGGAACGCGCCGGCCGACACGCTGGTGAACCTGTCATGGGAGCACGAGCGCCTGAAGCAGCCCTCGCGGCCCGCCATCGGCATCACGCGCCTGCCCGACTGGCCGGCCCTGCCGCCGTCCGAGCCGGACGTCAGCACCTATCTCGACCCGCGCAAGGCGCCGGTGCTGAACGACACCATCGACAACCGCGAATCGCGCACCTACGACGCCTTCGTGCTGCGCGTGGAGCATCCGTTCGCGTTCGGCGACTTCAGTTCGCTGACCTCGTTCCAGCGTTTCCACACGTTCAACCGCGCCGACCAGGACGGCACCAACCGGCGTTACCTGTACCTCGACGACGTCAACATCGAGCGCCACAAGAGCTGGTCGCAGGAGTTCAAGCTGTCCGGCAAGACCGATCTCGCCGACTGGGTCGGCGGCGTCAGCTGGTACAAGGACGACGGCCGCCAGACCAGCCAGATCAACCTGTTCACCGACAGCATCGACACGCTGCTGACCAACCTCGGCGTGGCGCCCGGCGGCCTCTACGGACCGCTGACGCAGGGTCTCGCCGCGGCCGGCTTCCAGTATTCCCTGCTCGGCGATCCATGGCAGGAAAACATGCACAACCGCGGCATCGCCAAGGCGACGGCGATCTACGGCGACGTGATCTGGCACCTGAGCGACCGCCTGAACCTGACCACCGGCGTGCGCTTCACGCGCGACCAGCGCGACTTCAGCTGGTACACGCCGGGACGCATCGCGCCGGAGCTGGACCGGACGCTGGCCGCGATCAACGCGCTCGGCCTGCTCGACGCGCTCGGCATCCCGCTGGAGACCTTCCAGCAGAACATCTACTTCGTCACCCCCGCCACGCAGGCGCATCCGGTCGACCTGAGGCGCAGCTGGAACGACACCAGCCCACGCGTCGTGCTCGACTACAAGCTGGCCGAGAACGTCATGCTGTACGGCTCGGCGACCAAGGGCTACCAGGCCGGCGGCTTCAACGCGCTGGAAGTGGGCTCGGTGTACCGCCCGCAGACCGTGCGCAACTACGAGGCCGGCATCAAGAGCTGGTTCCCCGACCAGCGCCTGCTGCTCAACGCCTCGGTCTACTACTACAAGTACTCCAACCTGCCGAACCTGACCCTCGTCTCCAACGGCGGCGGCAGCGGCGAGGACCTGCCGCAATACCAGATCATCCCGAGCGACCAGGAGGCCAAGGGTGTCGAGTTCGAGGCGCGCTGGCAGGCGACCGATGCCCTGCGCGTGACCGCCGCCGCGGCGTGGATCGACCAGAGCTACGCCAAGTACGTGACCTCGGAAGGCCGCGACCTATCCGGCCAGGCGACCGGCCTGCCGCAATGGTCCGGCATGGTCGGACTGGACTACGTCGTCCACGACGTCTTCCACGGCGACCTCGATTTCGCGCTGCAGGGCGCATTCACCGGCAAGACACGCTGCAACGCCGATTCGGCGCTGCAGGGCAGCTGCATCAATCGCCTGCCGTTCAAGGTCGGGCAGGCGCAGACGCGCGCCGACTTCCGCGTCGGCTGGTCCGCCGCGGATGTGCCGTGGAGCTTCGCGGTCTTCGTCAACAACGTGTTCGACAAGCGCTACGTCACCGGCATCAACAACATCAGCACCTCGGTCCTCGGCACCACCAGCGCCGGCATCACGCCGCCGCGGATGTGGGGCGTGGAAGCCTCCGTGCGGTTCTGAGCGGATCGTCGACACCGTCGTTCACCTCTCCCGCCAGCAGGACCGCGGTCACCTCTCCCGCTTGCGGGAGAGGTCGCCGCGTGCAGTGCGGCGGGTGAGGGCGAGCGAAGTGGAGCGCGTCAACTCCGGCGCCCCTCACCCTGTCCTCTCCCGCAAGCAGGAGAGGGAAACTGGCATGGGCTCTCCCGCACGCGGGAGAGGAAAACAGGCCGGGGCTCTCCCGAAAGCGCGTGAGGACAACAGGCGCAGGCTCTCCCCGCAAGCGCGTGAGGGAGAAATGCAGTCACACGGATCGGGCAGAATACGCGGAATCCTCCTGATCGATTCCGCCATGAACCGCCCCCTGCTCGCCCTGTCGATCGCCGTCCTGCTGCTGTCCGCCTGCGCGACGACGCCACACTCCACCCAGCCCGCCAGGGCCACCATTCCCGAAGGCTCCCGCGCGACGCTGGCGCTGCTCGAATCGACCGACGTCCATTCGAACATCCGCAGCTACGACTACTACCAGCTCGCCGAGGACCCTTCGCTCGGCTTCGAGCGGCTCGCGACGCTGGTGCGCGAAGCGCGCAAGCAGTATCCCCACTCGCTGCTGTTCGACGCCGGCGACACGATCCAGGGCACCGCGCTGGCCGACTACCAGGCGCTGGTGAAGCCCGTCGGTTGCGACGAGGAACTGGCGATGTACCGCGCGATGGACGCGCTCGGCTACGACGGCGGCACGATCGGCAACCATGAATTCAACTACGGCCTGCCGTTCCTTGCGCAGGTCACGAAGAATCCGATGAACGTCGACGGCGTGCCGGCGCGCAAGTGCAGCGGCCCGCACTACCCGCTCGTGCTGTCGAACGTGTTCAGCGCGCGCGACGGCCAGCCGATCTACGCGCCGTACGGCTGGGTCGACGCGAAAGTCCGCTACCGCACGGCGGAAGGCGCCGACGGCGAGGGCGACGTGCGCGTCGGCCTGCTCGGCTTCACGCCGCCGCCGATCCTGCAATGGGACAAGCTCAACCTCGAAGGCAAGGTCACCACGAAGGGGCTGGTCGAAGCCGCGCGCGAATACCTTCCCGAACTGCGCGCGCAGAACACCGACCTGGTCGTCGCGATCTCCCACGGCGGCATCGATGCCTCGCCCTACAGCGACCACATGGAGAACGCGAACTGGTACCTGGCGCAGGAACCCGGCATCGACGCGCTCCTGCTCGGCCATTCCCATGCGGCCTTCCCGGACCCGGGGAATGCGAAGTCGCGCTTCGCCAACATGCCGGGCGTCGACAACGAGCGCGGCTTCGTGCACGGCAAGCCGGCCGTCATGGGCAGCTTCTGGGGCAAGGGACTTGGCGTGATCGAACTCGCCCTGGTGCGCAGGGACGGCCGCTGGCAGATCGACCCGGCGGCGACGCATTCGGAAGTGCGCAGCATCAAGCGCGCCGACGGCAGCTTCGTCGAACCCGACGCGGAGATCGCGCGACTCGTCGACGACGCGCACCAGGCGACGATCCGCTACGTATCGACGCCGATCGGCGACAGCGACTTCGCGATGACGAGCTACTTCGCCGACATCGGCGAGGTGACCGCGCTGCAGCCGGTGAACAGCGCGCAGCGCGACTACGTCGAGCGCTACGTGGCGGAGAACCTGCCGCAGTACGCGGACGTGCCGGTGCTGTCCGCCGCCGCGCCGTTCAAGGGCGGCTTCGGCGGCGCCAACGACTACACCGACATCGCGGCCGGCCCGCTCGCGATCCGCAATGCGGCGGACCTGTACCTCTATCCGAACACGCTGATGGCGGTGAAGATCGACGGCGCCGGCGTCAAGGCGTGGCTCGAGCACGCCGCCGGCCGTTTCAACCGCATCGATCCGAAGAACCCGGCGCCGCAGGAACTCGTCAACCGCAAGTACGTCGGCTACAACTTCGACGTGCTGCAGGGCGACCTGTCCTACGAGATCGACGTGACGCAGCCGCAGGGCGCGCGCATCCGCAACCTGCGCCACCGCGGCAAGCCCGTCACCGACACGCAACCGTTCATCGTCGTGACGAACAACTACCGCGCCAGCGGAGGCGGCCGCTTCCCCGGCCTCGACGGCAGCAACATCGTCGTGTCGGCGCCGGACGCGAACCGCGACGTGCTGATCGAATGGGTGAAACAGCGCAAGCACCTCATGCGTGCACGGGACGGCGCCGATCGCAGCTGGCGGTTCACGCCGGTCAGGACCGCCGGCCCGGTCGAGTTCGTTTCGGCCGCCGGCAAGCTCGGCGTCGCCGAAGCAGCCGGCCTGAAGGGCATCCGCCAGGTCCGCGAGAACGGCGACGGCAAGGCGACCTACGCGATCGATCTTGCGGCGGCGCGGTAGGACTCCGCCAGGGCGCTGGGATACAGTCCGCGCGCGGCCGTTCGCGCCGCGCCGACGCGGAGATTCCCGATGCGCCTGTTGCGCCTGTTGCCCCTGTGCGTGCTGCTCGCAGCGTGCACCGCCACTCCCCCCGCGAAGCCGCCTGAAAAGGCCGAGGCGGCGGTCACGGTCAATGCCGATACGCAGTTCGCCGAGCTGTCGCAACGCTGGCTCGACGGGTGGTTCAGGCTCAACCCCGTCACCGCGACGCAGATCGGCGAACACCGCTACGACGCGGAACTCGACGACCTGAGTCCCGGCAGTCGCCAGCGTGCCTACGATTTCTCGCAGCGCACGCTGGCCGAACTCGAGCGGATCGAGCACGCGCGCCTCTCGCGCGCGAACCAGGTCGACTACGCGATCCTGCGCAACCAGCTGCGCTCGGACCTCTGGAACGAGGAGACCTTGCAGGCGGCCACCTGGGATCCGCTGATCTACAGCCAGATCGCCGGCGGCGCGCTGTACAACCTGATGGCACGCGATTTCGCGCCCTTGCCCGATCGCCTGCGTGCGGCCACCGTGCGCATGGAAAAGCTGCCGCACCTGTTCGAACAGATGCGCGGCAACCTCGATCCGGCGCGCGTGCCGAAGATCCACGCCGAAACCGCCTCGAAGCAGAACAAGGGCGTGCTCAGCCTCGTCGACGGCCTGATCGTGCCGCATGCGAAGGAGCTGCCCGACGCCGACCGCGCGCGCCTCGACGCCGCGATCGCGGGCCTGCGCAAGGCGGTCGACGAGAACCAGCGCTGGATCGACCACGATCTCGTGCCGAATGCCCGCGGCGACTTCCGCCTCGGCCAGTCGCGCTACGACGCCAAGCTCGCGTTCGCGCTGAACTCGCCCTTGTCGCGCGAGGAGATCCGCCGCCGCGCCGAAGCCTCGATGACGGGTACGCGCGCTGAGATGTACGCGATCGCGCGGCAGGTACTGGCCGGCAAGCGCAAGGCCCCGCCGCTGCCGGAAAAGCCCACCGAAGCGCAGCAGCAGAAGGCGATCCAGGCCGCCCTGGAACTCGCCTACGCGGACCGCCCGCAGCGCGACCGGGTCATCGCGACCGCTGAAGCCGCGCTTGCGCGCGCGACCGCGTTCGTGCGCGAGAAGGACATCGTGGGCCTGCCCGACGCGCCGCTGAAGATCATCCCGATGCCGGAGTTCCAGCGCGGCGTCGCCCTCGCCTACTGCGACTCGCCGGGCCCGCTCGACAAGAACCTCGACACGTTCTACGCGGTGTCACCGATTCCCGACGACTGGACGAAGAAGCAGGTCGATTCGTTCCTGCGCGAGTACAACAACCGCTCGATCGAGGAGCTGACGATCCACGAGGCGATGCCGGGCCACTACCTGCAGCTGTGGCATTCGAACAAGTATCCCTCGGTGCTGCGCGCCGTGCTGTCGTCCGGCGCGTTCATCGAAGGCTGGGCCGTCTTCTCCGAGAAGGTCATGGCCGACGAAGGCTTCCTCGACGGCGACCCGCTGTACCGCCTCGTCCACCTGAAGTGGGACCTGCGCACGATCGCCAACGCCCTGCTCGACCAGGGCATCCACGTCGACGGCATGACGCGCGACCAAGCGATGCGCCTGATGACGGTGCAGGCCTTCCAGGAGGAGCGCGAGGCGGCCGGCAAGTGGGTGCGCGCGCAGCTTACCTCGGCGCAGCTGCCGACCTACTTCGTCGGATGGCAGGAACACCTGGACCTGCACGCCGAAGCGAAGCGGCGCGAAGGCGATGCGTTCTCGCTGCGCCGCTACAACGACACCGCGCTGTCGTTCGGTTCGCCGCCGGTGCGCTACGTGCGCCAGTTGATGTTCGACCAGCCGATCCAGTGACCATCCCGCTCCCTTCCCGCGCTCCAAGCGGGAAGGGAGCCATTCGACGCCGCCCGGACAGTCCATCGTCGCGGCGACGAAAAAGCTCTCGCCGAGTCAACGTGGCGCAGCGAAGCGGCACGGGCCGAGAGGCCTCGCCGCACCGTCCCGATCCCGTGGCCCCCGCCCCCGAGAAGCAGGGCATCGCGCAACGCTTCGGGAGGCAGGCGACATGCGAACCGCGCCCGCCGTCGCGAGGGCGTTCATTCACGCCCCCGGCGTGCGACGGGTTGGCGATTGCGGGATACTCCGCCGGTCCGCGCACGGGGGAGTTCGCCGGAATGCCGAAGTTTCTCGCCGAACTGCAGCGCCGCAACGTGATCCGCGTGGCGATCGCCTACCTCGCTGTCGGCTGGCTGATCCTGCAGGCCGGCGACGTCCTGACCGGCATGTTCGAACTGAAACCGGCGATCCTGCGCGCGGTGCTCCTGATCCTGCTGCTCGGATTCGTGCCGGCCCTGGTCTTCGCCTGGGTCTACGAGCTGACGCCCGAAGGGCTCCGGCGCGACGGCGAAGTCGATCCGGCGCACAGCATCACCCATCTGACCGGACGCAAGCTCGACCGCCTCGTGATCGGCGTGCTGTTCGCCATCGTCGGCTTGCTCCTGTTCGACCGGTTCGTGCCGGGCCTGGGCCACACCCCTGCACCGCCGGCGCCGCTCGAAGCCGCTGGCACGCCGGCCGATCCGCCGGTTTCCGCCACCGACGCACGAGAGTCGATCGCGGTGCTGCCGTTCGCGGACATGAGCCAGGCCAGGGACCAGGAGTACTTCTCCGACGGCCTGTCGGAGGAACTGCTGAACCTGCTCGCACAGATCCCGCAGCTGCGCGTGATCGCGCGCACCTCGTCGTTCTCGTTCAAGGGCAAGGATGTCGACGTCGCCACCATCGCGAAGACGCTCGGCGTGACGACCGTGCTCGAAGGCAGCGTGCGCAAGGCCGGCGACCGCCTGCGCGTGACCGCCCAGCTGATCCGCGCCGCGGACAGTTCGCACCTGTGGTCGGAAACCTACGATCGCGAGCTCACCGACGTGTTCAAGCTGCAGGACGAGATCGCAGGAGCGGTGGTAGAGGCGCTGAAGGTGAAGCTGCTGCCAGCGCAGGCCGTGTCGAACCATACGCACGGCACCGCCAATCCGGCGGCCTACGACCAGTTCCTGATCGCACGCCAGTTCCTGCGTCGCATCACCAACACGGACAGCGTGAATTCCGCGCTGAAGGCGCTCGACGCCGCGATCGCACTGGACCCCGGATACGCGGAAGCACACATCGAACGCGCCGTGGCGCAGGTCAACCTGGCGATCCGGGCCGACGACGACACGGCGAGCACCGCGGCCCTGCAAGAAGCGTTGGCGAGCGCCAATCGCGCGATCTCGCTCGCGCCGGATCTCGCCGGAGGCTATGCCGTACGCGGTGCCACGCGCTCGATTGTCGATCCGCGCTCACCGGAGACCGAAGCGGACCTCGAACGCGCTCTGGCGCTCGATCCGCACGACAGCCGCATCCTGTCGCGGTATGCGTTCATGCTCGACCACGTGGGCCGCTATCCCGAAGCAATCGTCGCCTACCGCAAGGCACTCGAACTCGATCCGCTCTCGTCGGTTTCCTGGAGCGCGCTGGGCATGAGCCTGATCGCAGACGGCCAGTTCGGCGAAGCGCGCCGGGCACTCGGCCGAGCGCTCGAACTCAATCCCGGCTGGACGGATCTCTACCAAAGCATCGGGAACGCCGAGTTGCTCGACGCAAAACCGCAAGCGGCGCTCGATGCCTATCGTCGCACCAGCGACAATCTCTACAGCCGTACCGGCATCGCGATGGCCGAGCATTCACTCGGCCACGCCGCAGAATCGCAGCGGATGCTGGAACGGCTGATCGCCGAGAATGCCGGGGACGCGGCATATCAGATCGCCGAAGTCCACGCCTGGCGCGGCGAGAAGGATGCTGCGTTCGAGTGGCTCGAACGCGCCCGCGTGCAAAAGGATCCCGGCCTGCTCCAGATGAAAACCGACCGCGCGCTCATCGGCCTCCACGGCGATTCGCGCTACGCCGACCTCGTGCGGAAGATCGACGAAGCGCGATGAGCGGGCAGCAGCGAACGCGCGCTGGCTCGCCGGGTCGCCGCGCGCCGTGGATCAGCGCACGTGGATCGTGATCTTCTTCGACACGATCGGCGGGTCGAACTGGACATGCTTGAGGTCGCCGAAGTCGAGCTGCAGGGTGTGCGTGCCGGGCTCCAGCGTAATCGTGTCCTCGGTCTGGCCCTTACCGTAGTGCTTGTGGTTGGCGTCGTTCGGAATCGGCGCGTCCAGCGGCGGCAGCTCCTTCACGTCGATGAGGAGGTGGTGATGGCCGCTCTCCGGAGTGCCGTCGCCGGCCGGCTTGATCGCGATGCCTTCGACGCCGAACTTCACCTTAACCTCGCGCCCCACCGTCGCACCGTCCTTCGGCTCGACGAAGAACACCTTCGCGCCCGCAGGCGCCTTCTCGCGCGCGATCGCGCCCACCGGGGTCGCATGCGACGCCGGGTGCCCGGTGTCCTGCGCCCCTGCGAAGCCGGCGCCGAGCAGCAGGACCGCAGCAAGCATCGAAATCGGACGCATGATCGTTTCTCCATCGGCTGAGAGGGCTTGCATCATAGCGCCACGCCGGATGAACGGACGGGAAAGTGCGACCATGGACGGCCGCGCGGAGGCGATCGGAAGGCCTCGCGAACACCATGCGATCCGATCCGGTCCCGACGATCCCGGGGCGGACCGCCGCCCCGTTGTCTATCGCCCGGATGGCCGCATCTGTCAGCGAAACGCCAGGTAACCGATGAACGAAGCCGCCCCCGTCAACACCTTGTCCGTACTGCGCCGCCTGTGGCCCGAAGTCTGGCGCCACCGCCACCGGGTCGGCATCGCCCTGATCCTCCTCGTCGCGGCGAAGCTGGCCAACGTCGGCGTCCCGCTGGTCATGAAGGACCTGATCGACGGCCTCGACGTGCGACCTGCGCCGCTGCTGATTCCGCTGGGCCTCCTGCTCGCCTACGGCGCGCTGCGGCTGTCGACCTCGCTGTTCCAGGAACTGCGCCAGATCGTCTTCGCCCGCGTGCTCGCGCGGACCTCGCGCACCATCACGCTGCGCGTGTTCGAGCACCTGCACTCGCTCTCGCTGCGATTCCATCTCGACCGTCGCACCGGTGGCGTCGCACGCGACGTCGAACGCGGCATGACGGCGACGTCGGACCTGCTCGACTGGACGATCTACACGATCCTGCCGACCCTGCTCGAGATCGCGCTGGTCTGCTCGATCCTGATGGCCCGCTTCGACTGGACCTTCACCGCGATCACCCTGGCGACACTCGTCACCTACATCGCGTTCACCTTCGCGGTCACCGAGTGGCGCATGCGCTGGTACCGCGCGGCCAATACGGCCGACACCGAGGCGAACGAGCGCGCCGTCGACTCGCTGCTGAACTACGAGACGGTCAAGTACTTCGGCAACGAACGCCACGAGTTCGCACGCTACGACGCGAGCCTGACTAAGCTCGAGGAAGCGACGGTCAAGAGCCTGAAGACACTCGCCGTGCTCAACGTCGGCCAGGCCGGCATCGTCGCGGTCGGCTTGACGCTGCTGCTGTGGCGCGCCGCCGCCGGCGTCGTCGCCGGCACGATGACGCTCGGCGACTTCGTGCTCGTGAACGCGTTCCTGCTGCAGTTGTCGGTGCCGCTGAACTATCTCGGCATGGTCTACCGCCAGGTCAAGCAGGCGCTGATCAACATCGAGCGCATGTTCGGCCTGCTCGCCGAGGCACGCGAGATCGAGGATGCGCCGGATGCCCCGCCGCTCGCCGTGCGCGGCGGCGAAGTGCGCTTCGAGCACGTCGACTTCGCCTACGATCCGGCGCGACCGATCCTGCGCGGCGTCGATTTCCACATCCCGGCCGGACATACGCTCGCCGTCGTCGGCACCACCGGCGCCGGCAAGTCGACCCTGGCACGGCTGCTGTACCGCTTCTACGACGTCACCGCCGGCCGCATCGCGATCGACGGCCAGGACATCCGCGACGTGCGGCAGGACAGCCTGCGCGCGGCGATCGGCATCGTCCCGCAGGATACGGTGCTGTTCAACGACACCATCTACTACAACATCGCCTATGGCCGGCCGGGCGCGACCCGCGAGGAAGTCGTCGCCGCGGCGAAAGCCGCGCACGTGCACGCCTTCATCGAGACGCTGCCGCAGGGCTACGAAACGACCGTCGGCGAGCGCGGCCTGAAGCTGTCCGGCGGCGAGAAGCAGCGCGTCGCGATCGCGCGCACGCTGCTCAAGAACCCGGCGATCCTCGTGTTCGACGAGGCGACCAGCGCACTCGACACGCGCACCGAGAAAATCATCCAGGGCGAGCTCGCCGAGATCGCCCGGCATCGCACGACGCTGATCATCGCGCACCGACTGTCGACGATCGTCCACGCGGACCAGATCCTCGTGCTCGAGCACGGCCGCGTCGTCGAACGCGGCACGCACGAGGACCTGCTGGCCGAGCGCGGCCGTTACGCGCACCTGTGGAACCTGCAGCAGAGGGAACTGGCCCCCGCGGCGGACGAAGCGACTGTCCAAGTCTGACACCCGACGTCAGATTCCCCCCGGAGCGATGGGGTTTGCGCCCCAGGTTACGCCTTCGTGACTAGGCACATTCCTTGCTCGCATCTCCCCCGGCCCCGCCATCGAAGTTCCGGCAATGATCAAGTCGCAACACTCGCTCTGCCTCGTCGGAGCGGACGAACCCCTCCAGGCGCAGATCGCGGCCCTGCTCGAAGAACAATCGCATCGTCTTCTCGGCCGCTGGCGCCTCGCCGAGCGGGCGAGCGCCGATCTGCTGCTGATCGACACCGATTCCGTCTACGGCCACATGGACTGGCTGCGCGAGAAGGCGAACGGTCGCCTGCTCGCCGCATGCACCACGCAGGCCGATGCCCATCGCGACGAGTTGTGCCTGACCAAGCCCGTGCATGCGGAGACGCTGGCCGCGATGTTGAACCGCGCCGGCGCACGCCTGGCATCGAACGCGGCAGTGACGACCGAAGCAGGCGCGTCCCCGGCCGCTGTCCACCCCGTCGCGCCGGCGGAATCGCCCGCACGGGTCTCCCGTCATCCGACGACCTTGCTCGATCTCCTCGAAGACGACGTCGCGACAGCGAACGGCCTCGTGAAACTCGCCGCAGAAGGCCTTCCGACCTTGTGGCTGGATCCCGCTGCACGCACGTGGCACGCGGAAGGCGGCCTGAAAGCGCTGTCGGGCTGGGCCTCGCGGACGCTCTCCGAAGACGACGTCGAACATCGCGTGGAAACCGGACCGGAAGCATCGCAGTCCTCTTCCGCGCAACCCTACGCGCGCCTCATCTGGCTGGCCCATCTCGTTCGCGGCGGCGGCCAGCTCGAAGCCCCCCTCGACGCCGGCGCGCGCTACAAGCTCGCGCGCTGGCCGCAGAGCGAACGCGAGTTTCCCAAGCATTTCCGCATCGCCACGATCATGCTCAAGCAAGCCGGCACGCCGGAGGAGATCGCTGCGCAGAGCGGCGCTGCGATCGGCGACGTCGCCGACTTCATCAACGCCTATCACGCGGTCGGGTTCGTCGAAGTCGAAGCTGCCGCCGCATCGGCGGATGCATCGACGCGGGGACTGTTCGGGCGCATCAAAAAAAGTTCGACAAATTAGTTGACGAACCGCGCTTCGGTCATTACTCTCTCGCGTCTTTCCCGGGGCCATAGCTCAGCTGGGAGAGCGCTACAATGGCATTGTAGAGGTCGCCGGTTCGATCCCGGCTGGCTCCACCAAGTTTCAAGTGGTTCGTTGTACGGTTTTCCTAAGCGTCCCCATCGTCTAGAGGCCTAGGACACCGCCCTTTCACGGCAGTAACAGGGGTTCGAATCCCCTTGGGGACGCCAGAAAGTGTTGGGCGGAACCGAACCGGAGGTTCGGTCGCAGCAGAGGACACAGGAGTGTCCGGCAGTAGAGACAACGCGGAGCGGTAGTTCAGCTGGTTAGAATGCTGGCCTGTCACGCCGGAGGTCGCGGGTTCGAGTCCCGTCCGCTCCGCCATCTACGCCCACGAAAGGCCCCGCACGCCGCGGGGTTTTTCATGTCCGCCACGGCGGATCGCTGCACATCAATCGAGTGCGGAGCGGTAGTTCAGCTGGTTAGAATGCTGGCCTGTCACGCCGGAGGTCGCGGGTTCGAGTCCCGTCCGCTCCGCCACACACCCGCCGGTTTGGAGACTTAAGTCTCCAAGCCGGTTTTTTTATGCCTGACGTCCGGCGATTTCCGCGATCGCGACCGGACTCTTTCCGGACTTTCCCGCCGCATTCTTCCGAAATCGGGCCGATGTCTCTCGCGGCCGATTTTGCGAGCCCGGCTCCGTTTCTGCCGCCCTGCGACGTTGTACGGACCAGTGCCGGATGGCTGCCACTCCGCCATCACACAGACGGGCGAACTCGATCTGATTCGACCTAGCGCGACATGCCGTAGAGACGACGTCGAGTCCCTCTTCCGAGGACTTACGGCTATGGATCGCGCAGCGTAGAGGCTCGGTTCGAGCCATGGCCATTGACGCTCGGCGGACAGAAGAAAGCGAATCGCCGATGCCGGAAACGATATTGCGCGGCAACGGGCAACTCCAAAGTTCGACCGGTCTTTTCTCGCCACCCGAGCGTCAGTCCCGCCACCGGCCACCCTCAAGGCCTTGGCGGAGCGGCCCGTGGCACACGCAACGCTCCAGAAAAAACACACTCGTCGAAATCCCTCCGCTCTCGACCGCCTCGAAAACCCAGCGTCATCCATCTCCCCGGTCGCGGGTCCACATGCATTCTCGACCTGCGGCCCCGCCGCCGTGCTCCCACGATTGACGGCGCCGAAGAGGGCCGTGTCCGGATTCATTGCTCTTTTGCGAATTAGGGAGGCGCGCGAGGAGCAGGCATGAGCGGTGTCGCCTTGACCTTTCGATCGACACGTCGCTCGTCAACGCCTGCCGGATGGGTGGCGATGGCGTCGGCGATGGCACCGTGACTTATTTTTGCCGAGCCTTCACAAGAGCAATGCCAACGTCTGCGGACACGCTGTCTACGCGCCTGCAGCACGGGCGCAGCCATCGTTCGGTGTTCATCCGTTGCTGCACGTCGTGCGATGAGGAACAACGGGTCGAACAAGGCACTCCGCCCCCGTCTCTGTCTTTCTGCTTGCTACAGCATCCAAGGGGATGATCACTATGAATATTGCTGTGTTGCGCTGGCGTAACAGGCCGGCCGCGGCTGCCGCCACCTTGGCCGTGGTGATGATGGTGGTCGCATCACTATCACCGTCGAGCCCGGCTTTTGCCGCCGAGCCCGGCGTGGGCGACTCAGTCTATGTCGCGAAAAAGATGGAAGGCTATGGCGGATCAGCCATGGTAGGCATCTTCGCCAGCACACCGCCGGACATCGGCAATCTCGGCACTCCGGACTATTGGGGCTACTGTGTCGAGCACGACGTTCCCCTGGGAACGTTTCGGACCGCGATGGTCGAAGCGCCGCCGTCGTATCTGGGCAGCAACTACTTCATCGATCCCGCGATTCAGGGAAAGGTGCTCTGGGTGTTGGCACACAGCTATCCCTACCTGAGTCTGTCCGACTTCGGTAACGCCTCCGGCGTTCCGGGAATCTCGGCGAGTGACGCCATCGAGGCGGCCCAGTACGCGATCTGGCGTTACACCGATCTGACCTTCGACGCGGCCTGGAACTGGACGACGCCGAACTCGGAGACGGCCTACTGGCACCTCCTCAGTGGGGCGAACGCCAGCGGCGGCATGACTCCTGCCCAACTTCAGACTACCGCCACGATCGCTGCTCCGGGAGGCACTCCAGCCGCTGGCACCTTAGTCGGCCCGTTCACAATCAGCACCAACCAGTCGATTGCCAGTGTCTCGGTGACGGGTGGCTACACGCTGACCGATGCCAGCGGGACAGCGATCGACACCTCAGCGGTCACCAACGGGCAAGATATCTACATCGATCTCACCGGGGTCACCGCGGCGGGGTCGGCAACCGTCACGGTCGCTGCGGCGGGTTCGAGCGTCTCCGGAAACATCATCTCCGTTCCGGCCATTGCGGGCGGTACCGCCACAACCGATAGCCATGCTCAGACCCTGGTGATCGTCGCGCCGAGCACTTCCCGTGTCACGGACTCCACCACGGTTTCGTGGGCGACGAACGTCACGCTGACCAAGACCCTGAGTGGCGAGAGCGGCAGCATCGCGGGCCAGGCCGAAGCGGGCGAGCAGCTGACCTACACGATCACGGTGACCAACAGCGCTGGCGCGCCGGCACTGAACTACGGCGTGACGGACACGCTGGACCCGAACGTCACGTTCGTCAGCGCGACGCACAGCGGCGCGGCGGCGGGCGGCGTCGTGACCTGGAGCGGCCTCACGGTGCCGGCGAACGGTTCGCTGACGCTGACGGTGGTCGTGCAGGTGGTGGACCCGATCCCGGCCGGCGTCACGCAGATCGGCAACGTCGCGTACGAGGCCGGCACCACGCCGCCGGCGTGTCCGCCGGCCGGCAGCCAATGCGTCGTCGTGCCGACCGCGCCGAAGGTGACGATCGTCAAGGAGCTCGCCGCGGAGAGCGGCCGCCTGCCGGGTGTCGCCGAGCCGGGCGAACAGCTGACCTACGCGATCACGCTGACCAACACCGGCGGCAGCGCGGCCACGAACTACAGCGTCACCGACGCGCTCGACCCCAATACCACGTTCATGTCGGCCGACAATGGCGGCACCGCTGCGGCCGGCCTCGTGACCTGGAACGGCCTGACCGTTCCGGCGAACGGCTCGCTCACTCTGACCGTGGTCGTGCGCGTCGTCGATCCGCTGCCGGCCGGCGTGAACCACGTCGCCAACGTCGCCTACCAGACCGGTACGACGCCGCCGGCGTGTCCGCCGGCAGGCGGCCAGTGCGTGGTGATCCCGACCGAAGGCGCGGTGGTGATCGTCAAGGCGCTCGCTGCGGAGAGCGGCCGCGTGGCGGGTGTCGCCGAACCGGGCGAACAGCTGACCTACACGATCACGCTGACCAACACCGGCGGCAGCGCGGTGACGAACTACGGCGTAGAAGATCGTCTCGATTCGAATACGAGCTTCGTCTCCGCCGACAACGGCGGCACGTTCGCCGCGGGCGTGGTGGCCTGGAGCGGCCTGACGATTCCGGCAAACGGTGCGCTGACCTTGGCCGTGGTCGTGAAGGTGGCCGACCCGATTCCGGCCGGCGTCACGCAGATCCGCAACGTCGCCTACCAGACCGGCACGCCGCCACCGTCGTGCCCGCCGGCCGGCGGGCAGTGCGTGATCGTGCCGACCGCCGGCGCGGTGATGATCGCCAAGTCGGTGCGCGACGCGAGCGGCAACGGCCAGGCCGAACCGGGCGAGCAGCTCACCTACACGATCACGCTGACCAACAGCGGCGGCAGCGCGGTGACGAACGTCGGCGTCAGCGATCCGCTCGATGCCAACACCGCGTTCGTGTCCGCGGACAACGGCGGCACGTTCGCCGCCGGCGTGGTGAGCTGGAGCGGACTGACGGTGCCGGCGAACGGCACGCTGCCCCTGACCGTGGTCGTGCGCGTCGTCGATCCGGTACCGCCGGGCGTGACGCAGATCGGCAACGTCGCCTACGAGACCGGCACTCCCCCGCCGGATTGCAAGGCGACGCCGCGGCCGGCGAACTGCACCTCGATCGAGGTGCCGCCGCCGGCCGGCGTGCCGCAGTTGCTGATCACCAAGGTGGCGGACACGGCGACCCTGCGGCCCGGCGGAACGGTGGTCTACACGATCACCCTGCGCAACGTCGGCAACGTCGACGCGATCGGCGCGGTGATCGGCGATCCGATCCCGGCCGGCATCGACGCGTTCGCCTGGACCTGCGCGGCCTCGGGCGGCGTCGCCTGCCCGAACGCCAGCGGCAGCGGTGCGATCGCCGAGACGATCGCGACGATCCCGGTCGGCGCGATGCTGGTGTACACGGTCACGGCGACCTTGTCGGCGGATCCGCCGGAGACGGTGATCAACACGGCCACGGTCACGCCGAGCGGCATTGCCACCTGCACGCCAGCCGGAACGCCGCCGTCATGCCGGGCAACGGTGATCGGCACGGTGACACCGGCGCAGACGCCACTGCCGGTGCCGGCCGTGCACAACTGGGCCCAGTTGCTGATCGCCCTCAGCCTGTTCGGTCTGGCCTGGCGCAGCTGGCGCCGGGTCGGGAGGTAGCGCAACGGCTGCGCTCGATCTCGCTGCCCGAAGGATCGAGTCGTCGGCACTACCGGGCGTTCTGCCGCGGCTGGAACAAAACAGCCGCGGCGTCTTCTTCACGTCAAGCGCTTGCATGCCCGACGTGGCGATACTTTTCTGAGCCAGGGCGGCTTTGCAAGCCGCCCTGGCTTTCGTTCGTTCGAGTCCAGCGTGCCGTCGAGGGAAGCGCCCGCGATCGACTCGCCGGCATCGCAGGACATGACCGTACTCGATCTCGCCGACGTGACCGGCAAGCGCGTCATGACGATTGCGCGCGCCACCGTTGGACCTCGGATGAGAACGCCCTTCGAGCCTGCTCGACCGGGTATCTCCTTGTCACCCAGTCGAGAGGCATCGGCTTACGCGGTCACGACAGATCCTTGACCACTTTCGTCGAACCGTTCGCCTGGACGCTCTTGATGCCCGTTTCCCGGCTCGCTTCCGAGGCATACATCTGGCTCGTGCCGATCACCTGATGGTTGGCCGCCTTGAGGTTGAAGAACGCCTTGCCGTTCGACGCCGTCTTGCGCTCGTAGCGCTCCTCGTTCGGGCTGTTCGTCTGCACGGATGTGATGCCGTTCTCCGCCGACGCCTTCGCAGCGTACAGCTCGCTGGTCAGGATGATTTCGCCGTTGCCGGCCTTCAACACGAAACGATGCTGACCGTCGCTGCTCTTGCTCAACTCGAACCAACCTGACATGGGAATGCTCCTGACTGGGGAAAGGAGGAATTTCAGCGTGAAGTCCCGAACGCGAACGACTCGTGAAATCGACCTCGCCGGGGAACAGCGTTCTAGCATGCCGACATCACGGCAATGCAAACAACGATGGCGAATCCCTGCCGGACCCTGCGCCGGCCTGCGGGCGTGAATCCGGATCGCCATTCCCGTGCTTCTCAAGAGCGCCGAAGTCTCATGTAGGAAATGTCGTACACGCCGCAGCGGAATTTGCCTATCGACAATCGGAAAGCCCGGCGGGATCGTATGGCCCGCGCGAGCGTGACGGCCAGGAATCAGGCATATCCCGATGCGGCACCATTCCCAATGGAACTGCACCCGTCCGTCGGATCGCCGCTGAAGCCGGGCAACTCGACCAAGCGATTGTTTCCATCGAAAGGGGGGCGATCATGCGCAGACGTGTGGAAGGCAGCGTCCTTGCCGTGAGGGCGATCGGTGGCTTGTGGGTCGTCACACTTGCCTGGGATTTCGTTGCGGGACAGGCACCTCACCGCAATGGCCTCATGGGGTTCGCCATTGAGCGGGAGGAATGGGCCGACGGCGTGATCATCGAGCGATATTTCCTTCGAGGGACCAAACGCTTCAAGAACAAGGACCAGGGCCTGCCGCCGGGCACTCCCGTACCTACGTCCGAACACCCGATTCAATCTTTCCAATGGGGTGACTACACCGCCAAGCCCGGCACGACCTATCGGTATCGCGTCGTGCCGGCATACGGCTCCTCCAAGCTTCTGCAACTCGACGATGAATCCGCGACCACCGTCGAGATCACGACAGAATCCGAAGTCGATCGGTCGCGCACTGCGAGGGCCGTCGGACACGACATCCATTTCAATCGTGGCGTCGCCGGTTCGCAGGCATATGCGCGCAAGTTCGGCCGCCGGAAGCCCGATGAAAGCGAGCCGGACTCCAATCAGATGCAATGGTTGTCCCGAGGACTGTTCGAAGCCCTGCTGGGGTTCATCGGCCGAGCCGCCGGGGCAGACGCCAGGGACTACACCTTGCGCGGCATGTTCTACGAGTTCCGCTACCTGCCGGTCGGAAGAGCCTTCGCCGCCGCACGCAAGGCTGGCGCTGACGTCGCGATTCGCTACGAGGCCCAGTCGTATCGCGATGAAAACGAAGCAATGATCGAGAAGGCCCGAATCAAGGCCATATGCAAACCGCAGAAGCCGCGAGGCGGCATCCGGCACAACAAGTTCATCGTCCTCGCCTACAAGGGGCGGCCGATCGCGGTGTGGACAGGCTCGACCAATCTCTCCGCCGGAGGAATCTTCGGCCACTCCAATGTCGGTCACATCGTCTGGGACGAGGGCATTGCGCAGCGATATCTCGACTACTGGACGGCTCTCGCCGCCCCCGACGTCACGCGCGCGCCGCTGGTACGGGACGCCCTCGCGATCGAACCGACGCCGGCGAAAACCGATCTGCCGCCGGCCGATCGTGTCCTGACGCTGTTCAGTCCTCGCGACGAGAAAGCGACCCGACGGACACTGAACTGGTATGCGCACTTGATGGGCTCTGCGAAACGCATCCTGTGCATGACGTTCGCGTTCGGTCTGGACGACATGTTTCGCGACGTGCTTCTTCGCGCGGATCCGACACTCCGCTACGCCGTGTTCGATGATCGGCTGTCCGCCGACGTCGAGCACCAGATCGATCTGGTGTCCAATACGGTGATCGCCTCGGGCGCCAAACTCGACAGCGGCGATCTCGAGAACTTCCTCGGAGAGAAGCTGACAGGATTCAACAGGAATGCATATATCCACGACAAATTCATGCTGATCGACCCCCTCGGAGACGATCCGATCGTGATCACGGGATCGGCCAATTTCTCGGCCGCTTCCCAAGTCGCCAATGACGAGAACATGCTGGTGATTCGTGGTGACATGCGCGTCGCCGACATCTACTTCGGCGAATTCCTGCGCATCTTCGACCACCTGTATACCCGCTACATCGTCCGACGGATCAAGGAGTCCGAAGCATCCGATCCCGACGCAGGCTACTTGAAGGAAAATGCATCCCAGTGGGTGCCTGGACATTTCCGCAAAGGACGCAAGGCGCTTCGTCGACGCTACTTCTTGAACTGAACGGCTGTCCCGAATCGAGCTCAGGAAAGTCGAAGCCTTCTGCCAACTGCTGAAGCTCCATGGAATGCGTTCCGCAGGTGAATATCCCCCTGGGTTGCAGACGCCTCAGCTGCGAGGAGGCCGGAGCGACATTCCGTTGCAGGAATCCTCTACGCGCGGACCGATGACAACACTGAATCCCGCCAATCGTTCGAGCCTTTCGCACAGTGGCGACCAGGATGCGAGCGCAGCATCGACTTCGCGCAGGGTTCATGAGGCGAGTTGCGCTATCGCATGCTTGCGAACCACGACCGGACTATATTGCGGGAAGCTCGGTACGAACCCGCATCTCGAGCCTTGTGCGCAAGGTGCTCGCCAAACGCGTTCAACGCCGGCTCTTTACTGCGCTCGAATGCTGCGAATGCCGTATCCGCGTGACCAAAGCCTCCCCCTTGGACAAAGGCGACTGTCGAATGTGGGCGTCGCGATCGAGCGGATCGAACAAGGCTACTGGGTCCTGCAGAACAACGCCTCGAACCCCCACCGCCCATGATCCGGACGCCGGGCGCTCGCCGGAAGGAATTTCGTTGGCTTGGGGAGGGAGGGGCAGCGTGCTGCCCCTCGAGGGTGGCGACGAGGTCGCATCAATCTACGGCGTGGTCACGCACGACGGATACACCTTCGTCATCGATACATAGCCACCACCGCCCGGCGTACAGGTCGGTCCTGCGTTGATGCTGATGTACGACAAGGTATTCGCGCTGCAGCTCGTCGATGCGACCGGACTGCTGGAGGCGTCCCCCTTCACCCAATCCGACGTGGCCGGTGCCATCCACGTCGAAAGATCGGAGCGGGTATTCGCCGTCGTGATGTTGCTTCCTACGGACGGCGTCAGTTCGGCGTATGCATACTGAGTCGCCGAGCTGGGCACCAACGGCGGAGACAACGGATCCAGGCCCACACCGGTTCTGGCCGTGACCGTTGCCCCGAGCTTGCCGACGAAGAGGTGCGAATCGAACGCATAGGGCCAACGACCGCACAACGTTCCGGTCTGAGAGCTCATGATTCCCGCGGGCGGCGTGCGCTTCCCATTCGCAAAATCGACGACCGGAATACCCGCGAGTGCGGTCTTCAGTTCGGCAAGCCGGGCCTCCGCGCCGACGGTGGCTTCATCCCAGGGCTGCTGGTTCGAAAGCACCTCGATGTCCCTTTCCAACACCTGCCGATCGTAGCGGGCACCGCCGGCATCGAAACCCATCCGGATGGTGGTTCCATCGGGGGCCTCTCGCTGATAGACCCCTTCCGCCAGCCGGATCCATTCGCCGGATTCGAAGTCGATCGGACCAGAAGCAATCGCTGCGGGCACTGCCGCCAAGAAAACCAGGGCTGCTCCGATCTTCGCAATGCACTTCTTCATATCCGTACTCCCAATAGGATTCAAAGGCCATCCTCCGATGGCGAATCCAATCTAGTTCCGTGAATCGCACGCAAAATGAGAGATGGTCCATTGTTCCGACCCGAATGGCGGATCTCCTACGCGACAACGCGCCAATGTCCTACATCCGCGTAAGACATTTCGCCATTCCTTCCGACCACATCGCATTGGCGCTCGAGGAATTCACGGTTCGCGATGCCTGTCCAAGACGCTCTAGAACGATCCGACAATGCACGTCGTACCTGCAGGGCACCATACCGATACGCCGCACAGTGGAACGACGAACCGTCATCGATCGAGCATCACCGGCCTCGGCAACAGCAGCTCGGCGCATCGCGCGTCCCGCGTCAGCCGCAACGCCGTGATGACTGCATCGCAGGCAGATGCGGCCGCGTCGAATACGGAGTCGCCTCCGAGCAGCCCGCCGATCAGGGCCGCGCTGAAGAGATCACCGGTTCCCTTGGGTGCGATGTCGATGCGCGGATGGGTGATCACCTCCGCCCTCTCCCGGGTGACGATGGCGACCTGCATCGTGCCGTCCGTCCAGGCATCGGGGCCGGCGCTGGTCACCACGATCCATTGCGTGCGACCGACCAGGAGCGTACGGGCCGCGGCAAGCACGTCGTCCGGCTTCGCCACCGGCCGCCCCGTCAACTGTTCCAGTTCGAAGCCGTTCGGCGTCATGCCCTTGGCCAGCGGCAGGAGGTGCCTGCGATGGGCTTCCACGAGCTCCGGACTGACGTAGACGCCGTGGTCGTGATCGCCGATCACGGGGTCGACGACCATCAGCAGGCTGTCTCGCGTTTCGGCCAGGCAGGCCAACCATCGGCCGAGCGTCGCTGCCTGCTCGGCCGAGCCCAGGTAGCCGGTGGCGACGGCGCGCAGCTTGCCGAGCGCACCGCGGGCCTGCAGATCCTGCAGATAGCCGGCGAACCAGTCGACGGGTATCGCGCCTCCGTGAAGGGTCGGATAGTGCGGCGTGTTGCTGAACAGCACGGTCGGCACGGCGGCGACCGTCAGGCCGAAGGATTCCAGCGTCGGCACGGCGACATTGTTGCCGACGCGCCCGTAGACCACCTGGGACTGCACCGACACCACGTCGACGGCCAGCGGTCGCAACGTCTCCGCTGGGGAAGAGATGTCCGCGCGCGGCTCGATCATCGGCCCGATTCTCCTTCGCTCGCAGGCCAATAGTGGCTGTCCGGCAACGCGCGAGCACCATAGATCGCCTGCCCGACGCGCACGACCGTGGCGCCTTCCTCGACGGCGATCTCGTAGTCGCCGGACATGCCCATCGACAATTCGTCGAGCCCGATGCCGTGCGGCGCGTCCTGGCGCAGCCGATCGCGCAGGTCGCGCAGCGACACGAAGCACGCGCGGACACGCGTCGCTTCGGCCGACAGCAGGGCCAGGGTCATCAATCCGCGCACGCGCAGCGCGGAGAACGCCGGCAATTCGCGGAGGAAGGCCGCCACGTCGCCGGGCGGCAGGCCGTACTTACTGGCCTCGCCGGAGGTGTTGACCTGCACGAACACGTCGAGCGAGCGCCCTTCGGATTGCAGGCGCCGCTCCAGCGCCTCGGCCACGCGCAGGCTGTCCAGGGCCTGGAACTCGCTCGCGAAGCGAGCCACCAGCTTGGCCTTGTTCGTCTGCAGATGGCCGATCACCGACCAGCGCAGGTCGCTCAGGTCGGCCATCGCCTCCCATTTCCGGTACGCCTCCTGCACCTTGTTTTCGCCGAGCTGGCGGCAGCCGGCCGCATACGACAGGCGAATGCGCGCTTCGTCGACGGTCTTGCTCACCGGCAGCAGGCGGACTTCGCGCGGATCGCGCCCCGCCCGGGAGCAGGCCTCGTCGATGCGCCGCTGCACGGCGGCGAGATTCTCGCGGAAGTCCTCCACGGTCTCGGCGCGTCGCCAGAGCCCGTGCCGCTCGTGCCGGGTCTGCGTCGGAGAACGGAAATCGGAAGGATCGTGGGCCACGTTTCGAACCTCGGTGATCGCGGGCGGCCGAAGATGCGGTCGCTCGCGGAAGCCTGTACCATTTGTCCTATGCCAAACAGTATCACGTCCTAGATCATGATGGAGATCACGGGAAGCACCGCCGCGGAGATCTTCGACAGCGTCCGCCTTCTCGAACGAAGCGGCGAACTCGCGCCGGGCCAGGCGCTGCCCACGGTGCGCGACCTGGCGATCCGGCTCGGCGTCAACCGCAACACCGTGTCGACCGCCTACAGGCGCCTGGCGGCGGCCGGCGTCGTCGTCGCACGCGGACGCCTCGGCACCGTCCTGCGTGCGCCGTCGTCCATGGCCGAACAGGAAGGCTTCGTGGCCGGCTCCCCGCTCGACGACCTCGCCAGCGGCAATCCCGATCCGGACTGGCTTCCCGACCCGGCCGAGGTCATGGCCGGCAAGCCCTTCCGCAAGCGGCTCTACGGCGAACCGCCGGTCGACCCGGGACTGGAGGACCACGCGCGCAAGTGGTTCGCCGGACACTGCCCGGAGGCTTTCGGGATCGACCTGGCCCACGGCTCCGTGGACGCACTCGAACGCCTGCTCTCGACCTACCTTGTCGCCGGCGACAAGGTGGCGCTGGAAGACCCCTGCTTCGTCAGCAGCATCAACACGCTGCGCGTGGCCGGGCTGCATGCCGTCGACGTCGCGGTCGACGCCGACGGCATGCGCGCCGACGCGCTGGAAGCGGCCCTGGCGCAAGGCGCGCAGGCCGTGATCGTCACGCCGCGGGCGCAGAACCCGACCGGCGCCAGCCTGAGCGCGGCACGGGCGCGCAAGCTGCGCTCGGTGCTGGCGCGTCATCCGCACGTGCTGGTCGTCGTCGACGACCATTTCTCGCTGCTCAGCAGCAGCGACTACCACGACGTGATCCCGCGCGCGGCGCCGCGCTGGGCACTGATCCGCTCGGTATCCAAGATGCTCGGACCCGACCTGCGCGTGGCCTTCGTGGCCAGCGACGCGGACACCTCGCGCCGCCTGCGCCTGCGCCTAGCCCGCGGGACGAACTGGGTCAGCCATCTGTTGCAGGACGTCGTCGGCGCTTGCCTGTCCTCGCGGAGCGTGGCCGCCCGGATCGCACGCGCGCGGGAAAACTATGCGCGACGCCGGCGGATGCTCGCGACCGCACTGGCCGCGCAAGGCATTGCCGTGCTCGCGCCCGCCGACGGATTGAACCTCTGGCTGCCGCTGGACGGTCACGACAGCCGGTCCGTCGCGTTCACCTTGGCGCAGAACGGCTGGCTGGTGCGAGGCGGCGAGGCCTTCGGTGTCCACCGGCCGGCGAACGGCCTGCGCGTCACCGTCTCGACGCTGGACGGCACCCGCGCCGAGAGATTCGCACGCACTCTGCGCCGCGTGCTCGACGGTCGGTGACCCGCGAAGGGAATTCCCGGCGTACCGGTCGCTGCCACGCCCCGTATCGCCGGGCCGGATCGCCGGCGTCGACTTCCGCGCTGGCCCTCCTCCCGATTCCACAACACGGCGCAATGCCCCGAGGCACGCAACGAACCGACGCATGCCTCGGGGGTAGAGGAACTGCGGCGACCTTGCGGCCGCCGCGATGTCATTGCCGTGAAATGGACGCCACGTACTGGCCTGCGTGCACGACTTCCGCGCGCAAGCGCCGTGCCGCCTCCACCATCACCGTCAACGCCGTGCGCGTCTCCTCCCAGCCGCGCGTCTTGAGGCCGCAATCCGGATTGACCCAGATCTGGCGCGGATCGAGCACCGCGGCCGCCTTGCGCAGCAACTCGACCATCTCGTCGAGCGACGGCACGCGCGGCGAGTGGATGTCGTAGACGCCCGGGCCGATCTCGTTCGGATAGCGGAACTTCACGAAGGCGTCCAGCAACTCCATGCGCGAACGCGAGGTCTCTATCGAGATCACGTCGGCATCCATCGCGGCGACCGCCTCGATGATGTCGTTGAACTCCGAGTAGCACATGTGGGTGTGGATCTGCGTGTCGTCGGCGACGCCGGAGGCGCTGATGCGGAAGCACTCGACCGCCCAGGCGAGATACGCGTTCCAGTCGGCGCGGCGCAACGGCAGGCCTTCGCGCAACGCCGGCTCGTCGATCTGGATCGCACGAATGCCGGCCTCCTCGAGGTCGAGCACCTCGTCGCGCAGAGCCAGCGCGACCTGCCGGCAGGTGGCTTCGCGCGGCTGGTCGTCGCGCACGAACGACCACTGCAGCACCGTCACCGGACCGGTCAGCATGCCCTTCATCGGCTTCGCCGTCAGCGATTGCGCGAACGTCGACCAGCGTACCGTCATCGGCTCGGGACGCGAGACGTCGCCGTAGATGACCGGCGGCTTGACGCAGCGCGAACCGTAGCTCTGCACCCAGCCGTTCTTCGTGAACGCGAAACCGTCGAGCTGCTCGCCGAAGTACTCGACCATGTCGTTGCGCTCGAACTCGCCGTGGACGAGCACGTCGATGCCGATCTCCTCCTGGAAGCGCACGCACTTCTCCGTCTCGGCCTCGAGGAAGGCCTCGTAGTCGGCGTCGGCCAGCTTGCCGGACTTGTTGCGTGCACGCGCCTCGCGCACGTCGCCGGTCTGCGGAAAAGAACCGATCGTGGTGGCCGGATAGGCCGGCAACTGCATCCAGGCCTGCTGGCGCACGCGGCGCTGCGCGTACGGTGCCGTGCGCTGCGCCGCCGTCGCATCGAGCCCGGCGACCCGGGCGGCGACATCGGGACGATGGACCCTCTTCG
>DBMH01000267.1 GCA_002297645.1 Rhodanobacteraceae bacterium UBA703 | reverse complement strand
TTGGCGATCGAGATTGACGTGAGCCTGACTGCGCAGCGCGTCGTGCGCGTCTTGGAGAGGCTGTGCGAGTGGCATGGCGCACCGGAATCGATCCGCAGCGACAACGGGCCGGAGTTCCGCAGCGACGCGCTGCAATCATGGGCGAAAGGCAAGGGAATCCGCTGGGACTTCATCCAGCCGGGTTGCCCGGCGCAGAACGGCTACATCGAACGCTTCAACGGCACGTACCGCCTGGAAGTGCTCGACGCGAACCAGTTCCGCTCGCTGGACGAAGCGCGCGCCATCACCGAGGACTGGTTGGCGGTCTACAACGAACAACGCACCCACAGCGCCATCGGTCATCTGCCGCCGCTGGCGTTCAAGCGACGATGGCAGCAACGGCAGTTTCCAGGAATGACTGGACTCGCGTGAGGGGGATTGACCCTCGGTGCTCGGCCCTTTCGGTGATTTCGAGGCGCCGGCTACTTGCGCAATGTGCAGCGGGTGAGAGAGCCGGGCCCTTCCCCGGCCGCTGATGAAGCGGTACTTCACTCGGGTTCCTCGGCAAAGTACCGCGTGGCCTTTTTTAGGATGTCGCGCTCCTCTTCCGTGCGCCGTGGCTGCGCGCGCAGTCGAAGGATCTCGCTCTTGGCCTCGGCCAGCTCGGTTGCCTGCTCCTCGGTCCTGTCCGGCGTGACAGCCTTGGACAGGCTGTGCACCGATACGCCGATGCGCGCAGAGACCTCTGCCACCGAATGGCCGCGCTCGACGATCTGTCGAACTGCTTCTTGCTTGAATTCCGGGGTAAAACGCGGGGTGCTCATGGAGCTTCCTCCTATGCTCGGATCATAGGCCGGAAGTGTCTAGGATCCCTGGGCAGTCCAGACTCTTAATCCAACCGTCCGTGGAAACGGGGTAGAACCCGGATTGTGGTAGAGCGTGATGGCGCTCATGGAGACTCCTGGGTGGCCGGGTGGCGCTCGTACCAGCCACGCGAGCGGTTGACCGCACGCACGACCAGCAGCATCACCGGCACTTCGATCAGCACGCCGACCACGGTGGCCAGCGCCGCACCGGACTGGAAACCGAACAGGCTGATGGCGGCGGCCACGGCCAGTTCGAAGAAGTTGCTGGCGCCGATCAGCGCGGACGGGCAGGCGATGCCGTGCGGCTCGCCGGCCTGGCGGTTGAGCCAGTAGGCCAGTGTGGAATTGAAGAGCACCTGGATCAGGATCGGCACGGCCAGCAGGGCGATCACCAGCGGCTGACGCAGGATGGCTTCGCCCTGGAAGGCGAACAGCAGCACCAGCGTCAGCAGCAGCGCGGCGATCGACAGCGGGCCGATGCGCGCCAGCGTGGCATCGAAGGTGGCCTGGCCGTGACGCAGCAGCGCGCGACGCCAGAGCTGTGCGAGGACGACCGGAAGGATGATGTAGAGCACCACCGACACCAGCAGCGTGTCCCACGGCACGACGATCGACGACAGGCCCAGCAGCAGGGCGACGATGGGTGCGAAGGCGAACACCATGATGGTGTCGTTGAGCGCGACCTGCGACAGCGTGAACACCGGATCGCCGCCGGTCAGCCGGCTCCAGACGAAGACCATCGCGGTGCAGGGTGCGGCGGCCAGCAGGATCAGGCCAGCGACGTAGCTGTCCAGCTGGTCGGCCGGCAGCCACGATGCGAAGACGTGGCGGATGAAGATCCATGCCAGCAGCGCCATCGAGAACGGCTTGATGGCCCAGTTCACGAACAGCGTGATGCCGATGCCGCGCCAGCGCCGCCCGACCTGGCCGAGCGCGCCGAAGTCCACCTTCAACAGCATCGGCACGATCATGACCCAGATCAGCAGGCCGACCGGCAGGTTGACCCGGGCGATCTCGAGTCGGCCGATCGCCTGGAACGCACCGGGCGCGAGCTTGCCCAGTACGACGCCGGCGATGATGCACAGCGCCACCCAAAGGCTCAGGTAGCGCTCGAAGCCGCTCATGGCGGAGGCGGCCGGCATGCAGCCGGCAGCTTCGGTTCCGGTGGTCACGGCATCGACCATCACTGATGGCCGATGTCGCTCAGCGCGCGCTGAAGCGACAGGGCATCGAGCCGCTGCAGCGGCAGCGCGAGGAACAGCTCGATGCGCCGGCGCAGCGTCATGGCCGTGTCGAGGAAGGCCTTGCGCTGCTGTTCCACGCTGCCTTCGACCGCGGCCGGGTCGGGCACACCCCAGTGCGCCGTGACTGGCTGTCCCGGCCAGAACGGGCAGGCCTCGCCGGCGGCGTTGTCGCAGACGGTGAAGATGAAATCGAACACCGGTGCGCCGGGGGCCGTGAACTCGTCCCAGCTCTTGCTGCGGTAGCCGCTCGCCGGCAGATGCAGCCGTTCGAGCGTGGCGAGGGCGAGCGGATGGACCTCGCCCTTGGGATGGCTGCCCGCCGACCAGGCGCGGAAACGGCCCCGGCCGAGATCGTTGAGCAGACTTTCAGCGAGGATGGAGCGGGCGGAGTTGCCCGTGCAGAGGAAGAGCGTGTTGCGGGTCGCAGCGGACATGGGATCAGCAAGCGCAATGGGTGGATTCGGAGACCTCGCAGGCATCGCCTTGGCAGCAGTGCTCGGTGAGGTAGTCGATCAGGCCGTTCATGTGGGCGTAGGCGGCGCGGTAGATCAGGTTGCGGCCCTGCGGTTCGATGGTGACGAGACCGGCGTGGGCCAGTTCCTTCAGGTGGAAGGACAGGGCATTGCGTGCCACGTCGAGTTGCTCGGCCAGGACGCTCGGCGTGAGTCCTTCAGGGCCGGCGACGACCAGGGCGCGGAACACGCGCAGACGCTGGACATGGGCGAGGGCACCGAGGGCGGAGACGGCTTGATCTTCGTTCATTGTTCAATTATACAACATTAATTGAATTAATGGACAGGGTAGATCCTCACTACGGAACGGGTTCCGCCGATGGGGCGCTCGCCGAATCCGTGCTTCGCTTCGAGCGACGCGCGCTGTTCCATGCACTTTGGGTGCTCGAGGTTCGGACGTGAAATGGGCCGACAGAGCACGGGCGCACATCCAGGGCCTCGAGGCAGCGTCGAACAATTCCCCTGACGTCATGCCCGCGAATGCGGGCATCCATTTTTTCGGCGTGACCCCGGACTTCGTCGACGGAGCACGGCTGACCGGCCATGGTCCCGAGGACGGACACGTGGTATTTACAGGCGCGTGATCCGATGCAGTGAGGCGAGTCCCATGTCATCGCTCATTCCGCAGTCGTGTTTTCGTCCGAAATGGGCCTGCCTCGCATTGCTTGCCGGCCTCTCGGCACCCGCCCTCGCAGGAACCGCCTCGACGCAGGACTGGCCGGATGCCCGGGCCAGCGATCCGAAGGCGATGGGATGGATGGTCGGCTCGCCACCGCCTCCCGAGCGAACCGTGCGGTTCGACGACGGCAGTTATTTCCGCTTCCCGGCGATGCGCTGGAGCGTCAGCCACTTCCGCGAACTGATGCCCACGACCGGGGTTTCGCGCGGCCTTGGTGCGCCGGCACCGTTGCCGCGTGCCCTGCGCGACGACATCGACGACGTGACGTTCACGCCGGCCGGGAGCGCCCTCCGGATGACGTGGGCGCAGTCGCTGCCGGCGAACTACGTCGACGGCATCGTGGTCCTGCATCGCGGACAGGTCGTCTACGAGCGCTACTTCGGCGTTCTGGAGGACGATGGCCAGCACGCTGCGATGTCCGTGACGAAGTCGGTCGTCGGCACGCTCGGCGCGATGCTCGTCGCGGAGGGGACGCTGGATCCCGGCAAGCGTGTCGTCGCCTACGTGCCGGAACTGGCCGGCTCCGCGTTCGCCGACGCGACGGTGCGGCAGGTGCTGGACATGACGACGGCACTGAAGTTCAGCGAGGACTATTCCGATCCGGACGCCGACGTCTGGGCTCATGCGCAGGCCGGAAGCCCGTTGCCCAAGCCCGAGGGCCATACGGGGCCACGCGGCTACTACGAATTCCTGAAGACGGTGAGGAAGCAGGGCGATCACGGCCACGCGTTCGGCTACCGCACCGTCAACACCGATGCGCTGGGCTGGATCATCGCGCGCGTGACCGGCCGCTCGGTGGCGGAGTTGTTGTCGGAACGAATCTGGCGGCGCATCGGCGCCGAGCAGGATGCATACATGACCGTCGACTCGGTCGGCACGCCGTTCGCCGGCGGCGGGCTGAACACCGGTCTGCGCGACCTCGCACGTTTCGGCGAGCTGCTGCGCAACGATGGCCGCGCCGGCGGGCAGCAGGTCATTCCGAAGGCCGCCATCGACGACATCCGCCGCGGAGGCGACAAGGACGCCTTCGCCAAGGCCGGGTACGGCAAGCTGCTGTCGGGCTGGAGCTACCGCGACATGTGGTGGGTGACACACGACGATCACGGCGCCTTCATGGCGCGCGGCGTACACGGACAGGCGATCTACATCGATCCGGCGGCGCAGATGGTGATCGCCCGCTATGCCTCGCATCCGGTCGCGGGCAACGACGCCAACGATGCGACGTCGCTGCCGGCGTATCGCGCGCTGGCGATGTGCCTGATGAACACGCCCCGCGATGCGGCGCAGCCGCGTCCGTGACGACGGACGAGGAGAGTTCGTCGTCACGCGCCTCTCTCTCGGGATACGCCCGTCACGGAATCGGAGCGCAATGACCCGTGCCGTGGGGCAGCTACGTCTTACGCCTGGATGAGGGCGTCGGACGGGGCGTGACGGACGCAGGCGTGAAAGCCTCTCGCGGCGTCAGCGACCGAACCTCCGCAGCACCTCCGCGAGCTTGCCGACGGCGGCGTCCAGCTCGTTCGGAGCATGGGCGGCGAATCCCATCAGGAATCCTGCCTCGTGCCTGCGCGACGCATGCAGTGCGGCGAGCCCCTGCAGGTCGATGCCGGACCGGCGCGCGGCGTCCACGGCATCGTGTTCCGGGATGTCGCGGAGGAACACGCACGGCATCTGCATTCCTCCCGCCGGCACCCTCGGCTCCAGGACGTCGGCCAGATGCTTGCGTACGAAGTGCGCCAGGGCATCGCGCCGTTCGGCGTAGACGGTGCGCATGGCGCGAACGTGCGCGCCGAAGTGCCCGCCCTCGATGAAGCGCGCGAGCGTCAACTGAGGAATCGGCGCGCTGTGCCCGTCCAGCAGGGTCCGCGCGACGGTCATGGGCGCAACGAGGCGTGGCGGCAGCACCATGTAGCCGATGCGCAAGCCCGGAAACAGCGACTTGGTGAACGTGCCGATGTAGATCGTCCGTTCGTGCGGATCGAGTCCCTGCACGCAGGCCGTGGGTTTGCCGGCGTAGTGGAACTCGCTGTCGTAGTCGTCCTCGAGGATCCATGCCTGATGCTGGCGCGCCCATTCGATGACGGCCAGCCGGCGGTCCAGCGACAGCGTCGCGCCGGTCGGGAACTGGTGCGAGGGCGTCAGGAACACGGCCCTGGCCGAATCTCCGGGCCTTCGCGCGATCTGCTGCAGGCGCTCCACCCGCATGCCGTCGGCATCCAGCGGGACGGGCACGCACTCCAGGCCGGCGGCGTCGAATGCCTTGCGCGCTCCGTGATACACGGGATCTTCGACGAAGATCCGGTCCCCGGCGTCGAGCAGCACGGTGGCGCACAAGGTCAGGGCCTGCTGGGAGCTGGTCAACACCACGACGAGTTCGGGCGCGGCGCGTGCGCCGCGCTCCAGGTTGACGTAGTCCGCGATGGCCTGCCGCAGTGGCTCCATGCCCTGCGGCGGGCTGTGCAGCAACGCCCGCGTGCCGTATTCCTTCAGCACCTGGCGTTGCAGCCGTTCCCAGGTCTGCAGCGGGAAATGACGCGTATCCGGCACGCCCGGTGCGAACGGGCGCGGCGCCACGAAATCGCGCACGCCGCCGCCCTGGAAGAGGGCCGCGCCGCGCCGGCTGAGGCGCACCGGTGCATCGTCCGGATCGACGCGCCGCATCATGCCGCGTTGCGAGGGGCGTCGCGCCCGCTGCGATACGAAGCTGCCGGCGCCGACGCGCCGCTCGATGAACCCTTCCGCGTGCAATTGCCGGTAAGCCGCTTCGATCGTGTCGCGGGACACGTCCAGCGATCGGGCCAGTGCGCGCGATGCCGGCAGTGGCCGGCCGACCTCGAGCGTCCCGTCGAGGATCAATTGCCGCACGGCCCGCTGGATGCGTGCGTGCAGCGGCAAGGCGCCCTGGGCCGGATCGCCGATCCGGGCTTTGACGGATTCCAGTTGCGCGTGCCTGAACAATTGGTCTGTATCGAGTAGAAAAATTGGCGGGGCAAATACGGCCATTGTGACGCTATAAAACCGCGCCCCGGCAGTCAACCGCGCCGTCTCCGGAAAGACGATCCAGCCCATGTCCGCCATCCGTCCCTCTTCGCCCGTCCGCCCGAGCGACCTGATCCATCCCGTCGTGGCAGGCCTGATCTCGGTCATCGTCAACTATGGCGGTACCTTCGTCCTCGTGTTCCAGGCGGCCAAGGTGGCCGGCCTCAGCCCGGCGTTGACGGCTTCGTGGGTGTGGTCGGTTTCGATCGGCGTGGGAGTGACAGGGCTCGTCCTCAGCTGGCGGTCCCGCGAGCCCATCATCACGGCCTGGTCCACGCCGGCGGCCGCGTTCCTGGTCACGGCCCTGGCCTCCACGTCCTATGCCGAAGCGGTGGGGGCGTACCTGATCTCGGCGGCCGCTTTCGTGGCGCTGGGGCTCTCGGGCTGCTTCGACAGGGTGATCCGGCTGATCCCGCCAGGAGTGGCAGCGGGACTGCTGGCGGGCATCCTGCTGCCATTCGGCATCAAGGCGTTCGGTGGCGTCAGCATCGACCCGTCGCTGGCCGGGCTGCTAATCGTCACGTACGTGGTGTTGAAGCGCTGCACGGCGCGCTACGCCGTGGTGGGTCTCCTGGCGCTGGGGCTGGCATTCCTGCTGGTGCAGAACCGCGTCGACCTGTCGGGGCTGGAGCTGAAGCTCGCCGCTCCCGTGTTCACCTGGCCTGAGTTCTCGCTCAACGCCTTGTTGAGCGTCGCGTTGCCGCTGTTCCTGGTCACGCTGACCGGCCAGTACATGCCCGGCATGCTGGTACTGCGCAACGACGGCTTCAGGAGCAGCGCCGATCCCATCGTGGCCGTCACCGGCCTCGGCTCCCTGCTGATGGCACCGTTCGGTTCGCACGCCTTCAACATCGCCGCGATCACCGCGGCGATCTGCACCGGCCGCGAAGCGCACGAAGATCCTGCCAGGCGCTGGATCGCCGGCATCGCCGCCGGTCTCTTCTACATCCTCGTCGGCGTGTTCGGAGTGACCCTGGCCGCCGTCTTCACGGCGTTTCCGTCCACGTTCATCACCACGCTCGCGGGCCTGGCCCTGCTGGGCACCATCGGCGGCAGCCTTGCCGGCGCGCTGGCCGATGCGAAGACCCGCGAAGCCTCGCTGATCACGTTCCTGGCAGCCGCGGCCAACATCACCCTGTTCGGCATCGGCGGAGCCTTCTGGGGACTCGTGATCGGGCTGGGGGCCCATGCCGTGCTCCACGGCCGGATGCCCCGGCTTGCATGGAGATCCGTTGCGGCATCGACCACCGGATCCGTCATCGGGCAAGGCTGAAGCGATGCCGGGCCATCCGGTGCGTCCGCGCGATCGGCTGCGATGGAGCGTTCCTGCGGCGCCGGCCTCGACGAGCCGCTCCCTGGGCACGTCCGCTTCGAGAGCGCCACCGAGGAAGGCACCGCCGTGATGCGCGCAGGACGAAATCTTTCGGCGTCCGTCCCTTGCCGGCCCGCTACTGCCTGCCGGTCGGATCGGGGGAAGTCGCCATCGTGAAAACCGCCATTGCCCGACGACGAGGATCCACTCCCATGTACGACACCTACCCGACTCTTGCGGATTTCGATCCGGAACTGGCCGAAGCCGTCCGGAACGAAGAGCGCCGCCAGGAAACCCACGTCGAACTGATCGCTTCGGAGAACTACGCCAGCCCGCGGGTGATGGCGATCCAGGATTCGGTGTTCACCAACAAGTACGCCGAGGGCTATCCGGGGAAGCGCTACTACAGCGGCTGCGAGAACGTGGACGTGGCCGAGCGGCTGGCTCTCGAACGGGTCAAGAGGCTGTTCGACTGCGACTATGCCAATGTCCAGCCCCATGCCGGCGCGCAGGCCAATGCCGCCGTATTCCTCGCGCTGACTCGCCCCGGGGATACGGTGATGGGCATGAACCTGGCCCAGGGCGGCCATCTCACCCATGGCAACCCGTCCAATTTCTCTGGCCGCCACTACCGGATCGTGCCCTACGGCCTCGACCCCGCTACCGGGTTGATCGACTACGACGAGATGGAACGCATCGCGCTGGAGACCCGGCCCAGGATGCTGATCGGCGGCTTCTCGGCCTATTCGCGGTACAAGGACTGGGCACGCATGCGCGCCATCGCCGACAAGGCGGGCGCGATCTTCTGGGTGGACATGGCCCATGTCGCCGGCCTCGTCGCCGCCGGCGAGTACCCCAGCCCGCTGCCGCATGCGCACGTGGTCACCAGCACCACGCACAAGACCCTGCGCGGCCCGCGCGGCGGCATCGTCCTGTCCAAGGGGCAGGGGAGCGCGTTCTGCAAGAAGCTCGACTCGGCCGTGTTTCCCGGCATCCAGGGCGGCCCGCTGATGCACGTGATCGCCGCCAAGGCGGTGGCTTTCAAGGAAGCCCTGGATCCCGCATTCGGGACGTACCAGCGGCAGGTGGTGGCCAATGCCCGTGCCATGGCTGCGGTGATCCAGCAGCGTGGCTTCAAGATCGTATCCGGCGGAACCGACAACCACCTGATGCTGATCGACCTGTCCCTCAAGCCCTACACCGGCAAGGACGCCGATGCCGCCTTGAGCGATGCGTGGATCACCACGAACAAGAACCCGGTGCCCGGCGACCCGCGTTCGCCGTTCGTGACCTCGGGACTGCGCATCGGCACACCGGCTGTGACCACGCGCGGCTTCGGCGTGGCCGAATGCGAGCAACTCGCCGGCTGGTTGTGCGATGTGCTGGACGCCCTGGAGGCGGGGTTGCTGGGCGCGGTGGCGGCACGGGTGCGTGAGCAGGTCCTGGCCCTGTGCCGCCGCCATCCGGTGTATCGATAGTCTGCACCGGCGGGGAGGCGATGCCGGCATCGCCTCCCGCTCATCGCCGGAAGAGTGGCTGGCGAATGGTTTCCTGTGCGGCGTCAGGCGAACCGCAGCACCGCGATGGTTTCGACGCGCAGCAAAGGCCGTGGTGGCTGGAAAGCGCTGGACCCGATCACGACGGCGAGGCGCGCGCCTCAGGGCGCACCCGGCGGCAGCGAGGCCAGCCAGCTCGCGATCGCCTGGATCGAGCCGTCGTCGAGCGACTGCGCGACCCCGTGCATGACGAAGTCGTTGCTCGAGTCCATCAGCTTGCCGTCGCGGTAGTTCTTCAGGCGCTGGACGACGTAGTCGCCGTTCTGTCCGCGCAGGGCAGGCCAGGCGCGCAGATGACCGGCGCCGTCGGCAGGTCCGTTCGCGTCGGATCCATGGCAGCCCTGGCACGGCGGTACGCCGCGTGCCGGATCGCCGTGCAGGTACAGGGACTCGCCGCGCGAGAGCACGGCGGAATCGGCGGGCGGCAGCGTCGACGGCGTGCGCGCCTGCGACGCGAAGTAGGTCGCGAGGTTGGCGATGTCCTCGTCTGTCAGCGGCGCGGCGAGCGCGGTCATCGGCGAATCCGGCCGGCTGCCGAGCTTGGCCTTGTGCAGCTCGCCGGCAAGGTACTCGGCGCGTTGGCCGGCCAGTTTCGGGAACGCCGGAATGATCGCGTTGCCGTTCGGACCGTGGCAGGCGACGCAGGTCGTGGCCTTGGCGGCGCCGGCAGTGGCGTCGCCATGGACCGCGATGACGCTGCGCTGGTCGATCCAGCCGGCGGCGTGTGCCGTGGGAACGGCGACGGAGGCGAGGAAAAAGGCGGCAGCCATGCAGGCGATGCGAGGGTTCATCGTTGGATTCCTTGGTTCAGATGGCCGTTCGTGGCGTGCCCGCCGATCGGCATCCGTGTCTCACGCAGCCGAGGGCGGCGCCGCGTCTCACAGCTGCACGTTCACCAGCATGCCGACCAGGTTCGCGCGATAGCTCTGCGGACCCGCGTCGGTGTAGACGCGGTGGTCCTGCACGAGGGTCTGGTCGAAACCGAGGTAGTGCCAGTCACTGACGTGCCCGCGCTCGTAGTAGTCGAAGAAACGCATCGAGACACGCTCGGTGATCGGCACGGTGACGCCGACGGTCAGCGACTGGATGCGATACACCATCGCCGGGAACTCGCCGCTGCCGGGACCGGCGCCGGGCACGGTGGCCGGATAGGCGAGTGCCGTGGGGCCGGCGTAGGCGTAGGCATCGATGCCGCGCGAATAGGTGTAGTTCCAGCTCGCATCCAGGCGCACGCGGCCGATGCGGTGGTCGAACGTGGCGCCGCCGTACAGGTTGCGCTGCTTGTCGCGCAGCCACCATTGGCCGTCGAACGCGTAGTTCGGTCCGCCGAGTCGCGGATCGGTGCCGGCGCCGTTCTGCTGGTCCTGCACGTTGGACAGGCGCAGCTGCGAGTGATCCCAGGCCGCGTAGACGCTCATGGTCGTCGTCGGCGCCGGCTGCCACTCCCATTGCAGCGTCGCGCCGGTGGTGTTGTAGGCCTGGCGGCCGATCTTCGCGTCGTAGGAATTCCAGTCGCCGCGCAGGGAGCCGCTGATCGTCATGTCGTCGCGCGGCATGATCGTCGCCATGAGGTCGATCTTGTGCTCGTCGCGGCTGGACATGTCGTACTTGCGCAGCGCTTCGACGGTGTGCGAGGGCGTGCCGCCTTGGGGCGGCACGTAACCGGGCAGGCTGCTCGAGTACGTGAAGTCGTAAGGGTCGTATTCGTAGCGGTCGCCGTCCGACGTCTTGTAGGTGTAGTTCGCGCGCAGGGTGAGCCAGTCGAGCGAGCGGTTGACCCACGTGAGCTTGAGGCTCTTGTCGTCGATCTGGCGCCGTTCGCGGTTGGTCGGCTCGTAGCGGTTGAACGCGAGCGTCGCGCCGATCGTATTCCGGTCGCCGATCTTCCAGTCGGCGCCGAGGTCGGCGTCGATGGTCTGCAGGTCCAGCGGCAGGCTGCGGATGCGCGTCAGCGCGGACGGGCTGGTCAGCGGATTGAACAGGCCGATCTCGCCCGGCACGACGCTGCCTTGTGAGCCGTTCTCGCTGACGTAGCCGTAGTCGCCCGTCAGCGGGTTGTACATCAGGTAGCCGTTGCGGTAGTCGTCGCGGTTGAAGCGCAGGCCGCCGCGCACGGTGACGTCGGACGCCGGCTGCAGGACGAGGCGCGCGTCGAGCAGGGTCGTGTCGATGCGCATGTCGGCGGTGCGCCGCGACAGCGCCGCCGTCGTGTTCCACTTCGAGCAGTCGTAGAGGAACGGATTCTGCGGACCGAGCTGCAGGCTGCCGCCGAGGCCGATGCCGAACACGCCCTGGCAATCTATCGGCTGGATCAGCGTGTCGTTCTGGCTCATGCGTCCGGCCGAAGCGGTCAGCGACAGTTCGCCGTTCATCGGCAGCTTGCGCGTGAAGGTGGCCTTGAGGTTGTGGTAGTTGTTGTCCGGCTCCATCGCCATCTGGCCGGTGGTCAATGGCGCCGACACGGCGCCCGGCACGACCGGATACAGCGCGAACGGCGTTTCGTAGGTGTAGCGCGTGTAGCGGTCGCGGTAGAACGAGCCCGTGTAGGACAGGTCCATGCGCCAGGCCGTGCCGGCGTAGCGCAGGCCGCCGCCGACATTGATCGTGCTGTCGTCGATCGGCTTGACGGTTTCCAGCGCGCCGCCGTTGGCCGGGAACGGGAAATTGAAGAAGAACGGTCCGCCGTACGGACGCGCGCCCTTGCGCTGCTCGTCGCTGAGGTTGGCGTACGCGGTCCACTCCGGCGTCAGGTACATGTTGAACCCGAGCCCCTGCTTGGAGCGCTTCACCGACAGCATGCGTTCCGGCGCGGCAGAGGAAACCGCCGCGACGTCCGCGGACGTGCTGCCGCCGGGCTTCAATCCGTTCGACAGGGTCAGCACGTTGCCGCCGACGCCGTTCCAGATCGACTTCGCGTCGGCGCTGAGCACGTTCGGCATGTCGCGCAGGAAGGCCTGCACCTTGTAGCTGCCGGCTCGGCCGAAGACCGCCTGGTAGTACTGGTCGTCGTCGCTGATGCGGCTGGCGCGGACGTTCGCGTACGTGCCGTCCTCCGGACGCTCGACGCTGAGGTCGAGCAGGCCGAGGATCAGTTCGCTGTCCCAGTGCACGTAGCGGTTCCACAGCGCGTTGCGGTCGTCGCCGCCGGTGCCGAGGTAGCCGAGTTGCAGCACGCCGTAGTGCTGCCAGTCGCCGTGCGCGGTGACTTGGGGCGCGGGCGGCGGGCAATGGTAGAGGTTGCCGGTCGGCGAACGGCGCGTGCCGGGAGCGAGCCACGTCGTCCCGTTCGGATCACAGCCTTCGCTCGCGGCGCCCGCCGACGGATCGAGCTTGTTGGCGCGCCAGGTGTCGATGCCGGCGCCGCTGTCGGCGTGGACGGGCAGGGCCGCCGCGATCGCCAGCGCGAGCGGGATCGTGCGGAACGGGATGGACAGTCGCTGCGCGTGCATGATCGGCCTCCCTCCTTACTCGTGGAACTTCGAACCCGACGGCGCGTTCGAGCCGTGGATGTTCGCGTGGCAGGTGTTGCAGGCGCGGCCCATGATGCGTTCGTCCGGGTTCGAGCCGGTCGCCAGCGACTGCGGCGTGTGCATGTCGTTCGGGTGGCGCTGGTTGACGTGGCACTGCTGGCACAGGAACGGCACCGGCGCCACCAGCAGGGCGTGCTGGTTGGAACCGTGCGGCGTATGGCAGTTGAGGCAGTTCTCGCGCACCGGCGCGTGCTCGAACAGGAACGGGCCGCGCTTTTCGGCGTGGCACTGGTAGCAGGTCTCGTTGACCGTGTTTGTCTTCAGCAGCGGGGACGTCAGCGATCCGTGCGGGTTGTGGCAGTCCACGCAGCTCATCTGGCCCTCGGGCAGCGGCATGTGCGAGCGGCGGTTGAACTGCAGGCGCACATCCTTGTGGCATTGCGCACAGGTCTCGTTGATCGAGTCGCGCGCGAGCGAGCCCTCGACCGAGAACTTCGCCATCGGGTTGTGGCAATCGCTGCAGGAAAGATCGTTGCGCTGGTGGATCGACCCGAGCCAGTGGTCGCGCGGACCGCCCTCGTGGCAGGTCAGGCAGGTCTTCGTCTGCACTTCGATCGGCGTACCGCCGTTCTTCGTGTAGGCGATGATCGAACCCCGGGTCAGCGGCGCCTGCGCATGCTGCGAGCCGGCACCGTGGCAGGTCTCGCAGACCGGGATCGACGGATCCGCCTTCGCCGCCGCATGCAGGCCGAGCGCGTGCAGGGTGTGCGTGAAGTGGTCGGCCTCGAGCTGGTGGCAGGCGATGCAGGTCTTCTCGCCGACGGGTGTCGCGTCGGGAAAGGCCGGATTCGTCGCGACCTTCGCCTTGGCGAAGCCGGGAGCCGCGAGCAGGCTGCGGCCGGTCGACTGCACGTCGGCGTTCGTCAGCTCGCCCGAGGCGGGCAGGTCGCGCGAAAGATCCTCGCGGGTCTGTTGGGCATGGACGCCGGGCAAGGCCGCGATCCAGAACCCCAGCAGGGCGGCGGCGCGGAGGAGGCGGCTTCTCGGATGCATTGCGGTCGTCTCCCTGGCTGGCATCGGGCTGGCTTGGATACGCAGGATTCCCACGGTCCGCGCGTCGGCCTGTGCTCCCCCCGGAGGCGTTGCATCGCGCGCGAGACTCAATTCTTTCTCGACGAGCGAGTTTGTCTTTCGGCGGCGGCTTTGAGTAGGCGAGTCTCGCGAAAAGATTGTTCGGAAATCCGAACGATCCTAAGCTCGCCGCTGCTTCCGCCGTCACGGGAAACATCGTCTTGAACGATCTGAACGACCTGTTCTATTTCGCGAAGATCGTCGAACACGGCAGCCTCAGTGCGGCCAGCGCCGAACTGGGCGTGGCCAAGTCGGTGCTCAGCGAGCACCTGTCCCGGCTCGAGGCGAACCTCGGCGTCCGCCTGCTGCAGCGCAATACGCGCAAGCTGCAGATCACCGATGTGGGCAGCCGCTACTACCAGCGTTGCCGCGCGGTGCTGCTCGAGGTCGAACGCGCGAACTCGGTCATCGACGACGCGCGCGGCACGCCGCGGGGCGTGGTACGGGTGACCAGTCCGGTCAACTTCGCGCAGACGATCCTCGCGCCGTTGCTGGTCGACTTCATGCTGGGATACCCGGAGGTCGAGGTCGTGCTGGACATGACCAACCGCGAGGTCGACGTGATCGCCGACGGCTACGACGTCGCGCTGCGCATCGCGCCGGGCATCCGTGCCTCGTCGCTCGCGGTCCGTTCGTTCGTGCTGCGGCGCCACCTGCTGGTCGCCAGCCCGTCCTGGATCGAGCGGCACGGCTTGCCGCGCCGGCCGGAGGACCTGCGCGGCGCGGCGGGACTCGGCGGGCTGCTCGACCTCGGGCGCGGCAACCGGCATGGCTGGCGCCTGGTCGGTCCCGGCGGCGACATCCACGAGATCGCCTTCGCTCCGCGGCTGATCACCGAGGACATCGTGGTCATCATGCAGGCCGCCCTGGGCGGATGCGGCGTCGCCGAGCTGCCGGTGTCCATGTGCCGGGCGGAAATCGCCGACGGGCGACTCGTCGTGCTGCTGCCGGAGTGGTCGTTGCCCGAGATGACGCTCTACGCCGTGTTCGCGTCGCGCAAGGGGCTGGCGCCGGCGGTGCGCTGTTTCATCGACTACCTGTCCGAGCACCTGCACGGCGCACTGGACCAGGCCTTTTCGACGCAGCGCCCGACGACGCTGGCGTAGGACGCGCGGAGCAGCTACCGGGCGTCGGCGTGCGTGCTCTTCGCCTTGTCGATCGCGTCCTTCACTTCCTTCGGCATGTAGGTCTCGTCGTGCTTCGCCAGCACCTCGGTCGCGACGAAGCGGCCGTTCTGCACGGTGCCGGTGGCGACGATGCTCTGACCCTCGCGGAACAGGTCGGGCAGGATGCCGGTGTACTCGACCGGCATTTCCCTGAAGCGGTCGGTGACGACGAAGTCGACCTTCAGCGAATCGCTGGCGCGGCGGAGCGAGTTCTCCAGAACCACGCCGCCGAGCCGGAACCGGGCCGATTCCGGCGCATGGCCCGCCTCGATCTCGGTCGGCGAGTACAGGTAGGTCATGTTCTGTTGCAGTGCGAGGGCCGTCAGGCCGGCGGCGGCGGCGACGGCGGCGAGTACCAGCGAGACGAGGATGAGGCGGCGCTTGCGGGTCGGGGTCATGGCGTTTCGTCGTTGCGTGGGGCGCGGGTGGCACGGCGTTGCACGCGGCCGCGGATCTCGGCCAGCACGCGCCGGCGCTGGACGCCTGGCGCCAGCGCCTCCAGCGCCAGCACGACCAGGAACACGGCGATCGACGTCCAGACGTAGGCGCCGTAGCCGCCCATGGCGAGGAAATCAGTCACGGCGGGCTCCTTCGGCCAGCGCGATCCGGCGCACCCAGTCCTTGCCGGCGTCCAGTTCGAGCAGGCCCGTGCGCGTGCGCGCGAGCACGCTGCCGAAGAACCACACATGGGTGGCCAGCGCCATCGTCAGCAGCGGCCAGATCATCGCCGGATCGATCTTCGACGGACCGATCAGGCGCACGGTCGAGCCCTGGTGCAGCGTGTTCCACCAGTTCACGGAGAAATGCACGATCGGCAGGTTGACGATGCCGATCAGCGCGAGGAAACCGGCCGCGCGCGCGGCCTGGCGGCGGTCCTCGATCGCGGCGTACAGGCCCATCACGCCGAGATAGAGGAACAGCAATACCAGTTCCGAAGTCAGGCGCGCGTCCCAGGTCCACCACGTTCCCCACATCGGCTTGCCCCAGAGCGAACCGGTGACCAGCGTGATGAAGGTAAACGCGGCGCCGATCGGCGCGCTCGCCATCGCGAGGATCTCGCTGAGCTTGATGCGCCAGACCAACGCGACGAACGCGTTGGCGGCCATGAAGAAATACGCGAACAGGCCCATCCACGCGCACGGCACGTGCACGAAGATGATCCGGTAGGCGTCGCCCTGCTGGTAGTCGCGGGGTGCCGCCACGAGGCCGCCGTACAGGCCGACCAGGCCGAGCACGAGGCCGATGCCGTAGCACCACGGCACGAGCACGCCGGCGATGCGGTAGAAGGTCGGTGGCGAACCGGTCTTGTGGAACCAGAGGGTCAGCGCATTCATGACAGCGAAATCCTGAGGGCTGCCGCGCAGGCCAGCGGCGCCAGCACCAGAGCGAGCACCAGCGCGGCGGCCAGCCAGAGCAGCGGCGCGAGGAACGGCAGGCCGGTCTGGGCGGCGTTGCAGGCACCCGCGCCGAAGATCAGCACCGGCACGTACAACGGCAGCACGAGCAGGGCGAGCAGCATACCAGAGCGGTGCATGCCGACCGTCAGCGCCACGCAGACCGCGCCGATCAGGCTCAGCAACGGCGTCGCCAGCAGCAGCGCGAGCACGAGCACGCCGCGCACGTCGCCGGGCAGATGCAGCAGTTCCCCCAGCAGCGGCGCGACCGCGATCAGCGGCAACGCGGTCGTCAGCCAGTGCACGGCGACCTTGCAGCCGAGCAGCAACGACAGCGGGTGCGGCGACAGCACGAGCTGTTCGAGCGAGCCGTCCTCGTAGTCGCTGCGGAACAGCGTGTCGAGCGCGAGCAGGCCGGCCAGCAGCAAGGCGACGAAGACGACGCCCGCGGCGATGCGGCGCAGTTGCTCGGGCTCCGGCCCGAGCGCGAGCGGGAACAGCGCGATCACCATCAGCGCGAACAGGATCGGATTCAGCGCGTCGCCGCGGCGGCGCCAGATCAAGGTCAGGTCGCGACGGATCACGGCGGCACAGGCGGAGGAGGTCGAGCCTGGCCTCATGCGACGGCTCCTTCGACGGCGTCCTCGAAGAGGCGGTTCAAGCGGATCCTCCGCGGCGTGCCCGACGTGTACGCATACGCACCGTGCGAGGTGATCAGGGCGGCGCCGCCGTCGTGCGCGTGCCGCTCCAGCAGGCGGTTGACGAGCTGGATGCCGTCGTGGTCGAGGTTCGCGTAGGGCTCGTCGAGCAGCCACAGCGCCACCGGAGCCATCAGCACGCGCGCCAGCGCCACGCGTTTCTTCTGGCCGGCGGATAGCCGGCGCACCGGTACGTCGTCGTAGCCGTCGAGGCCGACGCCGGCGAGCGCGCTGAGCGGCGAGATGCCCTTGCGCTGGCCCTGCAGGCCGGCGGCGAAACGCAGGTTCTCGAATGCGGTCAGCTCGTGCTTCAGGCCGGTCTGGTGCGACAGCAGCGCGACCTGCGGCGACAGCCTCGCCAACGTCAGCGGTTCGCCGCGCAGGCGGATCTCGCCCGACGTCGGCGCCAGCAGGCCCGACAGCACGCGCAGCAGGGTGCTCTTGCCGGCGCCGTTGTCGCCCTCGACCAGCACGACCTCCCCTTCGTGCAGGGCGAAGTCGAGCGGGCCGAAGACCGGCTCGTCGTTGCGCGAGAACGCCAGTCCGCGGCCTTCGAGCAGGGCGCGGCGGTCGGGGGAATCATGGGAATGAGGCATCGGGCGCGCATGCTAGCGGCAGGGGCGCCGCAAAGCCATTGCGCACGATGTCGCGCCGGCTGTTCGGAAGAGGCGGACGAGCCGACTTACTGCGCGCCGTCGAAGCCGTCGACGAAGATCCGGTCCGATTGCATGCGCGTGACGACGGTGTCCAGGTCGGTCGTGGTCGTGGTGCTGTCCGCCGAACTGCCGACCAGCACCGTGCGGCCCTGGTCGAACAGCACGCCGCTGAACTCGGTGTAGTAGCTGATGCCGGCGCCGCCCGAAGTCGGGGCGTAGCCCACGCGCGCGCCGTTGGTACCGTAGCTGCCGTCCCCGCTGCCGTCGGGATTGAGGCGGGTGACGATCCCGTATTGGGGACCGCTGCCGTCGACGTAGCGTCCGGCGAGCACGATGCGGCCATCGTCGCGTACGCCGGCTGCCTGGACGTGATCGCCCTGGAACGCACCGACGAAACGATGCGGGCGGCCGGCGATCGCACTGCCGACGAAGCTCGTGTCCAGGTTCAGGGTGGCGTACTGGTCGATCTGGTTCTTGACCGCGACCAGGCGAACGGCTGCGCCGTGGTCGCTGGAGGCACCGGCGAGGACCACGACGGTCGGGCTGGCGACGACGGTGGCGGTGACCGTGTCGTACAGGGACCCGCCCGCTCCGGGCTGGTCGATCGGGACCACGATCGAACCCGCGTAGCTGGCCCATTGGCTGCCTTCCGGCGTGAGGATGCGCGCGGCGAAGTCGGTATTGGTGTCGGACACCACCGAGGTTCCGCTGAGCACGTAGTAGCCGCCGTCGATGTGGACGATCTGGCTCGCGTAGGCGGGCTGCCCGTCGGCGAACGTGTCGACGGTGCCGCGGCGTCCGCCATGGCCGTCGTCGTTCGATCCGAACGTGGAATCGACCGAACCGTCGACCTTCAGGCGGATCACGCCGAAACGGCTGGTGGTGGTCGTGTACAGCACGTTCCCGGCGACGACGATGCGGCCGTCGGCTTCCGCCAGAACCGAGGTCGGCGCGTCGTTCGAGTTGACCGAGGGGGCGTCGAAACCGAACGAGGTGCCGCCGTCGCCGGCGAAACTCGTATCGTCGCTGCCGTCCGGGTTGAAGCGCACCACGCCGAAGTCGCTCAGGTTGCCGGGGCCCGGTGTCGCGCCGACGACGATGATGCGACCCTGCGCGTCGACGGTCATGGCGGTGACGCTGGTCAGCCACGCGTCCTTGAATACGCGGCCGTTGGTACCGAAGCCGCTGCCGACGGGGTTGCCGTCGCGGTCGAGCCGGAACAGGCCGATGCGCTTGCCGGTACCGCCGTTGGCGCCGCCGCCGGGCAGTTCGGCGACGACCACGTAGCCGCCGTCCGCCGTCCGCGCGAAGCCGATCCCTTTTTCGTTCTGCGTCCCGCTGCCGGGCTGGAACAGGCGTTGCCAGCCGCCCGATCCGAAGCCGGTGTCGGTGTCGTAGTCGGCCGCCCGGGCGGTCGACAGGAGGACGCAGGACGCGGCGAAAGCGATGAGGCGGAACGGCATGGCACGAGCACTCCGGGCGGGATTCGGCTATGCAGTACGCAAGCCGGCGCCGGATCGGGACATGGCCGGTGCGGAGGATCAGCCGCCCGCATTCATGGCCGAGGCGAGCATCAGCCGCGCTGCCTGCCAATCGCGCTTGATCGTGCGTTCGTTGAGGCCTTCCAGCTCGGCGATCTCGGCGAAGCCGAGGCCGCCGAAGAAATGCAGCTGCACGACGCGGGCAGCGCGCTCGTCGATCCGTTCCAGCTCGTTCAGCGCCTGGTCCAGTGCGAGCACTTCGGCGGCTTCCGAGGGCGTGTCCGGCAGGCGGTCGTCGAGCGTGACCAGGGCCGCTCCGCCGCCGCGCTTGCCGGCGCCGATGCGGCGCGCGTGGTCGACCAGCACCTGCCGCATGGCGCGAGCGGCCAGCGCCATGAAGTGCTGGCGGCTTTCCAGACGCATGCGGTCGGCGGCGATCAGCTTGACGTAGGTTTCGTGCACCAGCGCCGTGGTCGACAGCGTTTCCCCGGCGCCGCCGAGCTGGCGATGCGCGCAACGGCGCAGCTCGTCGTAGAGCAGGGAGAACAGGCGGTTCTGCGCGTCGCCGTCGCCGCTCTCCGCGGCGCCGAGCAATTCGGTGACGCTGTCGTTCATGGACCGCCGTGCCCGCATCCCGTGGGAAGGCGCCAGCATCGCCGTGCCGCGCTGGCGCGTCAATGGAAGGACGGTGGAACCCGGCACTGCTTCATTTCGACCGCTCGCGGGAAGCCTCGATGCGCTCCAGCCATTTCGCCTCCCCGGCGTCCAGCGGAACCGCCGCCTCGACGAGTGCGCGCAGGCGTTCCAGATCGGTGCGCTGTGCCGTCGCAGGCTGCGGCCACGAATCGCTTTCGGCGTGCGCGCCGTCGCAGCCGCGCGCCTGTGCGGACGCGACACCGAACAACCGGACCGCC
>DBMH01000182.1:541-8595 GCA_002297645.1 Rhodanobacteraceae bacterium UBA703 | reverse complement strand
CGCGGGCGACAAGGCCGGTGCGCACCCGCTCGGGTGACAGCAGATCGAGAAAAGGCATGGGCGGGTGCGGGTTCTCGCGGAAAACGCGTATAGCTTAACTGTAACGCGCGGAACGTACCGCATCGGCGTGGTGGTCGGTCACCTTTTCCTTGTGCTTGCGCACCTGGTTGTCGACCTTGTCGGCGAGGGCGTCGATCGCGGCGTACATGTCCGCCGCGGTCGCGTCCGCGTGCAGGGTCTTGCCGGAAAGCTGGATCGTCGCCTCGGCCTTGTGCAGCAGTTTCTCGACGCTGAGGACGATGGTGAAGTCATGCAGGTGGTCGAAGTGTCGCAGGACCCTGTCGAGCTTCGCGTTCGCGTAGTCGCGCAGTGCCGGAGTGACTTCAACCTGGTGGCCTTTGACGTTGATCTGCATGAGGGCTTCCTCTTGGTGGGACCGGATCGGACCGGTCCGGACGAATGGTCGCGGCGTCACCGTGGCGCGTGCCGTCGCGGCGTGTATCGACTCCGACAAGTCTTTGCCGGCAGCGTTCCCTCCTGTGGGTGGAATGGGTTGATGGTCGGGGCGGGGCACATCGTCGCGGCCTAGCCGAGCCGGCTGCGTTCGTTCGACGACGGAATGTTCATCCCCTCGCGGTACTTGGCCACCGTACGCCGCGCGACGTTAATTCCCCGTCGATTCAACTCGGTGGCGAGTCCCTGGTCCGATATCGGGCGCGTCGGCTGCTCCTCGTCGATGAGTTTCCGGATCATCGCCTGGATCGCGGTCGCGGACGCGGCGCCGCCGTCGACGGTGCCCACGCCGCTGGAGAAGAAGTACTTGAACTCGAACGTGCCGCGCGGCGTGTGCAGGTACTTGCGCGTGGTCACGCGGCTGATCGTCGATTCGTGCATGCCGACTTCCTCCGCGACGTCCTTCAGCACCAGCGGGCGCATCGCCTCGGGGCCGAATTCCAGGAAGGCTTCCTGCGCGCGCACGATCGAGGTGGCGACCTTGAGCATCGTCTCCGCGCGCGTCTTCAAGGACTTGATCAGCCAGCGCGCTTCCTGCAACTGGCCCTTGAGGTAGTGGGCGTCCTCGCGGCCCGCCTTGGCGATCAGGCTGGCGTAGTGTTCGTTGATGCCGAGTCGCGGCTGGCATCCCGGGGCGAGCGAGACCTGCCAGCGGCCGCCGGCCTTGCGCGCGTAGGCGTCCGGTGCGACGTATTCGGCGTTCGCGCTGGCGTAGTTGGCGCCGGGCTTCGGCGACAGGCTGCGGATCAGGGCGAGCGCCGTGTCGAAGGATTCCGCTTCGACGCGGAGGCGCTGGCACAGGCGCGCGCGATCCTGGCGCGCGAGCGCCTCGAGGTGTTCGGCCACGAGGGTGCGCGCGAGCTCGAGCCCGGGCGTGTCGGCATCCAGCACGTCGAGCTGGACGGCGAGGCATTCCTTCAGCGAACGGCTGGCGACGCCCACGGGGTCGAACAGCTGCACGCGATGGCGCACGGCCTCGACTTCTTCCGGTGCGACCGTGTGCAGCGACGCCAGCGCCTCGCGGATCGACTCGTCGCTCTCGCCGAGGTAGCCGTCGTCGTCGACGGCCTCGATGATCGCCGCCGCGATGGCGCGGTCGCGCGCGGACATCGGCGTCAGGTTCAACTGCCAGAGCAGGTGGTCGCGCAGGTCCGGCAGCGCGGCGTCCTGCGGCTCGAGGCTTTCGTCGTCGGGTGCGGTTCCGCGCGACTCGTTCAGGGCGAGGTCGAGGTCGAGCGGATCGTTCTCGCTCTCCGTCGCGCCTTCGTCCGCGCTCTCGGGCGTCTCGCTCGCGTCGCCGGCGTCCGCGTCGTCGCCCTCGGCGTCGTCGCCGGCTTCCATGTCCAGCAGCGGATTCGATTCCAGCGCCGTATTCAGCTCCAGCTCCAGCTCGAGTTGCGAGAGCTGCAGGAGGCGGATGGCCTGTTGCAACTGTGGCGTCAGTGCCAGCGATTGGCTCAGGCGAAATTGGAGCGCTGGTTTCATTCCGGATGCATGGAGGGCCGTGGCCGCATCCTAGCGCCAAACCGCGACAACGGGCAGGTTGACGAAACGCGTCGTTTGGGGATCGGAGAAGCAGTGCTCGGAAACGGGCCGGGCGGCACCTCGCCCGGCGGCGGATGCCGCAGTGCGGCAGGCCGGGCTACATGCGGAACTCGCGTCCCAGGTAGACCTCGCGCACCTGTTCGTTGGCGAGGATGTCGGCCGGCGCGCCCTGCGCGAGCACGCCGCCTTCGCTCATGATGTAGGCGCGCTCGCAGATGCCGAGCGTCTCGCGCACGTTGTGGTCGGTGATCAGGATGCCGATGCCGCGGTCGCGCAGCTGGCGCACGATGCGCTGGATGTCGATGACCGAGATCGGGTCGATGCCGGCGAACGGTTCGTCGAGCAGCATGAAGCGCGGCCTGGCCGCCAGGGCGCGCGCGATCTCGACGCGGCGGCGTTCGCCGCCCGAGAGGCTGACGCCCTTCTGGCCGGCGATGTGGCCGATCTGCAGGTCGTCGAGCAGGGATTCCAGTTCGCTGGCACGGCCGTCGGCGTCGAGGTCGTCGCGCAGCTCGAGGATCGCGAGGATGTTGTCGGTCACGCTCAGGCGGCGGAACACCGAGGCTTCCTGCGGCAGGTAGCCGACGCCGAGGCGCGCGCGCGCGTGCATCGGCAGCGTGGTCACGTCCTGCTCGTCGATGCGGATGGTGCCGCCGTCGGCGGCGATCAGTCCCACGACCATGTAGAAGCAGGTCGTCTTGCCGGCGCCGTTCGGGCCGAGCAGTCCGACGACCTCGCCTTCGCCGAGCTGGAACGAAAAATCGCGCACCACGGTGCGGCCGCGGAAGCTCTTGCGCAGGTTGGCGGCACTCAGCATCAGGGCGTGCCGTCCGCGTCGGCCTTCTTCGGTTGCGCGTCGGCGGGTTTCGCGGGCGGGGCCTTCTTCTTCGGCTCGAAGGTCATGGTGATCGGCTGGTTCGAGGCGGTATTGCCGCTCTCCATCTCGCCGGTGTTCGTGTTGTAGGTCATGTGCTCGCCGTTGAACGTGCCGCGGCCTTGCTGCACGACCTTGACACCGCCGGTCAGCACCGCGATGCCGGTGTCGGCGTCGTAGTCGATCTTGGCCGCATCGGCGGTCATGAGCCCGCCGCCGTTGTCCTGCAACTGCTCGATGTGCGCGGGCGAGCCGACCAGCACGATGCGCTGTATGTCGCCGGAGACATCCTCGCCCCTGGCGTTCCTGGCGCCGTCGGGATGCTGGTGCAGCGTCGCCTCGGCGCCGGTGGCCTTCATCGAGCCCTGCTCGATGCGCACGTTGCCCTTGAGATAGGCCGAGCCGGCCGCCTTCGCGTTGCCCTGCGTCAGCTTGGAGTAGGCCGACGTCACCTTCATCGTCTGCTGGCGATCGGTACTGAGCGCGGAGGCGGTGATCGGCAGCGCGCAGAAGGTCGCGCAGAGCAGGGCGGCGGACTTACTTGCGGCGTTGTTTCGGTTGGATCGTCGATTCGACATCCGACAGCAGCTCCAGGGTCTTTTCGTTGAGGTCGCCGCGCAGGCCGATGCCACTGAGTATAGAGCCCGCCTGGGTGATCGTGGCTGCCTCGGCGGTCTCCATCTTCTTGTCCTTCGGCCAGGTGGTCAGGTTGCTGGTCACGAGGTCCAGCGGCTGGGCTTTCTCGCCCCCCTGGCGGTGCATCTCGACGTGGCCGCGCAGCTCCATCAGCGTGCCGTCCTTGTCGACCCAGGCGGAGTCGGACTTGCCCTTCCACGGATTGCCGCTGCCGTCGACGAGCTCGTAGTCCGGCGTCGTCACGAAGATCGAGCCGTCGTCGCCACGTCGCGCGAGATACGGTCCGGAGACCTGGAACGTGCGCTGGCCGTCGGTGTTCAGCGCGTCGAGCGTGAAATTGGTCAACGTGTAGTCCGAACGCGGCGGTCCGGCATAGGTCTGCTCGTTGGTGCGGTCGCGGTTGATCCAGACCAGGTACTCGGTGCCGATCGCGAGGGCGACCAGCACGGCGACGATCAGCCAGAAATTGCGGCTCACGGAAAGGATCCGGTCACTTCAGGAAAGCGGCGAGTTCGCTTCCGACCTTGTCCTGGCAGGCCAGGATGAGGTCGCAGACCTCGCGTGCGGCGCCGTTGCCGCCGGCGAGCCGCGTGCACCAGCGGGCGCGTTCGCGCACCCATGGATGCGCATTCGGGACGGCGATCGACAGGCCGGCGAGCGCCATCGGCGCGAGATCGGGCAGGTCGTCGCCGGTGTAGGCCACCTGCGCCGCATCGAGCCGGAGCGCGTGCAGGAGCTGTTCGAGGCAGGCCCGCTTGTTCTTCTGGCCCTGGTAGACGTGGGCGACGCCGAGTTCCGCCATGCGCTCGGTGACGACGTGGCTGAGGCGCGCGGTGATGACCGCCACCTCGATGCCGTTGGCGAGCAGGCGCTTCAGGCCGAGGCCGTCGAGCGCATGGAACGCTTTGATCTCGCGGCCGTCGGCCGTGTACCAGAGCTTGCCGTCGGTCAGCACTCCGTCGACGTCGAATACGGCCAGCTTCACGCCGGCGGCGCGTTCTCGGATGTCGGTGGGGAGATCGTCTGGGAGCACGGGATTGGAGGTCGGAAGGGGGATTCGGATGGATCGGAGCGGCATGCAACGACGGATTGCGATGCGGTCTTCGAGCCCCGAATCCCGAATCTCCAATCCCGGCGTCTAGACCACGCGCGCGCGCAGCAGGTCGTGGATGTTCAGTGCGCCGACCACGCGATTGTCGCCGTCGACGACCAACAGCGCGTGAATCTTGTGCGCTTCCATCAACTGCGCGGCCTCGACCGCCAGCTGGTCGGCACCGATCGTCTTCGGCCGCGGCGTCATCAGGCGCGTCACCGGCGTCGTGCGCAGGTCGACGTCGCCGTCGTCGACCGCGCGGCGCAGGTCGCCGTCGGTGAACACGCCGAGCAGGGACTGGTCGGCGGGATCGACGATCGCGGTCATGCCGAGTCCCTTGCGCGTCATCTCGACCAGCGCCTCGCTCATCGACGCCTCCGCGCCGACGCTCGGGATCTGCGCGCCGGTGTGCATGATGTCGGCGATCTTCAGCAACAGGCGGCGGCCGAGGCTGCCGGCCGGATGCGATCGCGCGAAGTCCTCGTTGGTGAAGCCGCGCGCTTCGAGCAGGGCGATCGCGAGCGCGTCGCCCATGACCAGCGCGGCGGTCGTGCTCGACGTCGGCGCCAGGCCGAGCGGGCAGGCCTCGGCCGGCACGCTGGTGTTGAGGTGCGCGTCGGCGAGGCGCGCGAGCGAGGAGCCGGGGTTGCCGCTCATCGCGATGAGGGGGATGCCCTGGCGCTTGATCAGCGGCAGGATCGCGAGCAGCTCGTCGGTCTCGCCGGAATTGGACAGTGCGAGCACGACGTCCTTCTGCGTGATCATGCCGAGGTCGCCGTGGCTGGCCTCGGCCGGATGCACGAAGAACGACGGCGTGCCGGTCGACGCGAGCGTCGCCGCGATCTTGCGCGCGACGTGCCCGGACTTGCCCATGCCGGAGACGACCACGCGGCCCGGACACTCGAACATCAGCTGGCAGGCGCGCAGGAAGTTCGCATCGATGCGATCCTGCAGCGCGGTGATCGCCTCCGCCTCGATCGAGATCACGGCCTGCGCGCTGCGCACGAGGGCGGCGGCGTCGAGCTGCGGGTTGTTCAGCGGTCGCACGGCGGCGAGGATCTGGGCATTCATCTTGGAAAGGCGCGCAATCGTCCTGGCGAAGTCGTTGACGTCGGGTTTTCTGCGCTGTTCCCGGATTTTGAGTACCATGCGCGCCCCCATTGTAGCCGCTTCCCCGGGCCGGAGTGCCCGTCCGTCGGGAACTCCAGACGGGCAGGGCGGGCTTTCCGTCGCGGCCGCCGAGGCCGCCAGGTCCGCCGGGGGCGCCGGGTTTCGCAAGCCCGCCCATTTCCCGGAGATGAACACAAAATGGACAGCAGCACCGTGCAGAATCTGATCCAGCGCGGCATGCCGGAGGCGCAGGTCGACGTGCATGGCCCGGACGGCGTGCATTTCGAGGCGCTGGTGGTCAGCCCCGCGTTCGCCGGCAAGCTGCCGCTGGCACGGCACCGCATGGTCTACGCCACGCTCGGCGACCTGATGGGCGGCGAGATCCATGCGCTGTCGCTGCGCACGCTGACGCCCGAAGAGGCGCAGCGGCAATAGGATCCCAAGGGACCTCGCGCTCCCGCGCGCTTTCCGAATCCCGAGTCTCCAATCCCGAATACCGGCTCCCGAACATGGCAAAAATCGTAATCAACGGCGGCAAGCCGCTCAGCGGCGACGTCTGGGTCTCCGGCGCGAAGAACGCCGTGCTGCCGATCCTCGCCGCGACCCTGCTCGCCGACGATCCGGTCACCATCGGCAACGTGCCGCACCTGCACGACGTCACCACGACGATGGAACTGCTCGGCCAGATGGGCGTCGAGCTGGTCATCGACGACCGCATGAAGATCCACGTCGACCCGCGGCCCGCGAAGAACTATTTCGCGCCGTACGACCTGGTCAAGACGATGCGCGCGTCGATCCTCGTGCTCGGCCCGCTCGTGGCCCGCTTCGGCGAGGCCGTGGTATCGCTGCCGGGCGGCTGCGCGATCGGGTCGCGTCCGGTCGACCTGCATCTCAAGGGCCTGCAGGCGCTCGGCGCCGAGGTGACCGTCGAGAACGGCTACATCAAGGCATGCGCCAAGCGGCTGAAGGGCGCGCGCATCAACCTCGACCTCGTGACCGTCACCGGGACCGAGAACCTGATGATGGCCGCCGTCCTGGCGCAGGGCACGACGGTCATCGAGAACGCCGCGCAGGAGCCCGAGGTCGTCGATCTCGCCAACTGCCTCAACGCGATGGGCGCGAAGATCGAGGGAGCCGGCACCGCGACGCTGGTCATCGAAGGCGTCGAGCGCCTGTCCGGCACGACGTACGAAGTACTGCCGGACCGCATCGAGACCGGCACCTTCCTCGTCGCCGGCGCGATCACCGGCGGCAAGGTCACGGCGAAGCGGGCGCGTCCGAAGACGCTGGACGCCGTGCTCGCCAAGCTCGAGGAAGCCGGTGCACACATCAACACCGGAGAGGACTGGATCGAACTCGACATGCAGGGCCGGCGCCCGAAGGCGGTGAACATCACGACCGCACCGTATCCGGCCTTCCCGACCGACATGCAGGCGCAGTTCACCGCGCTGAACTGCATCGCCGAAGGCGTCGGCATCATCACCGAGACGGTGTTCGAGAACCGCTTCATGCATGCCCTGGAGCTGCAGCGCCTCGGCGCGGACATCCAGATCGAGGGCAACAGCGCGATCATCCGCGGCGTCGCGAACATGTCCGGCGCGCCGATGATGGCGACCGACCTGCGCGCCTCGGTGTCGCTGGTGATCGGCGGCCTGGTCGCCGAGGGTGAGACCATCGTGTCGCGCGTCTACCACCTCGACCGCGGCTACGAGCGGATCGAGGAGAAGCTGGCGCCCCTGGGGGCGCGGATCCGGAGGGTGAAGGCGTGAGGCGTGCGACCGGGACGGCCCGCAGGGAAGCGCAGCAGGAGCTCATCACCGTGGCCGTGCCCAAGGGGCGGCTGCTGGAGGAGGCCTCGGCCCTCTTCGAGCGGGCCCTGGGCGTCTCGCCCAAGCGGCTGTTGACCGGCACCCGCAAGCTGGCGGCCGACGCCCCCGAGGCCGGCCTCCGCTTCATCTCCATCCGCGCCGGCGACGTGGCCAGCTACGTGGAGCACGGCGCCGCGGCGGTCGGCATCGTCGGCCTCGACATCCTCCGCGAGGAGCCCTGCGACCTGTACGAGCCGCTCGACCTGGGGATCGGCCGCTGCACCGTGATCGTGGCACGGCCGAAGCACGCCCCCCCGCTCCCCCGCGGCGTGGCGCCCCGGATCGCCACCAAGTACGTCAACCTCGCCACCAGCCACTTTGCCCGGAAGGGCATCCCGGCCGAGGTGATCCCCCTCCACGGCTCCATCGAGGTCGCCCCGTCCCTGGGGCTGGCCGACGCCATCGTGGACATCAC
>DBMH01000182.1:0-523 GCA_002297645.1 Rhodanobacteraceae bacterium UBA703 | reverse complement strand
CGGGTGGCCCTCAAGCTCCATCCGGAGCGGCTCCGGCGCCTGATCGACGCCCTCCGGGAGGCCGCCGAGGCGGCCAAACCTGCGAAACCCCGTTGAAACGCCCCGCCGGTTCTGCCTAGTATTCGGTAATTCTTGGCACTGGCGCCTGTTCGCTTGGACCCCCTTTCCTGATCGCTGGTTCCGAAGGTCCCCGAAGGAGGACCTGACTCGTCATGGATTGTCCTCGGTGTGCCGTCGAGCTGAAGGAGATCTCCCGCGATGACCGCGCCGTCCACCGCTGCGCGGAGTGCGGAGGGCTCTGGATCGACGTGCCCGATCTGAACAAGGTACTGCTGCACGCCAACCTGCCCGCCCTCTCGGCGCTCGGCGGGCGGGTGAACCCCGACGAGATCGCCGGCATGTGCCCGGCGTGCAACGTCGACCTGGTCAGCGTCGAAGGCGGCGAGAAGTGGAGCGCCGTCTACGACTCCTGCGAGTCCTGCGGGGGCATCTGGGTCGAAGGGGAAGAGGAGGAGCCGCCCGC
>DBMH01000374.1:14688-17220 GCA_002297645.1 Rhodanobacteraceae bacterium UBA703 | reverse complement strand
TCCTCGCCGGCCGGCGCGGCACTCGGCCGCCGCACGGCGCGGCCGAACAGCCCGACTGCCGCGGCGGCGAACGATGCGCCGTTCTGCAGCGGTACGTCGCGGCCGAGGCGGCCGATCTGGTGGAGGAACGCATCCAGCACGCGACGGTAGTCGGCGAAACCCGCCTCGTCGCTTCCGTGCTGGTACCACAGGGCCTGCCATTCGCGCACGAAGGCACTCGACAGATCCACGATCGCCGGCATGTTCGGATGCCGGACCGCCTCGGACAACAGGAACTGCACGTGGCCGCGCACCTCCCAGTACGTCATCGGCGAGGTGAGGTTGACCGATTCGAAGCGCAGGTCCTCCGGCGCGTCCGTTCGCGGCGCGACGAAGCGCGGCTGCCAGCCGTTCGTCGGCGCCGTGTGCGGGCGGCCGGCATTGACGAGGTTCCAGAAATGCGGGCTGCCGATCGTGTCGACGACGAGGTGCACGCGCGCGCGCTCGTCGTCGTTGGTCACGCGGTGCATGCGCCAGGTATCGAAGATCCAGCACTCGCCCGCCGCCATGTTGACGTCGGCGTCGTCGCAGAAGAAACGCACGCCCGGCTGCGTCACGATCGGCACGTGCACGCGCACGCGTTCGTTCCAGTAGTGGTTCGTGTCGACGTGCGGCTCGACCTCCGACCCGCCGGACAGGCGCATCAGGCGGATGCGCCCCAGCACCGTCCCGAGGCTGCCGAGCACCTGGCGCAGGTACGGGCTGCGCGCGAGGTTGGGCGTCGGCCGCATCGGCCCCTGCAAGGCGTCGCCGAGCGCCGGATCGCCGTTCACCGTCGCCAGCGGCAACGCGCTGTTGCCCGGCATCGCGTCCGGATGCGGGATCCAGTCGGACTCGTCGAACGCGGCGATCTCCGCGGCGAGCGCGGTCGCGTCGAACGTCAGGGGCAATTGGACGAAGGGAACGGGGAGTTTCATCGGGCGCTCGGGTTCATGGCAGGCTTGGCCGGCCACGGGGAGCCGGCGCAATCGAACGCCCGATGATACAGGCCTGCGGATGGCGGCCGCTTCAAGCCGATACCCCATGACCTGCAGAACCGGGCCTCCTGCCGGGACTCGCGGGAAAACGGGTGCGGCACCTCCAGCACCAGCGGCACTCCCACCGCCCAACGCAACAGCACTGGGCACACGAGGTCACACCATCCGACGTCGCAGTATCCACGCTGCAACGCCCTTCGGGCGGCGGATTCTGGTCGACGCTCGGCACGCTGTTCCTCGCGTGGGAGCTGAGCGACCGGCGGTTCGGCAGGAAGGGGGAATGATCCAGCCAGCCAGCCGATGACTCGCCGTCAGCGCGGCTCCATCGCCATGTGCCGCGCATCGCCTTGGCCACCTCGGATTCGGCCGCACGACGATGGTAACTTTGCGTTCCGGTTCGTCGCCCATCGTCATTCAAGGCGTCCGGCCGACGCGCCCTCAACCGGCCTGATACACCTCGCCGCCCGCGTCGCGGAATTCCTTCGCCTTCTCCGCCATCCCTTCGGCGAGCGCCTGTTCGTCGCCGACGCCATGTTCCCTGGCGTAGTCGCGCACGTCCTGGGTGATCTTCATTGAGCAGAACTTCGGGCCGCACATCGAGCAGAAGTGCGCGGTCTTGTGGGCTTCCTTCGGCAAGGTCTCGTCGTGGAATTCCTTGGCCTTTTCGGGATCGAGGCCGAGGTTGAACTGGTCGTCCCAGCGGAACTCGAAGCGTGCCTTCGACAGCGCGTTGTCGCGCGCCTGCGCGCCGGGATGGCCCTTGGCGAGGTCGGCCGCGTGCGCGGCGAGCTTGTAGGTGATGATGCCGTCGCGCACGTCCTGCTTGTCGGGCAGTCCGAGATGCTCCTTCGGCGTCACGTAGCAGAGCATCGCGGTGCCGTACCAGCCGATCATCGCCGCGCCGATTGCGCTGGTGATGTGGTCGTAGCCGGGCGCGATGTCGGTGGTCAGCGGGCCGAGCGTGTAGAACGGCGCTTCGCCGCACTTCTCCAGCTGGCGCTCCATGTTCTCCTTGATCAGGTGCATCGGCACATGGCCGGGACCTTCGATCATCACCTGCACGTCGTGCTTCCACGCGGTCTGCGTGAGCTCGCCGAGCGTGTCGAGTTCGGCGAACTGCGCGGCGTCGTTGGCGTCGGCGATCGAGCCGGGACGCAGGCCGTCGCCGAGCGAGAACGCGACGTCGTAGGCCTTCATGATGTCGCAGATTTCCTCGAAGCGTTCGTAGAGGAACGATTCGCGGTGATGCGCAAGGCACCACTTCGCCATGATCGAGCCGCCGCGGCTGACGATGCCGGTGACGCGCCGCGCGGTCAGCGGGATGAACGGCAGGCGCACGCCGGCGTGGATGGTGAAGTAGTCGACGCCNNAGCGTGTCGCGGAACAGCTCCCACGTCAGGTCTTCGGCGACACCGCCGACCTTCTCCAACGCCTGGTAGATCGGCACCGTTCCGATGGGTACGGGGGAATTTCGCAGGATCCACTCGCGCGTCTCGTGGATGTGCTTGCCGGTCGA
>DBMH01000374.1:0-14628 GCA_002297645.1 Rhodanobacteraceae bacterium UBA703 | reverse complement strand
TGCGGCCGATGATCATCGGCTCGCTTTCCGGATGGTTGATGTTGTTCGGAATGATCGCGCGTCCGCGTGCGATCTCGTCGCGCACGAACTCCGGCGTGATCCGTTTCGGGATCGCCGCGCCGAACGACTGGCCCGGGTGCTGCTTGAGCAGGTGCGCTTCACGCATCACGTCGAGCTTCTGGTTCTCGCGGATCGCGACATATTCCATCTCCGGCGTGACGATGCCGCGACGCGCGTAGTGCATCTGCGACACGTTCATGCCGGACTTCGCCGCGCGCGGCTTCAGAAGGCTCGGGAAGCGCACGTCGGCGAGCGACGGCGCGTTCGCATGGCGGCGCGTGAACGGCGACGTGAAATCGGCGAGCTGCTCGCTGTCGCCGCGCTCGGCGATCCACGCCGCGCGCAGGGCCGGAAGCCCCGCGGCGAGGTCGACGCGATAGTCCGGATCGGTATACGGGCCGGACGTGTCGTAGGTCGTGAACGGCGCGTTCTTCTCGGCGCCGAACATCGACGGCGTGTCCGACAGCGCGATCTCGCGCATCGGCACGCGCAGGTCGGCGCGCGAACCTTCGACGTGGATCTTGCGCGAGCCCGGGATCGGGCGGGTGACGGATTCGGAAAGCTCCGCGGTCTGGCGCAGCAGTTCGGAAGGTACGGCGTTCATCGGCATTCGTCCTGTCGGTGGCGGACTCGCGCGGCGCGGGTCCTGGACGAAGCAGAGGTGCGCGAAGCGCCGTTTCCGGCAGGCTCCGCGAAGCTCCCTACACCGGTACGAGCCGGATCAGGTTCGAAGGGACTCTCTCAGCCGGTTCGCCGGCACCCCCGCTTCAGGCCGGCATTGAAGCACGTTCGTCCCGGCGCGGCCAGTGAGAGCGGGGCGCGAGCATTCCGGCGCGGCCGTGCCGCAATACGGCTCGCGCGAGGGCATGAATCCGCGGTGTTTTCGCGCCTTCCCGCGCGGACGGCCCGTGAGGAAGGAAGGCTTCGCGTGGTCGCGGGAATGACGGCGGCGACGGGATCGCGCAGAATCCCGCGCCGGAAGGAAGGGGCGAATGAAGATCGGAATCGTCGGCTACGGCACGGCCGGTCAGGCGGCCGCGCTGTTCCTCGCGCGCGCGGGCCACGACATCGACGTGTTCGAGCGCAGCGCGGAACTGAGCCCGGTCGGTGCCGGCTTCCTGCTGCAGCCGACCGGGTTCGGCGTGCTCGCCGCGCTCGACCTCGACGCGGCCGCCCTTTCGCACGGCGCGCGCATCGAGCGTCTGCACGGCCAGAACCACCGCGCACGCACGGTCATGGACATGCGCTACGCCGATTTCGCGGCGGCGTCGTTCGGGCTCGGCATGACGCGTGGCGCCCTGTTCTCGCTGCTGCACGAACGCTGCCGCGAGGTCGCCTCGATCCGCACCGGCACGCGCATCGACACCATCGCCGCGGACGATCGTCACGTGCTCGACGCGGACGGCACGGCGTACGGTCCCTACGATCTCGTCGTCGTCGCCGACGGCAGCCATTCCCGCCTGCGGGGGAACAGCGGGCTGCTGCGCCACGACCCCGTCTATCCCTGGGGCGCGATGTGGTGCCTGCTGCCCGCCGACGACTGGCCGCACGTCGCGGACCTGCGCCAGCGCTACGACGGCACGCGCACGATGTTCGGCGCATTGCCGGTCGGACACCTTCCCGGGCACGACGGACGGCGCTGGCTGACGTACTACTACAGCCTGCCGGGGCACGCCGTCGACGCCTTCGATGCCGCGGCGCTGGAGCGCATGCAGTGCGACGTCGCGGCGCTGTGGCCGGAACTCGCCGAACGAACCCGCGCCTTGACCGATCCCGCGCGGCTCCATCGTGCGCGCTATCGCGACGTGAGACTGCACCGGCCGTGGCGCGGGCGCGTCGTCTGGATCGGCGACAGCGCGCACGGCATGAGCCCGCAGCTCGGCCAGGGCGTCAACATGGCGCTGCTGGACGCGCAGGCCCTGGCCGCGGCGCTCGCGGAACGGACCGATCCGGCACTCGCCTTGCCCGACTACGCGCGCCGGCGCACGGGACACGTCGCGATCTACCAGCGCCTCAGTCGCTGGCTGACGCCCCTGTTCCAATCCGACTCGCGCGTGCTCGCACCGCTGCGCGATCTTTGCTTCGGGCCGCTCGGCCGGCTTCCGCTGGCACGGCGGCAGATGCTGAAGATCCTCGCCGGCAGCAAGCGCGACTGGTGGCGCTGAACCGTCACCGTCGTTTCACCGTGCCCCGGCGACGATTGCGCGCGCTGCCCCGTCTTTCCGGACGATGGCGCCGCGATTCCCGACGGCCGCACACTTCACGAGGCTCCCCATGAAACGTTCGCCCTCCTCCCTCCTGCTCGCCCTCGCCTTCCTCGCCGGCAGCGTGCTCGGCGGATGCGCGACGACGCCGGCGCAGGCCCCGGATTCGGCACGCGTGCGCGTCGACTGGACCGATCCGCAGCGCTTCGCCGACGTGCGCGAGAACCCCGCGCCGAGTCCTGCGCGCAAGAATCCCGAGGAATGGCTGCAGCCGCTCGCGCGCTGGCTGCAATACCGCGCCGACCAGGTCCTCCCCGCGGGCGACCAGCTCAAGGTGACGTTCACCGACATCAAGCGGGCCGGCGCGTACGAGCCGTGGCGTGGTCCGCAATGGATGGACGTGCGCATCGTCAAGGACATCTACCCGCCGCGCATCGACCTGCGCTTCATCTTGACCGACGCGAGCGGCAAGACGCTCGACCAGGGCGAGCGCAAGCTGACCGACCTGGCCTTCCTCTCGCGCGGCACGATCAACAACGACGATCCGCTGCGCTACGAGAAGCGCATGCTCGACGACTGGCTGCGCAAGGAATTCGCGACGAAGTCGATGCGCTGACGCGATGCTCTCGCACGCATCGACCGGCCGCGGCCCGGTGATGCACGACGCGATTCCCGCCGGCGGATTCGCCAGGCTCTACCGATGCATCGCCGCCGGCCGGCGCCGCGAAGCTCTGGCCGGCGGCCGCTCATAGCGATTCGATCCGCGCTGCGACGTCGGCGAACTGCTCGCGCAATGCGGCACCGTCCGGCGGCGAGCGCTCGCGCACCGCATTCACCTCGCGCCATGCGGCCTGCGCTTCGCCGCGCCGCCCCAGCGCGAGCAGCGCCTCGATCCGGATCAACCGCGCCGCGAACGTGTCGGGATGCGACTCGCCCTCGAAGCGAAGGAAGCCGGCCACCGCGGCTGTTGCGTGAATCAGGGCCTGTTCGTGCCGGCCGGTGCGCATCATCAGGCTCGCCAGTCCGTGATCGGCATGCGTCACATACAGGCTGTCGCCGCCGTGACGCTCGATGGCCTGCTGGCGCAGTTCCGCCAGCGCTTCCTCGGCGGCGGCATGACGTTGGTCGAGCGCGGCCAGCTGCGCCAACTGATAGAGCGCGACGAACAGTTCGTCGCGATCACTGTATTTTCGCCGCAACAGGTCGGCGGCCTGCCTCAGCGGATTGCCGTCGTAGCTCGGCGCATCCTCCGCGAGGACGCGACGCAGGCCCTCCCAGGTCCACAGGCGCGCCTGCTCCAGCGACCCTTGCGCGCCGGCGCGATCGAGCAGCCGCTGCGCCCGCGCGAGGAGCGGCTCGGTCTCGGCACTTCGGCCGTGGTTGATCAGCACGCCCGCGAGCATGACGAGCGACGGCGCGACGAGGGGATCGTCCACGCCCCAGCTCGCCTCGGCGGCAGCGACCCGCTCGCGGGCGAGCGGAATGGAGCGTTCGCCGTCGCCGGTGGAATCGAAAATCTCCACCAGTACTTCGTACAGTTCGTCGCGTACCTCCGGCTCGCCGCCGAGATCGGTGCGGAGCCGCATCGCGCCGTCCGCGAGCAGCGAAGCCACCGAGCGCTCCCGTATCTCGATGCCGTGCACCGAATTGCGGGCATCGTCGAACAGGTCGACCAGGAAACGCTTGACCGCGATCGCCCGCGACGCCTCGCGCCCGGCCACGTGCGCGTGCCAGAGGCTGGTCGCGACGCCGGCCGCGATCGCCAGCACGGCCAGCAGGAATGCCGCGCTGGCCACGCGGTTGCGCCGCACCAGTTNNGAGCCGATAGCGGAAACCGTCCGGCCGCGCGGCGACGGAACGGCCGTCGAGGTACCTCTGGACGTCGTCGCCGAGCGCCTGCGCGGTGCCGTAGCGGCGCCCGGGCTCCTCCGCGGTCGCGCGCTGCACGATCGCGTCGAGGTCGCCACGCAGGACACCCGCAGGCAAGGCATTCGGCCGCGGCGCCTGGCGCACCCACGTGCTCGGACGGGGCACGCCGCCCGCCCGGTCGCGCGAATCCGAACAGTGCGCGCCGGTCAGCAGCTCGAACAGCAGCGCGCCGAGCGCGAACACGTCGGTCGCGGTGCTGACCGGTTCGCCGCGCAACTGCTCGGGCGCCGCGTAGGCGCGGGTCAGGAAATGCTGCACCGCCGTTTCCTCGCGCACCTCGGCGTGCAGCAGCTTGGCGATGCCGAAGTCGAGCAGGCGCGGCTCGTCGTCGGCCTGCACCAGCACGTTGCCCGGCTTCAGGTCGCGATGGACGATCAGTTGCGCATGCGCGTGCGCCACCGCCCGGCACAGCTTGAGGAACAGCTCGAGCCGCGCGCGCAGCGGCGGATCGCGCTGCAGCCATTCGCGCAATCCGATGCCGTCGACCAGTTCCATCGCGAACCACGGGCGTCCGCGCTCGTCGACGCCGCCGTCGACGAGCAAGGCGATGTGCGGATGACGCAGGCGGCCGAGCACCTCGCGCTCGCGGCGGAACTGGGCCTCCACTGCGCAGCTGTCCATGCCGAGCCGGATGCGCTTGAGCGCGACCTGCTGCACGAAGCCGCCTTCGACGCGCTCGGCGAGCCAGACCGTTCCCATGCCGCCGCGGCCGAGAAGCCGCAGGAGCCGCCACGGGCCGATGCGTTCGCCGCCGGCATCCTCCTGCTCGGACGGCAGCAGGCGTGCGGCGAACTCGTCCAGGGCACCGTCGAGCCACGGGTCGTCGCCGGCATCCAGCGACAGCAGGCGCTGCAGCAGTGCGTGCAAGGCCGCGTCGCCACCGCAGGCCTGCTCCAGCCATGCCTGCCGCTCCCCGACCGGCCGTTCGAGCGCGGCGCGCAGGAGCCCGATGGCGCGCGGATCCGGAGCCTCAGCCACGGCGATCGGGGCTCGCGTCGAGGTCCAGGCGCAGCAAGGCGCGCGCGGTACGCCAGTCGCGGCTGACCGTGCGCTCGCTGACGCCGAGCAGTTCGCCGATCTCGGCGAAGCTCAGGCCGGCGAAGAAATGCAGTTCGACCACCTGCGCGAGGCGCGCGTCGGCCGTCGCGAGCCGCACCAGCGCCTGGTCGAGCCCGAGCATGTCCGGAACGGCCTGTTCGGCAAGTTCGGCGATGCCGTCGTCCAGCGTCAGGGGCGACATTCCGCCTCCGCGCTTGACCGCCCCACGGTCGCGCGCGGCGTTGAGCAGCACCTGGCGCATCGCGCGCGCCGCGACGGCGAAGAAATGCGCACGGTCGGCGAGCGAGAGTTCCGCGCCGGCGAGCTTCAGGTAAGTCTCGTGCACGAGCGCCGTGGTGGACAGCGTCGCTCCCGGCGCCGCGCGCAGGCGGTGGGCGCGCTGGCGCAGCTCGGCATAGGTGGCCGCGAACAGCGCGTCGTAGGCCGCCTCGTCGCCGGCCGAACAGCGTCGCAGCAGCTCCGCCAGGTCCATGTCGCCAATGCGGCGGCCGGCACCGCGGCCTCCGGCCGCCGGTGCATCCGTGATCGACATCGATTCGTCTCCCGCTCCCCGCGGAGGATTGTGCTCGGCGCCCCGGCGCAACTCAAGGAATCCGCAGCGGGAACGTCTGGCCACTCCATGCCCGGATTGAGCGGCGGCGCGATCGCACCCGGCACGACGCCCGCGCGAGCGATCGGGCAGGCGAGCGCGTTCCGCTGCGCACCCTACAGGTAGCTCAGCCACGCCTCGCGCCGGCGTGCCTTCAGCGCGGCGAACCAGCGGCACGGGACGTACAGCACCAGCACCACGCCGATCCAGATCGCGTACACCACCGGCAGGCTCCAGCCGCCGGCAGCCGGTGGTTCCCAGACGAAGAACGCCTCGCCGAAGACGACGCCCCAGGCGATCGCGGCGAGACTCGACAGCAGGAAGGTGTGCAGCAGGTAGTAGAACATCGGCACTCGGCCGAACACGCGCACGAAGTCGGCGCCGCGACCGCGCCAGCGCTCGAACAGCGCCAGGGCGAGCAGGGCCGGACCGAGTGTCATCGCGAGGTATTGCAGCGACGGCGGGTACTTGGTCGTCTTGACGAACGAGAACAGCGTCAACAGTGGCGAAGCCTGCGGGCTCCACGGTCGCGCGTCGCCATAGAGATTGCCGGCGCGCAGCACGACGAACAGCACGATCAGGCCGGATCCGAGGCGCAGCAGCACACGGCGCCGTTTCGTCGCGTCGGTGTCGAGCCATCGGCCCAGTGCGAAGCCGAGCGCCATCACGCCGATCCACGGCACCAGCGGATAGGCGACGAAGACGTTGAAGCGGTTCGGATCGTAGTCGCCGCCGGAAAGGAACCCCGGCACGTGGAGGATGCGCCACAGCCACTCGAACGCGCCGAACGCCTGCGCCGGCCATGGATCGAGCAGGTTGTGCCCGCACACCAGCACGAGACCGAACGCCACCAGCGCCGGCAGCGGCAGGTGGATCAGCGCGGCCAGGGCGACCATGCTCCAGCCGAGCGCCCAGATCACCATGAGGTTGGCCGAATGCGGATCGACCTGCCAGTTCTCCCAGCCGAGCTTGATCACGGTCAGTTCGAGCAGGACCAGCCACAGGCCGCGCGTGACGAGGAAGCGCGACAGGTCCGCCTTGCCGCGTCCGCGCCCAAGTGACAGGTAGGCGCTGGTGCCGGCCAGCAGCATGAACACCGGCGCGCAGAAATGCGTGATCCAGCGCGTCAGGAACAGGGCGGCGCTGGTCCGCGTGAGATCGGTCGGATCGAAGTGCACGTCCGAGAAATAGTCGCGCGTGTGGTCGAGCGCCATCACGATCATGACCACGCCGCGCAACAGGTCGACCGAGTCGAGCCGGGGCGAACCCACGCGTTCCTGCGGTGGCGCCTGCGTGTGGAGCGATGCGACGTCGAACGTCGTCGTGTTCATCGCGTAGCCCTCCCTGCGGACCGCACCGGATGGTACGGCCGTCCGCCAAGATACACACGAAACGGCACGTCCGCCCGACACCCTGCAGCACATCGGGTTCTGGAGGAATGCCCGTCCCTCTTTCGCTCGCGCCTACTCGAAGCCATTGCGGAAGATCACGTCGTGGCCGAACAGGCGCACGGTGGTTTCGATCAGGCCGGATGAGGCATTGTGCACGCCGCCGCTCGCACTCCCACGAACGCTCACGCTGTAGCTCCCCTCGGGCGGAATGAACCACCCCTGGATACGCCAGCCGCCGGCGACGCGCTGCACCGTACTGCCGCGCGGCACGAACGAGCCGGGGTTGCCGCTCGGCGAGAACCAGAGGACCGGCGGCCGCGCCAGTTCCGGACCCGTGCCCGAGCGTCGCCAGAACATCGCGCCCGCTTCCACGCTCACCGATTGCACGGCGGCTTCGTCGGTGGAAAGCCGCGCGAGGCGATCGCGCGCCGCGCCCGCGATCTGCGTGAAAGCGCCGCCGACCACCGCCTTGCCATCCGGCTGCAACACAATGGCGGTCACGGCGCCGTTGGCGCCGTCGGCCGGATTGAAGCCGGTGTCGAGCCATCCATCGGGTTCGAGCCGGGCCAGGCGGTTGCGTCGGACGTATACGCCACCACCGATCGGAAACCACGCGACGACCGTGGTGAAATCGCCGCCGATCAGGATCCTGCCGTCCGCCTGCACGGCCATCGTGCGCACGATGCCGTTGGCATTGCCGTGAAACAGCGGATCGACCGTGCCATCGGGTTTGAGGCGCGCCACGTGCCTGGCCGCGACGCCGCCGATCTGCGTGAAGTCGCCGGCGACCAGCAGCGCGCCGTCGGGCAGCACCGCCACGCTGCGGACGACGTCGCTGGCGTCGGGATTGAAGCCGGCATCGAGCGTGCCATCCGCGTTCAATCGTGCAAGGCGGTTGCGCACCTGGCCCCCGATCTGCGTGAAATAGCCGCCGACCAGCAGCTTGCCGTCTGCCTGCACGGCGATGCTGCCGACCACGTTGTCGGCACCGGGATTGAAGCCGGCATCGAGCGCGCCGTTCGCGTCCAGCCGCGCGAGGCGATTGCGCGGATGGCCGCCGAGCTGGGTGAATGTTCCGCCGACCAACACCTTTCCATCCGTTTGCAGCGCCATGCTGTAGACGTAGCCGTTGGCGTCGGGGGGATTGAAGCCGGCATCGAGCGCGCCATTCTCGTTCAGCCGTGCGATGCGGCTGCGCGATTGGCCACCGATCTGGGTGAAATCCCCCGCGACCAGCAGCTTGCCGCTCGACAGCACGGCCACGCTGCGGACCCAATCGTTGGCGTTCGGATCGAAGCCGGCATCGAGCGCGCCGTCCGCGTCCAGACGCGCGAGGCGGTTGCGCGATTGCCCACCCAGCTGCGTGAACGGCCCGCCCACCAGCACCTTGCCATCCGCCTGCACGGCGGCGGCGAACACGTTGTTGTTCGCGGCCGGATCGAAGGTTCGTTCGACCGAGCCATCGGCGTGCAGGCGCGCCAGGTTGCCGCGCGACACGCCGCCGATCCCTGCGAAAAATCCGCCGACCAGTACCTTGCCGTCCGCTTGCACGGCCAGGCCGTTGACGCCGCCATCGGCATCGGGATTGAAGCCGGCGTCGAGCGTGCCATCGCCATGGAGCCGCGCGAGACGGTGGCGCGCCTGCCCGTTGATCTGCGTGAACTCTCCACCGACCAGCGCGCTGCCGTCCGCCTGCAGGGCCACGCTCGAGACCGAACCGTTGACGTCGGGGTTGAAGCCGGCATCGAGCGCGCCGTTCGCGTCCAGCCGCGCGAGGCGGTTGCGCACCGCACCGCCGATCTGCGTGAAAATCCCGCCGACCAGCAGCTTGCCGTCCGGCTGCACGACGATGTCGTACACGGCGGCATCGGCAACGGGACGGAAGCCCGCATCCAGGCTGCCGTCCGCATTCAGCCGCGCAATCCGGTTGCGCGTCTGGTCGTCGATCCAGGTGAACGTGCCGCCGACCAGCGCCTTGCCGTCCGGCTGCACGGCGAAGCTGAGAACCGTACCGCCTGCCCTGGGGCTGAAGCCCGCATCGACGCTGCCATCGGCGTTCAGCCGCGCGATGAACTGATGCGCCTGGCCGCCGATCCGCGTCAGGTTTCCGCCGACCAGCACCTTGCCATCGGGCAGCGCAGCCAGCGCGTAGATGGCGGCGTCGGCGCCGCCGGGCAGGAATACGGCTTCGTCGAGGCGGCCATCGGGCTTCAGGCGCGCGATGTTGTTGCAGGCACAGGTGCCGACCTGGCTGAAGATTCCGCCGATCACGATGTGTCCATCCGGCAGCACCGTCACCGCAAAGACGGTGCCGCCGACCGGGGTTTCGGCAAAATCGGGATCGAGGCTGCCGTCCACGCGCAGTCGCGCGAGCCGCGAGCGCGGCTGGCCGCCGATCTGCGTGAAGGATCCGCCGACGATCAGCTTGCCGTCTGCCTGCACGGCCAGCGTGCGGACCGCGCCGTTCGGGCTCGGGTCGTAGCCGTCATCGGCGCTTTGCGCCCGCGCGAGCGACGCCGGCAGCGCGACCCCGGCGAGGACGGCGAGGAGGGTCACGACCGTCGCCAGCAGTCGGCGCGATGCGCATGAGCGGGGTGTCGCGCAGGGTGCGACGCAAAGCGCGGCCATCTTTGTGCTCCGATGGGAATGTCTTGCAGGACATACACACCGTTCGGCGCGGAAACCGGACATCCGCCATCGTTCCATCGCTCGGAAGCCGACCGCTTGCGGGGGGCGTTTCATGGGCCTCGACGACGACGAGCCGCCTTGCGCCAGGCGATCGCCGCCAGGGCAATCGACACGACTACGTCGAATCCCTCCAGCAACCTGCGCAGGCTGGACCTGCACTCGGCCTCGCTCGGATACCGTTCCAGCAATGCGATTCCAAAGAGGGACACCGTCTCGCGGCATTCGATGGCGCCGCTGGAGAACGCGCCCCAATGGACCAGCGCCAACAGGCCAAGCGCGAGGGAGCCGAACGCGATGTCGACAAGCATCCGGCGGCCCGAAACCGCCGCGCAGGCGAGCAGCCCGCCAGAGACGAACACGAGCGGCGCGAGCAGGGCTGTCGCGAGGGGATAGGCGGGGTTGATGCCTTCCGGAAAAGCGAGCATCCAATAGGCCAGGACCAGCCCGACGGCTATCGAGACGATGCCCATCGCAATGGCGGCAGAGTCGGAATCCATGAGAGGCGGCTCCCGTCATGAGGACCGGCGTGCCTCTCGCGAGGACGTGGTGCCGGCCGTCGACCTTGGCGACCGGCAGCCCCCGCCGCGGCGACCGTTGCCAGGCCGGATCTGCGGACCGACCGCGGAGAGCCCGCACCAGGGGCACCGATGAAGCCGCATCCAAGCGCCTCCGCCGCTCATGCGCGACGCTACTGGAAACCGTCGCCGAAGATGCGGTCCGAGCGCAGGCGGACCGTTTGCAGTCGCACGATGGGAGCGTTGCCGCCGTCGCTCGCGCTGCCGGTTGCGGTGAAGGTGCCGTCCGCGGAAGGGACGACATCCTGGAACTCGCCCCGGTAGTACGCGCCGCCGCCATCGCGTACCGGATGATCGCGCCATTCGGTCAGCGCGCCGTCGCTGCTGCGCACGATCGCCAGCATCGGATCGTCGAACGCTCCGGCCAGGCAAGGCAGCGGGCCGACGCAGTTCGTGCTGCTGCCGGCAATCGCGAGCCGGTTTCCGTTGCGAGCCAGCGCGCGCGGCGTGTCGGCATAGGTCCCTGCGAAACAGAGCGATCCAAGGCCGATGCCATTCGAACCGCCGAAGACGCGCTTGCCGGCGTCGCCGAAGTCGCTGCGCAGCTGGCCACCGGGACCGAGCGCAGCCACGCCGATGCCGGCATGGCATTTCTTGTCCACGGCGGCGGCGACGTAGACATAGTCCAGCAGAACGGGGATGGAGCCTCCCGAGACGCGGGTCTCGACCACGATGCCCCGCGCTCGGTCGTCCTGCGTGGCGCCGCTGGATGCGTCGAACCGGACGGTCGCGATCCCGCCACTGCCGTAGCCGGTCTTCAGCGCGCCGTCGACGTCCACCTTCATTACCATCAGGTCCCAATCCTTCTGGGTGATCGGCCAGACGCTGCGGTAGTAGTCGCCACCGATGTAGAGGGTCGGCTTCTCGCCCGTGGTGGACGAGCCGCCGAGCCCGTAGCTCGCGGCGACGCTGTAGGCCGTGGCCGCGCACGGCATCGTGTACGGCGCTCCGCCGAAATTGATCGCGCACAGATTCACCGGCAGGTCGACGATGCCGCTGCCGCCGAAGGCCGCGTCGATCTGCACGTACGGAATGGCGGAAGTCAGCGTGTATCGCTTCATCTGCACGGAGGGCACGCTGGCGGCGTCGTACTGCGTATAGGCGACGATCAGCTTGTCGGCCCCTCCCGCACCGTTGCGGTAGAACACCATGCCGGCGCCGGAGGCGACGAAGGAAGTGGCTTCCACGGCCAGCTCCTTGAACCAGTAGCCGTCGACGCCGAACACGACGAGCACCACGTCCGTGTCGGTCGCGGAGAGATAGCGTTCCAACAGGACGTAGATGCGGCCGTCGTGCTCGCGGACATCGGCGATGGCGCGGAACGGCGCGGTCGTCGTGTTCGGGTACACCAGATACTGCTTGTCCGGGTGCGCGAACTGCAGGGTCGGGCTGCTCCAGGCGACGCGCTGGCCGGTCGCGGCGTAGCGCACCAGACCGAGGTTGAACGAGCCGTTCGCCTGGTTCTGCGTCGCTCCGATCGCCTGCACCAGCCCGGCGACCACGACGTCGCCGTTGGCCAGTCGCAGCAGCTTGCGGCCCCGCTGCTCCTTGACGTTGTTGTTGCCGAACCGGTCGATGTTCGGAACACCGCCGTGGAACGCGGCGTCGAACGCGAACGGATCGTCGTCGGGCGGTGCCGCCCGGCCGGTCGACGCCAGGGCGGCCAAGCCGAGAAGTACCGTCGTCGCCATCTTCCACATGATCTCTTCCTCCGTGCAGGGATCGCCGCGAACGAGGCGGCTGCCGATCCAGAACACGGTTCGGCGCCGCTACCCGACATGTCCATGCCGGCATCCCGGGGGCGCGTGGATGCCGCTACCTCCGGCACGTCGCCTCCTCGCGCCGCACGCGGCACAATGCGCGTTCGTTCCGAGGAACCGCGCATGGACACCCAGCACCCCGACCTGCACCCGCTGTTCGCCGACCACGTCGCCACGCTGAAGGCGCGTGCCGACAAGGCCCTGCTGCGCAGCGGCCACGATCACCTCGTGATCGCCGCCGGCCAGCCGCACTACCAGTTCCTCGACGACCGCGACTATCCGTTCTGCGTCAATCCGCATTTCAAGCACTGGCTGCCGGTGACGAAGGCGCCGGGCTCGTGGATCGCGTACACACCGGGGCGCAGGCCGAAGCTCGTCTACCTGCAGCCGCGCGACTACTGGCACGCCGTGCCGGAAACGCCGGCCGGCTACTGGGTCGAGCATTTCGACGTCGAGATCGTCCGCGAGGCGAAGGACGCCCGTGCGCACCTGCCCAACGACGCCGCGCGCTGCGCGATCCTCGGCGAGGCCAACGCGGCACTCGACGGCTTCGCGCCGAACAACCCGGCCGACGTGCTCGACTACCTGCACTGGCACCGCTCGACCAAGACACCGTACGAACTGGCGATGATGCGCGTCGCCAGCCGCATCGGCGCGCGCGCGCATCGCGCGGCGGAACGCGCGTTCCGCGCCGGCGTCTCCGAGCTGGACATCCACTTCGCCTACATGGCCGCGGCACGACAGACCGACAACGAGCTGCCGTACGGCAACATCGTCGCGCTGAACGAGCACTGCGCCGTTCTGCACTACACCGACCTCGCGCACGCGCCGCCGGCGCACCTCCGCTCGTTCCTGATCGACGCCGGCGCGAGCTTCCACGGCTACGCCTGCGACATCACGCGGACCTACGCGGCCCACGATGCCGGGGAATTCCAGGCGCTGGTCGACGCGGTCGACGCCGCGCAGCAGGGCTTCTGCGCCAAGGTGCGTGCGGGACAGAGCTATCCGGAACTGCACGTCCACGCGCACCACGTGCTGGCCGGCATCCTGCGCGAGCACGGCTTCATCCGGATGAGCGCGGAAAGCGCGGTCGAGTCCGGGGTGTCTTCCGCGTTCTTCCCGCACGGCCTCGGCCACCCGATCGGCCTGCAGGTCCACGACGTCGCCGGCTTCCAGGCCAGCGACGCCGGCGGCACGATCGCCCGGCCGCCCGGCCATCCGTACCTGCGCATGACGCGCACGCTCGAACCCGGCATGGTCGTGACGATCGAACCGGGCCTGTACTTCATCGACCTGCTGCTGGCGGATCTGAAGCAGAAGCCCACGGCGAAGGACGTGGACTGGGACAAGGTCGACGCGTTCCGCAAGTACGGCGGCATCCGCATCGAGGACGACGTGGCCTGCACGGAAGACGATCCGGAGAACCTCACGCGGGACGCGTTCGCGGCGCTCTGACGCCACCCCGCGCCGAGGCGATGTCCGGCGCGGGAAGGCGGCGCTACCCTGTGCGAATGGCCGTGCCCTCGTATCGATTCGACGATTTCCACCTCGCTCCCGCCGCGCGCGAGCTGTGGCGGGGCGGCAAGCTGATCGCGCTGCCGCCGAAGTCGTTCGATTGCCTGGCCTATCTCGTCGAGCACCGGGAGCGCGCGGTCGGACGCGACGAGCTGATCAGCGCGGTCTGGGGCCGCACCGACGTCAGCGACGACCTGCTCGCGCAGACCCTGCTGCGCGCGCGACGCGCCGTGGGCGATACCGGCAACGAACAGCGCGCGATCCGCACGGTGCCGCGTTTCGGATACCGCTGGGTGCTGCCGCTGGAGGAGTCGGTCGCGCCAGCGGTGCGAGCGGACGATCCGGCCCGCTCCCGGGTGCGAGCGCCGAAGCCGTCGCGCATCCGCATCGCGCTGGCGCTCGCGGTCCTGCTCGCGCTGGTCGCCATCGCGCTCGCCGCCTGGCTGCTGCGCCGGCCCACTCTCCCTCAGGGGAATGCCGGAAGCGGCGTGCTGGTGCTGCCGGTCCGGCACGACGGCGACGGGGAGAGCGCGTGGCTGCGCCTCGGCGCGATGGACTACGTCGCGACGCAACTGCGGGAACGCGCGCCACTGCAGGTACTGCCGAGCGAACAGACCCTGCTGCTGGTCGGCAAGGACACCGACCCGACCGATCCCGGCGTCCTGCATCGCCTCAAGCTCGCCACGGGCGCCGGCTACGTGCTGGCGCCCTCGGCGAGCTTCGAGCGCGGCGACTGGAGCGTGCTGCTCGACGTCTACCACGACGACGGCGTGCGGAGCTTCGAGGCGCGCGGCGCGAATCCGCTCGAAGCGGCGTCGATCGCGACCGACCGGTTCCTCGCCAGCCTCGGCTTCGCCG
>DBMH01000195.1 GCA_002297645.1 Rhodanobacteraceae bacterium UBA703 | reverse complement strand
AGTCATGCCGGGGATGAGCAGGTTCGGTGTCGTGGCCACACTCAGTGCCGCCTGCTCGGCCCGCGCGACCGTCAGCGTCGCGGTCGCGCTGCTGCCTTCGACGTTCGCGATCGACGCGGCGTCCGGCGTGTACGTGGCGGTGAGCGCATGCGCACCCGTCGCGAGCGACGCCGCCTGGCACGAAGCCTGCCCGCTCGACACGATGACGGCCGCGCAATCGGCCAGCGGCGTGCCGCCGTCGCGGAATGCGACCGTGCCGGTGGCGATGCCGACGTTGCCGGCGGGCAGGGCCACGGTCGCGGTCAGCGTGACGGCCTGGCCGTGGACCGGCGATGCCGGCAGGTTCGCCAGCGTTGTCGTCGTCGTGGCGCGGACGACGGTGATCGTCGTGGTGGCGGACGCGCTCGTGTAGTTCGCGGGGATGTCCGGCACGAACGCGACCGACAGCATCTGGTCCGCACCGCCGCCGAGCACGCTGCCGGCAGCCGGCGTGTAGGTGAATGTTCCGGCGACGGGGTTGCCGCCGTGGCGGGCGCTGGCGTTCAGCTGCGCCGTGCCGAGCGCGGTGCCGTAGACGATCGGCGCCGGCGCCGGCCAGTCCATCTGCGTCGTGGCCTGCGTGACGACGACGCTGTTGCTGTCGGATGCGGGTCCGGTACCGGCGGCATTCACCGCACTCACTGCGAATGTGTACGTGCCCGGCGACAGCCGTTCGAACGCGAGGCTCGAACACGGTGCATTGCAGGAGGCCGTTGCGCCTCCGGGCGTGGCGGTCGCGACGTAGCTCTGGATCGGCGCACCGCCATCGTCCACGGGGGGCGTGATCGCGACGCTGGCCTGCAACACGCCGCCGGTGGCGACGGGCGCGACGGTCCGCCCGGGTGTCACCGCCAGCGTGGCGACGCGCTCGGCGCTCGGTACGCCGTTGACCCAGGCGCGCACGCGCACCGGCCCGGCGGGGAAGCCGGCGAAGGCCGTGGCGTTGCCGGTGAAGACGGTATCGGTCGTCGACACGCTGCCGTCGGCCGGGATGAAATGCACCTGCTCGTTGTCGATGCGCTGCACCTGGAACACGGGGACGTTGCCGGCGGTGCTCGGTGTGCCGCCGCTGCCGGCTTCGAGGCGAGGCATGAAACCGGTCGCCGTCACTGCGCCGGCGGCATCGTAGGCGCTGCCGCCGGCGGTGGCGGCCAAGGCGCTGGTTTGCAGCAGGAAGGAATTGGCGGCGGACAGGTTGGGTCGGCGCGCGGCGACCGGAGCGAGGCCGGAATCGAACCGGTAGGCGCTGGCGAGGTAGGTGAAGCCGGTCGTCTTCCCTCCCACCATCAGGACCTCGCCCGAGGTCAGCAACGTGGCCGTGTGGTCGGCGCGAGGACTCAGCGCGCCGGCGTCGCTCCAGGTGTTCGTGATCGGGTCGTACGACTGGGCGCTGGCGAGGGTGCCGCCGGTTTGCCCGCCATATCCGCCGGCGACCAGTACTTTGCCCGAGGGCAGCAGGGTAGCGGTATGGTCGTAGCGCGGGATCAGCGAACCGGCGTCGCTCCAGGTATTCGTGGACGGATCGTACAACTGGGCTTTTGCAGGATAGGTGCCGCGGGCAGTTCCGCCGGCCACCAGCACTTTCCCCGAAGGCAACAGGGTGGCGGTGTGGCCGCTGCGTGCGATCAACGTGCCGGCGTCGCTCCAGGTATTCGTGGCCGGGTCGTACAACTGGGCACTGCCCAGAATGTCGAGTCCGTCGTCTCCACCGGCCACCAGCACCTTGCCCGAGGGCAGCAGCGTGGCGGTGTGGTTGGCGCGTCCGGTCGGCGTGCCGGCGTCGCTCCAGGCGTTGGTGGCCGGGTCGTACGACTGAGCCGCGGGAAAGGAGCCGCCGCTGTATCCGCCCGTCACCAGCACCTTGCCCGAGGCCAGCAGCGTGGCGGTGTGGCGATAGCGCGCGATCGGCGAGCCGGCGTCGCTCCAGGTGTTCGTGGCCGGGTCGTACGACTGGGCGCTGTGGAGGAGGTCGCTGTCGCCTACCCCACCCGCCACCAGCACCTTGCCCGAGGGCAGCAGGGTGGCGGTGTGGCTGCGGCGCCCGGGTGGCGAACCGGCATCGCTCCAGGCATCCGTGGCTGGATCGTACAGCCGGGCGTTGGAGAGGAGGATGACGGAGTCGCCGTGTCCTCCCGCGACGAGCACTCGACCGGACGGCAGCAACGTGGCGGTGTGATCGGCGCGCGCGGCGTCCATCGACGCGGCGGAGGTCCACGCGGGTTGGGCCGGGTCGTGCAGCTGGGCGCTGGCGAGGGTGCCGCCGTTGTACCCGCCCGCGACCAGCACACGTCCCGAGGGCAGCAGGGTGGCGGTGTGGTAGCCGCGCCCGTTCAACGGGCCGATCTCGCTCCAGGTGTTCGTGGCCGGGTCGTACAGCTGGGCGCTGTTGAGGACGTTGACGCTGCTGTATCCGCTGCCTCCCGCCACCAGCACCTTGCCCGAGGGCAACAGGGTGGCAGTGTGGCGGTGGCGCGCGATCAGCGCGCCGGCATCGCTCCAGGTGTTCGTGGCCGGGTCGTACAACTGGGCGCTGGCGACGGTGGCGGGATCGTTGCCGATTCCGCCGGCCACCAGCACCTTGCCCGAGGTCAGCAGGGTGGCGGTGTGGTTGGCGCGTGCGGCGAGCGAGCCGGCGTCGCTCCAGGTATCCGTCGCGGGGTCGTACAACTGCGCATCGACGAGGGATTGGCCGTAGGACTGCCCTCCCGCCACGAGGACCTTGCCGGACGGCAGCAGGGTCGCGGTGTGGTTGGCGCGCGCGGTCAACGCGCCGGCATCGCTCCAGCTGTTCGTGGCCGGATCGTAGATCTGGGCGCTGCCGAGAGGGCCGTTGCCGTATCCGCCGGCGACCAGCACCTTGCCGGACGGCAGCAGGGTGGCGGTATGGCTGGAGCGCGCGATCAGCGTGCCGGCGTCGCTCCAGGCGTTCGTCGCCGGGTCATACAGCTGGGCGCTGGCGAGGTAGCCGCTGCCGGGTCCGCCATAGCCGCCGGTGACGAGCACCTTGCCCGAGGGCAGCAGGGTGGCGGTATGGCTGGAACGCGCGATCGGCGAACTGGCGTCGGTCCAGGTATTCGCGGCCGGGTCGTACAACTGGGCGCTGCCGAGGACGTTCGTCGTCTGGTCGTCGGTTCCACCGGCCACCAGGACCTTGCCGGAGGGCAGCAGGGTGGCGGTGTGGTTCTGGCGTGCGGTGCCCATCATGGCGACGGAGCGCCACGCGGACTCGACCGGCTCGTACAACTGGGCGCTGGCGAGCGCGTAGGTGATGGTGCCCAGATTGCCGTTTCCGCCCGCCACCAACACGAGACCGGAGGGCAGCAGGGTGGCCGTATGGGCGAAGCGTGCGGTCAGCGCCCCGGCGTCCTCCCAGGTGTTCGTGGCCGGATCGTACGACTGGGCGCTGGCGAGCCCGGTGCCGTCGGCACCCGTCCCGCCCGCCACCAGTACGAGACCGGAGGGCAGCAGGGTGGCGGTGTGCGCGGCGCGCCCGATCAGCGTACCGGCATCGCCCCAGGTGTTCGCGGCCGGATCGTATACCTGGGCGCTGCCGAGGGGAGCGCCGCTGCCGTATCCCCCCGCCACCAGCACCTTGCCCGAGGGCAGCAGGGTGGCGGTGTGGCTGTGGCGCGCGACCAGCGTGCCGGCATCGCTCCAGGTGTTCGTGGCCGGGTCGTACAACTGGGCGCTGGCCAGGGCGTCGCCGTTGTAGTTGGACGCTCCGCCCGTGACCAGCACCCGACCGGACGGCAGCAGGGTAGCGGTATGGCTGTGACGCGCGATCGGCGTACCGGCGTCGCTCCAGGTATTCATGGCCGGGTCGTACAACTGGGCGCTGGCGAGCGCCTGGTTGTAGGCCAGCCCTCCGACGACCAGGACCTTGCCCGAGGGCAGCAGGGTCGCCGTGTGGGCGGAACGTGCAGCCAACGTACCGGCGTCGCTCCAGGCATTCGTGGCCGGGTCGTACAGCTGCGCGCTGCCGAGGGGGCCGCCGTTGCCGTATCCCCCGGCCACCAGCACCTTGCCCGAAGGCAGCAGGGTCGCGGTGTGGGCGTCGCGCGCGACCAGCGTGCCGGCATTGCTCCATGTGTTCGTGGCCGGGTCGTACCGCTGGGCGCTGTCGAGGAAGGCGTAGGTTCCCTGGTTTCCTCCCGCCACCAGCACCTCGCCCGAAGGCAACAGCGTGGCGGTATGGCTGTGTCGCGCCGTCAGCGGGCTGGCGTTGCTCCAGCTGCCGGCGTGCGCCGCGGCCGGCGCCACGACGAGCGCAAGCGCCAGCAATACCGAGGCGGCCGCGCGCACGCGCGCGACAAGGACGACCACCGCCGAGGCGGTGCGGCCGAAGATCCGTCGATTCATGCGATTTCCCCTGTACGTACCGATGCGGCAACGGGCGCACGCGCGCCCGGACGAACGCATGGCGCCTGGCGCTCCCGGAAGTTGCATCGGGTTCGCCGGCGTCCGCGAACGCGAGGCCGCCCGCACTATGTCCGCACCGCTCGTCGGTTCGGTAGTCCATTCGTCCCGAACTTGTCCAAACGTTCCCTGCTTGCGATAAAGGCGGCTGGGGGAAACAGGGGAATGTCATGGGGGCCGACGCCGCACAGGCCGAGTTGCCGCGCTCGCGGTTCGACGCTGCCATCACGCGGTGCGGGCGCGACGAGCCGTGGTGCGTCCCGATGCGGGACGACGACGGGGGAGCGGCGGATCCTGCCGAGGGCCGTGGCGATCGGGTCACGCTGGTCCTGCTGCTCGGCAACCGCTCGGCGGGACGCCGGGAAAGCCAAGGAGCCGCGGGCGATGCCGGCAGCGGCTTCTACCTGCTGGACTGCGAGCGGCCGCAGGCCGTGATCCCCCTGCACGACAGCATGCGCGTGCTCCTGCCGCGCGAGAACGTGATGCGACTGCTGGGCGACAACCCGGCCGGAGACGGGGGCTGCCGGCACTTGCCCGCGACACCGATGGGCGAGGTTCTGAGGGCTCACCTGGTCGCGCTCGCGCAGCACGACCCGCCGCTCGCCGCTTCCGCCGCGAGGTTCTGCGCGAACGCCACCGTCAACATGGCGCTCGCGTTTCTGGCGCAATTCGAAACGACGGAGCCCGCGCCCGACTCCGATGCACTGCTGTTCGACGAGGCGTGCCGCCATATCGATGCGTACCTGCACGACCCGCACCTCACTGCCGCCGGCGTGGCGCAGGCGCTGGGCTGTTCGCGCACGCGGCTGTATCGCGTCTTCGCCGGGCGCGAGTGGTCCGTCGCCGCCTACGCCCGCGACCAGCGCTTGCGGCGCGGCCGCCGCCTGCTGCGCGATACGCGGATGAGCATCGGCGAGGTGGCACTGCGTTGCGGCTATGGTGACCTGCCTTCCTTCGGCAAGGCCTTCAAGCGCCGCTTCGATCGGTCGCCGGGCGAATGGCGGAGGATGGCCGCGTCCTCTGCGCGGCCGAGGGAGGGAGAGGGACCCGGAACCGGATCTGCATGACTCGCGTCGTGTGCGGCACGCCGGACGAGCGTGCCAGCACCTTCACGTCGTACCGCGCTGCTCGAAGTGGCGCGAAGAAGTCGCCTGGCGGGCACAGGCACCGCGGGATCCTCCGCGGAAGGAAACGCGGCCCTTCTCCAGGAGCGTCCGCAGGAATGCCTCGGCGCTTCGCGCATCGCCTTTCCCGTTGTCGCGCTTCCGGAACGCGCGCTGCGCTATGCTCCCTGTCTCCTTTTCGCAACGCCGGTCTCCGATCATGGTGTCACCCGCACGCATCCTCGTCGTCGACGATGAGCCGGACATCCGCGCCACGATCAAGGACATCCTCGAAGACGAAGGCTATGCCGTCGACCTGGCCGAATCGGCTGCGGCCGCACGCGAGGCGCGCCGTGCGCGCACGCCGGACGTGGTGCTGCTCGACATCTGGATGCCGGACCTCGACGGCATCAGCCTGCTGCGCGAGTGGAGCGAGCGCGGCGGCCTGCCATGCCCGGTCGTCATGATCTCCGGCCACGGCACGGTCGAGACAGCGGTCGAGGCGACGCGCCTCGGTGCCTGGGATTTCATCGAAAAACCCATCTCTCTGACCAAGCTGCTGCTGGTCGTCTCGCATGCACTCGAGGCCGGCCGGCTCAAGCGCGAGAACGAGGGATTGCGCCGCCAGTTGCCGGCGCCGGCGGAGCTCGTCGGCTCGGGCCGCGCGACGCAGGCGCTGCGCGCGCAGATCGACAAGCTCGCCGCGCACGACACCGGCGTGCTGGTGCAAGGCGAGCCCGGCACCGGCAAGGAGACGCTGGCGCGCGCGCTGCATGAGCGCAGC
>DBMH01000198.1:8269-8986 GCA_002297645.1 Rhodanobacteraceae bacterium UBA703 | reverse complement strand
GGCGTGCACGACGAGCCGGGCCTGCAGCGAAGCGCCGATCGCGCCGGTCGCGCGCATGCCCTCGAGCAGGCGCGACGCCGCCCCGCGGATCGCGAGCAGGTCGGCCCACCAGCGGCGCTGGTCCGGCGTGCCCTGCAGCGCCGCAAGGCCGTCGTACCAGGTCTCGAACAGTACGGATTCGCTGCGCTCGCCCGGCACGAACCGCCAGATCTCCTCGGCCGTGAACGACAGGATCGGCGCGATCCAGCGCACCAGCGCCTCGAGTACGCGGTACATCGCGCTCTGCGCGCTGCGGCGACCGTGGCTGTCGGTCGGCATCGTATAGAGGCGGTCCTTGGTGATGTCGAGGTAGAGCGCGCCCATCTCGTTGGTGCAGAAGTTCTGCACGCGCTGCACGACCTCGGGAAAGTCGTGGCGCGCGTACGCGGCGACCACCGCCTGCTGCACGTCGTGGGCCTGCTGCACGATCCACTGGTCGAGCAGCAAGGTGTCGGCGACCGGCAGCAGGTGCTTCGCGGGATCGAAGCCGTCGAGGTTGCCGAGCAGGAAGCGTGCCGTGTTGCGGATGCGGCGATAGGAATCGGCGACGCGCTTCAGGATCTCGTCCGACAGTGCCATCTCGTTGCGGTAGTCGGCGGAAGCGATCCACAGGCGCAGGATGTCCGCACCGTAGACCTTCATCACATCCTGCGGCTCGATGCCGTTGCCGAGCGACTT
>DBMH01000198.1:6883-8203 GCA_002297645.1 Rhodanobacteraceae bacterium UBA703 | reverse complement strand
CAGCCGCGGTGCTGGTCCGAGCCTTCCAGGTACATGACCTTGTCGCCGTCGCGGCGCGCCAGTTCCGCGCGCTGGTCGAGCACGCAGAAATGCGAAACCCCGGACTCGAACCAGACGTCGAGGATGTCGGTGACTTTCTCGTAGCGCTCCGCCTCGTCGCCGAGCAGTTCGGCCGGATCGAGCGAATACCAGGCGCCGACGCCGTCCTTCTCGACACGCCGGGCGACTTCCTCCATCAGCTCGGCGCTGCGTGGATGCGGCTGGTGGTCGTGCCTGTCGACGAACAGCGGGATCGGCGTGCCCCAGGTGCGCTGGCGCGAGATGCACCAGTCCGGACGGCCGGCGATCATGCTGGCGATACGCTCCTCGCCCCAGGCCGGGAACCAGTCGACGTCGTCGCGGATCGACCTCAACGCGGCGTCGCGCAGGCCGCCCTTGTCCATGCTGATGAACCATTGCGGCGTGGTGCGGAACACGACCGGCGTCTTGTGGCGCCAGCAATGCGGATAACTGTGCGTCAGCTTCGCCTCGGCGAGCAGCACGCCGCGCTCGCGCAGCAGCGTGAGGATCGCGTCGTTCGCCTTCCACACGAACTGGCCTTCGAAGATCGGCGTACCCGGCAGATACACGCCGTTGCCGCCGACCGGATTCAGCACGTTGGCCGGATACGCCTCCACCAGGCCGTACTGCTGTCCGACGACGAAGTCTTCCGCACCATGCCCCGGCGCGGTGTGCACGGCACCGGTACCGTCCTCGGCGGAAACGTGGTCGCCGAGGATCAGGGGAATCTCGCGATCGTAGAACGGATGGCGCAGCACGAGCTTCTCGAGAGCGGCTCCCTTGGCATGCCCGAGCACGCTCACGCTCTCGACGCCGTAGCGCGACAAGGTACGCGGCGCGAGCGCCTCGGCGAGCACGAGCAGCACGCGGCGACCGCCGCGCGACGGGCCTTCGACCAGCACGTAGTCGAGCTGCGGCCCGACCGTCACGGCGACGCTCGCCGGCAGCGTCCACGGCGTCGTGGTCCAGATCGGCACGGCGACGACGTCGTCGCCGCCGACCGCCGCACCGAACAGGGCGGCGAGCGCTTTCGGATCGATCGCGTCGTAGGCGACGTCGATCGCCGGCGACTGCTTGTCCTGGTATTCGATCTCGGCTTCCGCCAGCGCCGAGCCGCAGTCGAAGCACCAGTGCACGGGCTTGAAGCCGCGCACGACGTGGCCGTTCGCGTGGATCTTCGCGAGCGCGCGGATCGTGTCCGCCTCGTACTTGAAGTCCATCGTGCGATACGGATTCCCCCAGTCGCCGAGCACGCCGAGG
>DBMH01000198.1:2836-6738 GCA_002297645.1 Rhodanobacteraceae bacterium UBA703 | reverse complement strand
TCCTTCAGGATCTTGTTGACCGCATGACCGAGATGGATCGCGCCGTTCGCGTACGGCGGACCGTCGTGCAGGATGAACGCGTGCTCGCGCGTCGCGGTACGGCGCTGGATTTCGTCGTATCGGTCGGCTTTCTCCCAGTCGGCCAGCATGCCCGGCTCGCGCTTGCCGAGGTCGGCTTTCATCGCGAAGTCGGTCTTCGGCAGGTTGATCGTGTCTTTGTAGTCTCTGGACATGGGAAGGCCGGGGTCGGGAATTCGGGAGTGGGATTCTTTGGACTGACTACGGTACGCGGCGGTCGAGGATCGCACGCGCCTCGTCCGCATCGCGATCGATCTGACGCACCATCGCGTCGAGGTCGTCGAATTTCAATTCGTCGCGCAACTTCTGCACGAACTCGACCTCGATGCGCCGACCGTACAAGTCGCCATCGAAGTCGAACAGGTGCGACTCGAGCAGCGGCTCGCCGCCACCATCGACGGTCGGACGCACGCCGAGGCTGGCCACGGCCGGCAGCGGCGACGCCGCGACACCGTGCACGTTTGCCGCGAAGATGCCGGCGACCGGCGAGGTGCGACGCCCCAAGCGCAGGTTCGCCGTCGGGTAGCCGAGCTTGCGTCCCAGCTGCAGCCCGCGCACGACATGGCCACCGATCGAGAAGCGCCGCCCGAGCAGGTGCGCGGCGGCATCGAACTCGCCCGCGGCCAGATGCGCGCGGATCGCGCTGCTGCTGACGCGCTCGCCGTCGGCGCATACGTCGCCCATGACCTCGACGCCGAAACCGAGCCGGGCACCCAGCTCGCGCAGCAGCGCGACGTCGCCACGCCGGGCGTGGCCGAAGCGGAAATCCGCTCCGACCCAGAGTTCGCGCACGCCGCAGCGGCGCAGCAGCACGTCCTCGACGAAGGTCTCGGCCGGCATCGCCGCGAGCGCGGCGTCGAAACGCAGCGACAGCAAAGCCGATACGCCGCCGGCGCGGACGTGCGCGATTTTCTCGCGTGCGCTGGCAAGGCGCGGCAGTGGGGTGCCGCGCGCGAAGAACTCGCGCGGCACGGGTTCGAAGCTGACCGCGAGCGGCGTCATCCCGCGCGCCCGAGCGCGCTCGCGCACGCGCAGGAGCAGCGCCCGGTGGCCGAGATGCACGCCATCGAATGCGCCGACGCACGCCACGCTGCCGCGCGGGGCCAGGCTCGGCCCTGCGACGTCACGGAAGAGGAAGCCCATCGCGCGAGTATAGCCGCTGCATCGCAGCATGCGTGCCGTCACACCCCACGCAGGTCGCGCAGCCGGAAGCCGCTGGCGAACAGGGCGACGAGGAACGCCGCGCCGGCCGCGCCAACGACGGCACCGAGCCGCCACACGCGCGCCCACGTCGACCAGGCTCTCCAGTCGGGCCAGTGCCACAGGGCGAACAGGATGACCGCGACCATCGCCGTACAGGCGATGCCCACGCGCAGCAGGTGCCTGCCCCACCCCGGCTGGCCGGCGTGGATGCCGTCGCGCCGCAAGGCGAGCCACAACTGGGCGAGGTTGAGATAGCCGGCCAGCGCGCTCGCCAGCGCCAACCCCATGTGCAGGCCCGGCACCTTGCCGAGCGCGGCGAACCACCCTTCGGCGAGATCTTCCGGCCGATGCCACAGGTGCAGCAGCAAGCCGACGAACAGCACGTTCAGCACCATGTTCGCGACCATCGCGACGACACCGGCGCGCACCGGCGTCTTCGTGTCCTGCCGCGCGTAGAACGCCGGCGCGACGACCTTGACCAGGGCGAACGCCGGCAGGCCGAACGACAGTGCCGACAGCGACAGCGCCGCCATGTCGACGTCGTGCGCGGTGAAGCGGCCGTGCTGCAGCAGCGTGGCCAGGATCGGCTTCGCCAGCAGGACCAGGGCCAGCATCGCCGGCACCGAGATCAGCAGCGCCGTGCGCAACCCCCAGTCCAGCGCCTTCGAGAATCCTTCGCGGTCCGTCGCGACGTGGTGCCGCGACAGCGACGGCAGGATCACCGTACCGAGCGCGACGCCGAAGATGCCGAGCGGGAACTCGAGCAGACGATCGGTCTGCGCCAGCCAGGTCTGCGAGCCGGTGATCAGGAACGAGGCGATCAAGGTGTCGAGCAGCAGGTTGACCTGCGCGACCGACGAACCGAACAGCGTCGGCACCATCAGCGTCAGGATGCGGCGCACGTCGGGATGGCGCCAGCCCCAGCGCGGCAGGCTCAGCAGGTCGAGACGCCGCAACGCCGGCAGCTGCACCAGCAGTTGCAGGATGCCGGCGGCGAAGATCGCCCAGCCGAGCGCCATGATCGGCACGTCGAAGTGCGGCGCGATCCACAGCGCGGCCACGATCATGCAGAGATTCATGATGACCGGGGTCACGGCCGGCAGCGCGAACTGGTGGAAGCTGTTGAGCACGCCGCCGGCCAGGGCGGTCAGCGAGACGAACAGCAGGAAGGGAAACGTCACGCGCAACAGGTCGCTGGTCAGCGCGAACTTGGCCGGATCGTCGATCGAACCGGGTGCGAAGCCGCCGGCGATCCACGGCGCGAACAGCACGCCGAGCGCGGTCAGCAGCAACAGCACGCCGCCGAGCGTGCCCGCCGTGCGCGCGACGAGCGCCTTGAGGTCCTCGTGGGAACGCGTTTCCTTGACCTCGGTGAACACCGGCACGAAGGCGACCGAGAACGAGCCCTCCGCGAACAGCCGCCGCAGGAAGTTCGGGATGCGAAAGGCCACCCAGAACGCATCCGTCGCCGCGCTCGCACCGAACGCGTGTGCGATCGCCTGCTCGCGCACGAGGCCGAGGATGCGCGACACGAAGGTGCCGCCGCTGAAACTCATCATCGAACGATAGAGGCTGGGGCGGGACATGCCGGGGACGGGAAAAAGGGAACGGGGGAGCTTACAGGCTCGCCCTGCCCGCGGGAGCCGGCCGGGTCCCGACCAGCAGGGCTTTCGGGTGCCGGAGCGCCTCTGCGGCGGACGACGCATGGATCGCGGGCTCGGGAGCGGATGCCGTTTCGAACCGATCATCTTGACTGGATAAGGAAAACTCCGGACAATCCGCGGTCTTTTTCCAAGCAACCCATTCCCGGAGTCCTCCCTTGGCCAACATCAAGTCCGCGAAGAAGCGTGCGCGCCAGTCCGAGCAGCACCGCCAGCGCAACGCCAGCGCGCGTTCGATGGTTCGCACCGCGATCAAGAACGTCGTCAAGGCGATCGAAGCAAAGGACAAGTCCCGCGCCGAAGCCGCGTACAAGATCGCCGAGCCGGTCATGGACCGCTACGCCTCCCGCGGCCTGATCCACAAGAACAAGTGCGCCCGCCACAAGAGCCGCCTGACCGCGCACATCAAGGCGCTGGGCTGACGCCCCGCCTTCGCGGTCGATACCCTGATCGCGAGAATCGGGATGCGGCCGCTGCGGTCGCGTCCCGAATGAAAAAAGCCGGCCAAGGGCCGGCTTTTTTGTTGTCCGCATCCAATGCCGGGACTCATCCGCCGGCCGCCGCAGCCTCGGCTTCCACCAGCCGCTGCTCGTCGAAGAAACGCTGGATGTCCAGGCACAGCGGCCACGTCCCTTCGCGACCGATCGCCGACACGAGATACCAGGGCTGCTTCCACTTCAGCTTCTTCACGATCGCCTTGGCGGCCTTTTCGCGATCTTCCGGAGCCAACAGGTCCATCTTGTTGAAGACCAGCCAGCGCGGCTTGTCCATGAGCGCCTCGTCGAACTCCTCGAGTTCCTTCTCGAGGGCACGGACCTCTTCGATCGGGTCGGTGACGCCGTCGAGCGGCGCGATGTCGACGACATGCAGCAGCAGTCGCGTGCGCGCCAGGTGCTTGAGGAACTGGATGCCGAGCCCGGCACCGTCCGCGGCGCCTTCGATCAACCCCGGAATGTCGGC
>DBMH01000198.1:2062-2774 GCA_002297645.1 Rhodanobacteraceae bacterium UBA703 | reverse complement strand
GCCGAGCAGGCCGACGTCGGCGAGCACCTTGAGTTCGAGCCTCAGCTCGCGCTCCTCGCCGGACGTCCCCGGCGTCGCCTTGCGTGGCGCGCGGTTGACCGAGCTCTTGAAATGCATGTTGCCGAGCCCGCCCTGCCCTCCCCGCGCGACGAGCAGGCGCTGGCCGTGCACGGCGAGATCGCCGATCTCCTCGTCGGTCGCCGTGTTGACGACGACCGTGCCGACCGGCACGCGCACGACGAGATCCTCGCCGCCCTTGCCGGCCATCTGCCGGCCCATGCCGTCCTCGCCGCGCTTGGCGCGGAATTTCCGCTCGTGGCGGAAATCGACCAGCGTGTTGATGCCCTCGTCGGCGACCAGCCAGACGCTGCCGCCGGTACCGCCGTCACCGCCGTCCGGTCCGCCGAACGGGATGAACTTCTCGCGCCGGAAGCCGACGCAGCCGTTGCCGCCGTTGCCGGCATGGACTTCGATGGTGGCTTCGTCGACGAATTTCATGGAAAAACCGGGAATGGAGAATGGGGAATCGGGAATGGTCGAAAGCGGGACTTCGCGATTCCCGCCCTCCCATTCCGATCCTTCAAACGAAAAGCCCCGCGCTGGGCGGGGCTCTCGCGAAACGTTGCGGCCCGGATCAGCCCTGGACCACGTTGACCGTCTTGCGTGCGAGCGGGCCCTTGGCCTTGAACTCGACGACGCCGTCGACCAGCGC
>DBMH01000198.1:0-2033 GCA_002297645.1 Rhodanobacteraceae bacterium UBA703 | reverse complement strand
GTGCCGCGCTGACGCACGATGATGTTGCCGGCTTCGACGGCCTGGCCGCCATACACCTTCACGCCGAGGTACTTCGGATTCGAGTCGCGTCCGTTGCGGGTCGAGCCGCCTGCCTTTTTATGTGCCATTGCCGTGCTCCTTACTTGCCCGCGCCGGTGATGCCGACGATTTCGATTTCGGTGTAGTGCTGACGATGTCCCATCTCCTTGCGGTGATGCTTGCGGCGACGGAACTTGACGATGCGGATCTTGTCCGCGCGGCCGTGCGACTTGACCTTCGCGGTGACCAGCGCGCCGGCGACGAGCGGTGCGCCGACGGTCACGCCGTCGCCTTCGCCCACCAGCAGGACCTGGTCCAGCTTGACTTCGTCGCCGACGTCGGCGACGAGCTTCTCGACGCGCAGGGTCTCGCCCTGCGCCACGCGGTACTGACGACCGCCGGTAACGATGACTGCGTACATGGCTATGCCTCTGTAGTTATTCTGAAAACCGCCAACCCTGCACCCGTTCGGGCGAGGGGGACCGCGCATTCTAGAGAGCCGGACGCGTGAAATCAACGGGTTGGGCGAAGCGGCGCCGCAATCGCGCCCGCCCCGCCCCAACTCCCGCCCATCCCCGGTGCCGCCGGCCGGCGATCAATCGAACCCGTCGGCGAAGAGGCTTTCGACGAGGAAACGCTGCACGTACGGGAAGGTCGCACGGAAGGCGCCGTCGACGGTCGCATCCGCGTTGGGATCGCAGACGTCGCCCCCCGACGGACAGTGCCCGTACAACTGGCCGACGACCTGCACGTCCGCGTAGTCGTCCGTGAGGATCAGCGCGGCCGATCCGCTGCTGCCGGAGGCGACCGCCCCTGCCGCTTCGCCGGACTGCGTGGCGAGGCCCGAATACAGGAAACCTGGCTCCGGCGCCTCGGTGCAGTGCGGGACGGCGGCGTTGCCGAGGCGCAGGCGACGGAAACTGTAGGCCAGCGGCGAGCCTTCCGGATGGCTCAGGTGCAGCAGGTACCAGCCTTCCTGCGGGGTCTCGGTGGTCCAGCCCAGGCGCACCACGCCCGACCCCGCCGGCAGCGGCGAGAGCTGCAGCAGGGTGAAGTCCGGCCGCGACGGTGCGGCACCGGTCGACAACAGCGTCGCCCCGCTCACCTGCACCCGGCTCCAGGCGCACGTGCCGAAGCAATCGAGCGTGTGGTAGTGGAAGAACGCCTCGAGGGAGCTCGCACTGGACTGGCTCGAAATGCAGTGGTTCGCCGTCAGCAGGTACGGCGGCTTGCCATCCCCTCCCGCACCGGCCTCGGCTCCGGCGAAGACCGAATTCAGCAACGTGCCGGTGCAGATGTACGCGCTGCCGCCGCGAACGAATTGCAGGTGCGCGACCGCCTTGACGGCATTCGACAGCCCGGCATTGGAGTCCAGCGCGCACATCGCGTCGAGGGCGCAGGCGGGCACCGGCGCGCCGCAGAAGCCCCCGTCGGGCGACGGACCGACGTCGTACTGGCGGCGCATCGCCTCGGCGATGCGGTAGCGGGACCCGAAGTGCATGGCGTGCGCCAGCGTGAAGCGGCTTGCCGACAGGGCGGCCGGGCTGGGCGCGCGCAGGTGCACGCGCACGCGATCGCCGAATACGGAGTCGCTCCAGAATTCCCTGCCGCCGTCGGGCCCCTGGCCGAAGTACGGGCCGGCGACCTGGCCGGCTTCGTTGTAGACGTAGAGCTCGACCCCGGGAGCAAGCGCCATGTCCACGAACTGCAGGCGCAGCGCACTCGCCTGCGGCGACTCGATTTCGGCCTCCCAGGTCCCGCCCGCCGCGTCCATGCGCAGGATGCCTTGGGCTGCCGTCCGATCGCCCGGCCCCGCCTCGGCGGCGGCGAACTGCACGGTCCAGCCGATCGCCAAGGCGGTACCGACCCGCAGGCGGCCGTCGCCCGGCTCCCGCTCGATCGCCTCGCGCTGCGACGGCGAGATCGCCAGCCTCACGGCGGCCGCGCCCTGCAATACCGGACGCGTCGCGAGCAGGCGCGCGAACGTCTCGCGC
>DBMH01000189.1 GCA_002297645.1 Rhodanobacteraceae bacterium UBA703 | reverse complement strand
GGCGAGGCGATCGCGCACGACAACGGCGGCGACCGCGCACGCGCGCATGCGCTGCTGGAAACCTTGCACGACAGCGACCCGACGACGCCGTGGCCGGCCATGCTGATCGGCCTGTGGTCGGTCGGCGCGGGCAACATGGCGAGCGCGGACGAGTGGCTCNNCCGCGCGAACGCGCGGCGCCGCTGCGCGATCCCTACGTCAACGCGATGCTGCGCTACATCGAGGCCGAACGCGGCGGGGGCGCGCAGGACGTCATCCGCTACGCCGGCGCGGTGCTCGACCTGCGTCCCGGGGCATGGCGCATGCACCTGGCCCGCGCGCATCTCAAGCACTACCAGGGCCTGCGCGAAGCGGCGCTCGCGGAAATCCGCCAGATCGACGTGCGCGAGCTCGGCAACCGCAAGCTCGAAGGCGCGCTCGCCGACCGCGCCTCGTTCGGTGATGTCGCGGGGGCGCAGGCGGTGCTCGACGGACTGGCACGCACGACCGACGCAGCCGCCTGGGAATACCTCGCCGGACGCATCGCCTGGAGCCGCGGCGACCGCGTCGCCGCGCGCGAGGCATGGGAGCGCGCTTCGGTCGAAGCGAAGAAGAACGGCCGCAGCGACATCGGCAATCGCGCCGAAGCCAACGCAGGACTCGCCGCGATGCTCACGAACGACCGCGCCGCCGCGGTCGCACACTTCGAACGCGCACGCGTCGGCATGACCGAGGCGGGCTGGATCACCGACGAGATCGACCTGTCGCTGCTGCTCGCGCAGATGCACGCGCTCGACGGACGCACCGACGCGGCGCGCGCGGAATTCGAGCGCGCGATCGCGATCGCCCGGCGCGGCGGCGATCTCGTGCTGCAAGCGCAGATCGCGCTGACCGGCGCGCGCCTGTTCCCGTCCGCCGATCTGCCGCTGGGCGATGCGCCCGATCCGGCCGCGCTGGCGCTGCTGTCCGCCCGTCGCGCGCAGGCGCGCAAGGACACGGCCGCCGCACGCGAGGATCTACAGACCGCCGTGCGGCGCGGCGCGCTCGACAGCATCCTCGCCGACGAGGCGCGTCTGCTCGCCGCGGAACTGGGACTGCCGGTCGTGCCGGAAAAGCCGCTCGACCCGCCGTATCCGCCGCTGTCGGCCGCGGCGGCACGGCTGTTCATGCCCGCCGAGCGACAGGAAAAGATACGCTGATCGAATCCCAACCATCTGATGTAGAAAGAAATAATATTTCCGCAAGCCGGTTGTAGCGCGACCGTCAGGCTGCGCCCCAGGCGCTCGCTGAGAGTGCGCCCCGAACCCGCCGACCGTGGCGGGGCTTTCGAGGGTCGTCATGAAGTTTCCGCGTTTCTTCCATACCGCCGCCGTGCTCGGTCTCGCTGCCCTGTTCGCGCTGCCGATGGCCGGCCACGCCGCGACGCGCTGCGTCTCCACCGCCGCGCAACTGCACGATGCGCTGGCGGAAGTACGCACCGCCACGGATGCGCTGTTCCTCATCCGCGTGCGTAACGGCATCTACCAGGCCACTGCGCAGACCGGTCCGTTCGAGCTGATCCAGGGTCATTCCAACCAGCTCGTCGACCTCTCCGGCGGCTGGAGCGGCGCGAACGGCACCTGCGCCTCGCAGAGCTACGACCCGAGCCTGACCACGCTCATCGGCAACGCGAGCACGCCTGCGTTGAGCGTGTATGCCGGTGTGTTGCTGTCATGGGATCCGTTGGCCGAGGCGCCGTTCAACGCCAAGGTCTCGGTGTTCGGGCTGACACTGAAGAACCCGAGTTTCACCAAGGCCTACATCACCCACTCGAACCTGGAAGATTTCCCGTACGACTACTGGGAGCCGGAAAGCGCGTGCTTCAACGGACTGGTCGGCCTGGACAGCAACGAACTCCTGCTCGACCGCCTCGACATCCGCGACTGCCGCGCACCCAACAACGGCAATGCGGCCGGCTTCGTCCGCAACATCGGCGCGACGCTGACGATGCACAACATCGTGGCGCGCCAGTCCAGCTCGCTCGGCAACGCCGGCCTGAGGGTGGACAGCAAGGGCGGGGTTACGACCCTGTCGCAGATCAGCATCACCGGCATGGAAACCAATGCGTCCTGCAAGAATCCGGACACTTCGAATACGCTTTTCTATCTCGATCGGGCGTCCGGCCTCGAACTGCGCTCTACCGAAGGCGGCGTCCTCCACCTCGGGAACAGCGTGGTCTGGGGCAATACCCTCTGCCCCAGCTACGGCAGCAAGGACATCTGGGCCGTTCTGGGCGTCTGGGACGACGGCAACCCGAACACCATCCATGACAATGTCTGGGTCGCCGGCAGCGGCGGCGACCTGTGGCTCGACCACGTGCGTACGGGCTATTGGAACTACACGACTCCGATCCAGCCTGCGCACGTCTCCAGCGTCGTCCTCGGCGATCCCGGCTTCGTCGCGCCCGGCAACCCGATGCCGCGCCCCGGCTCGCCGTTGATCGACAAGGGAAACCCAAACCCGCAAGGCGGCACCGGCAGCTACGACGCCTCCGGCCGCACGCGCGTGCTGGGCGGCACGGTCGACATCGGCGCGTACGAGGCGCAGCCGAACCAGGCGCCGACGCTCGTGCTCGCGCCGACGTACGCCGTTTCTCCCGGCGCACCCATCAACACGCTGGTGTTCACGGCGACGGCCAGCGACGACGGCATGCCGAGCCCGCTCAGCTACAGCCTGACCAGCCTGTGTCCGGGCATGTTCGCGATCAACGCCAGCACGGGTGCGGTGCGCCTCCTCGCCGCCAATCCGCCGGCCGGCGGCGAGTGCGACGTGAGCGTAGCCGTCAGCGATGGCGCGTTGCAGGCCACTGCGACGACGCACGTCACGCTGCAACCCACGCTGCCCGACACGATCTTCGCCAACGGCTTCGACGGCTGACGTCGCCGATCCGCTCCCTTTCGAGAAGCTTCCACAGAGAAGGCCATGTCCGTTTTCGCGCGATTCGTCTCCCTTGCGCTGGCTTTGTCCGCCGGCGCCGCAAGCCACGCCGCGACCTTATGCGTCGCCAACTCGACGCAGTTTCACGACGCGCTCGCATCCATTGCGACGTCGACCGATGCCCTCGTCGTCATCAAGTTGCGCACCGGCCAGTACGCCGACGCGAACGGCAACGGCCACTTCGTGTTCACGCAGAACCGCTCGAACCAGATCGTCGATATCTCCGGCGGCTGGTCGGGTGCGAACGGAACCTGCACCGGCAAGAGCTTCGATCCGGCGGCGACCGTCGTCACCGGCGCCGGCGATTTTCCCGCGTTGCGTTTCGACAACGGCTTCTCCGGAACCAGCGGCAACAGCATCTATGTCCACGACCTGACCCTGCGCAATCCGAACTACACCGCCGAGACGATGGCCGCCTGCGTGTATGGTGCGGCGACGGCCGCCAACGAAGTGATGTTCGAGCGCGTGCACCTGCGCGAATGCAACGCCACCAGAGTTCCGTCCAGCCTGATGGAAAACGACGGAGGCACACTGACGATCGGCAACCTGCTCGTGCGCGACTCGCAGGGCGCCGACGTCGGCGGCCTCATGCTCGCCAGCTACGATGGCGGCGTCACTCGTGCCGCGCAGGTCACCGTGACCAATGCCGCGTCGGTCTGGACTGCCGCGCCGTCCAGCGCGCTCTACGTGCAGAACTACAGCGGCGCCCATGCCTACATCTCCAACACCGTCGTCTGGGGCAACGACACGGACGTCGCCGTGCCCGACATCCGCGTGCTCGGCACCGGCGTCTACTTCACGCGCGTGCACTACGGCAAGCTCGCCGGCGTGCCCGATTTCAACAACACGCCGAGCAGCGGCGATCCGCGTTTCGCCGGCACCTACGATGCGCGCCTGTCCATCGACTCGCCGCTCATCGACAGCGGCGTCGCGAATCCGGTGGGTGGCGTCGGCACGTTCGACGCCGACGGCAAGCCGCGCGTGCGCGGCGCGGGGGTGGATGTCGGCGCGTTCGAGTACGTACCGCCCGATCCGATCTTCAAGAACGGCTTCGAAAACAACTGACGCAGACATCGCGGAGCACGCGCCATGCGCACAGAAGACGTCGAACGGGTTCGCCGGTCGCATGCCGAGATCGACGATCCACATGGGTTCGCGATGCGTTTCTACGACGTCCTTTTCCGCGTCCAGCCGGAACTGCGAAGGCTGTTTCCGGCGCCGATCGACGCGCAGGCCGCGAAGTTCGCCGGCATGCTCGCCGCCGTCGTCACGCAACTCGACGCGCCGTTCGCGCTGGAAGCCGACATCGCCGCACTCGGCCGCCGTCATGTCGACTATGGCGTCGGCGAAGCGGACTACGACGCCGTCGGCGCGGCACTGCTGATCGCACTCCACGAAACGCTTGGCGAGGTCTTCACTCCAAGCGTCGAGCAGGCCTGGGCCGCGGTGTACGGCGAGATGGCGGAAGCGATGATCGCTGCGGGAGCGCACGCCGCCGTCGAGTGAGCGGCTGCCGCCGCACACCGTTTCGTCCGGCACGGGCGGCTCGTCCACGCCGGACGTTCCGGACGCGCTCGATGAAATCCGCGCCGCGCGGACGGGACAGCCGGCTCATGCAATGCGCGCGTCGTTCTCATGCGGGAAGCAGCGACGCCGCGGCCGGTTCAGCGCCGTGCGAGCGACGTACGGATGACGTCGAAGCTCAGCGCCTCGCTCGCTTCGGGCGGCGGCAGGCCGGCTTCCTTGCAGTACGCGGCGAAACGCGGGTCGTCGCGGAAGCGCAGCAGCAACGAATCGAAGAGCACGAAGTGCACGCCAGGTCCGTCGCGGTCCCGGTCGCGCCGCAGCCATTCGAAGACCTGGTCCGCGTCGCCGCGCAAGGCGTACACGCGGGCGATGGCATAGGCGCCGCCCCTGATCTCGCCCTGGCTGTCCAGCAGGTGCTGCAGGGCCGCGTCCGCGGCGGCGCGCTCGTCTCCGATCTGCAAGGCCAACGCGATCGCCCGATCGCGCCAGGTGCCGGCTGCCATCGTTTCGGCTTCGCGACGCGAGGCCGCCGCCTCGCCACGCAGGATCGCCAGGTAGGAGCGTTGCGTGGCGAACCAGTCGCGCGTATTGGCGCTCAGGTCGAGTCCCGCCATTTCGCGCAGGGTCGCTTCAGCCTCGTCGAGCCGTCCCGCGCACGCGAGCAGTTCGAACAGATAGCCGCGGGCGAAAGCGGCGAGCGGATCGCCATCGATGTACTTGTGGCGCTCGACGGTGGCTTCCTTGATCCGGCCGAGCGTCGCGAGCAGGCGGCTCACCGCGCCATGCGTGGGATCGGTATCGGACACCTGCGACAGCGCCTTGCGGAATTCGGCGAGCGCGCTGTTCCAGTCGTGGTCGGCGGCGGCGAGGAGGTTCGCGCGGATCGCGTGCGCCTGCCCGAAATCCGGCTGCAGGCGCAGTGCGGTGTCGATTTCCCTGCGCGCCTGGGCGTAGGCCGTGCGCGCCGCCTCGCCGGACTGTGTGCCGCGCGCGTGCTGCGTGCGCACGAAGGCCAGCCACGACCACGCCTGCGCATAGTCCGGATCGAGCCGCGTCGCCAAGGCGAACGGCTCGATCGCCTTGTCCGGGTCGTCCAGCATGTAGTCGGTGCCGCGCAGGTAGGCGGCGTAGGCTTCGAGATTGCCACTGGCCGGGCGGCCGGTCTCGACTGCGCCGGGCATGCGATGCAGCAGGCGCACCTGCAAGGCACCAGCCACAGCCAGCGCGACTTCGTCCTGCAACGCGAACAGGTCCTTGTACGGGCGGTCGAAGCGCTGCGTCCACACCGTGACGCCGTCGCCGGTGCGGACCACCTCGATGCCGATGCGCAGGTTGTCGCCGGCGCGTTGCACGCTGCCCTCGACCAGGTGGCCGACACCGAGCCGGGCGCCGATCGTCCTGGCGTCCTCGCGGCCGTCGCGGAACTGGAACGAGGAGCCGCGGCCGATCACCTTGAGCCCCTCGAACTGCGACAAGGTGGTGATCAGGCTGTCGCTCAGGCCGTCGGAAAGGAATCGCTGCTCGGGATTGCCGCTGAGATTGGCCAACGGGAGCACGGCGACGCTATTGCGCGCTGCCGACGCGTCGACGGCCGGCGGCAGCAGGGCGCGCGGCCACAGCATCCAGCTCGCGACGGCGGCGACGGCGGCGAGCAGCGCCAGTGCCCACGAGACGGCGAGCCACGGGCGGCGCACGGGCTGCGACCTCGGCGGCGACGAAACCAGCGGCGGTTCCAGCGGCTCGACCGGCGCCTCGAGCGCACCGATGAATTCGTAGCCGATGCCGTGGACGGTGCGGATCCAGCGAGGATGGTCGGCATCGTCGCCGAGTTCGCGCCGGAGGATCGCGATGATGCGATTGAGCACCGCCGGGGTGACGTGGCGATGACCCCAGACCGCGTCGAGCAACGCGTCGCGCGTGACCACGTCGCCCGCCTGGTGAAGGAGTTCCAGCAGCACCGCGCAGGCCTTCGGTTCCAGCGGCACGTCCTGCCCGGCGCGCACCACGCGGCGACGGCGCGCGTCGACCTCGACGTCGCCGAACCGGTAACTCGAATCCGCGGCTCGCGCCTTCCCCATCACATCCCCGGATCGCCTGCATGGATTGTGCTCCGCCGATCCGATCGGGGCAAAGACGCGCTTCCGCTCCGGCTGCCCGGTGCCGCCCTCACAAACCTCACGAGCCCAATCGGGTCCCGACGTCGGCCTCATCGAGTCCCAATGCGGACCTCGGGTTTTTCGACGCGGCGAGATGCAGCCTGATCCGGCCGGCGAACCCACCGGCGCCTGCCCGGAGATCGCCGATGAACACTCGCCTCCTCGTCCCCCTCCTCGGCCTCGTCGCCGGTTGCGGAACCGCCACTGCCCAGGGTTACGGCCCGTGGAGCTCCCCGCAATCCGTCACGGCGATCAATTCGCCCGCCGCCGAGGGCTGCCCCATCGAGGCACCCGACGGCCTGGCCCTGTACTTCGCGTCCAACCGCGCCGGCGGACTAGGCAAGCAGGACATCTGGCGCGTGCACCGCCCGTCCGTGCAGGGCGGCTGGGAGGCGGCCGAGAACCTGCCCGCACCGGTGAATTCGGGCGAGTTCGACTACTGTCCCACGCCGCTGACCGGCGGCGACCTGCTGTTCGTCAGCTCGGTGCAGACCGCCGACGACTGCTATCCCGGCGACATACCGCCACCACCACCGACAGGCGGCCCTTCGGCCGGCGACATCTTCCTCGGCCACGAGGACGCGACGCATGCCTGGTCGACGCCGGTCGATCTCGGCTGCTATCCGCAAGGCCCGAACACCGCAGGCGCGGAATTCAGCCCGTCGCTGGTAACCACGGCCGAAGGCACGTTCCTGTTCTTCTCCAGCAATGGCTATCCCGACAGTCAGGGCCAGGACATCTACACGAGCCAGCGGCGCGCCGACGGCACGTTCGGGCCGGGCGTGCGCGTGGCGGAACTGTCCACCGGCTCCGACGACCGCATGCCGAACGTGCGCGCCGACGGACTGGAAATCGTGTTCAGCTCGAACCGCGCCGGCGAGACACCGTTCGACCAGGACATCTACGTCGCAACGCGCCCGAACACGCAATCGCCGTGGTCGGTGCCGCAACGCATCGACAGCCCGGCCATCAATACCTCCGCGTCGGAAACACGCGCCTCGCTGTCGGCGGATGGCACACGGCTCTACTTCGGCCGCAAGCTCGACATCAACGATCCCGGCGACGTGTTCGTCGCCACGCGCGAGCGCGTCGCGGCACCGGCCGAGGCGCATCCCACGCCGATGCTGACCGCCCCGATGCTCGCCCTGCTCGCCGTGCTGCTCGGTGGTGGCGCATGGCTCGCGCGCGGCGTCGATCTCCGCCGTCATTTGCGGCGTTGACGCGGAGTGCCGCAGACCGGCAGGCAACGGCGTTACCCGCATCGCCGCATCGCCAGCGTCATCGCGCGGCGACGAGCGGAAGCGGCGGGAACCATCGAAAGCACAGGAGGACACGCCATGAAACATCCATTCCCGCATCTGGCCGCCTGCGCACTCGCCGCGGCGTTCACACCGGCAGCGCAGGCCGCGCGGCTTCTGACCGTCGGCAGCGGCACCGGCTGCACGCACGACACGATCCAGGCCGCCTTGGACGAAGCCCGGAACGGGGCGGGCGACTACGTCGTGCGCATCACGCGCTCGCTGAGCCATGCCAACGTCCACGCCAGCCTCTCTCTCGCCTCGGCGCGGGAGCTGGTTCTGGAAGGCGGCTACGCCACCTGCGGCGGTACATTCGACGGCACCTATACGGTGCTCGACGCCTCCGGCACGGTCGGTTCGGTCCTCAGCATGAACGTCGCCACCGGCGGCCTCGTGCGCGTGCGCCGGCTCGAACTGCGCGGAGCAATTCCCGGCATGGGGCCCAATGGCGGCGGCATCGTTTTCCAGGGCGACGGCATCCTGGAGATCAGCGACAGCTTCGTCACCCAGAACACGGCGGCCAATGGCGGCGGCATCCTGGCGCGCGGCACAGGCTCCAATGCCGAACTGGTGATCGGCGCGAACGTGCTCATCAGCAACAACCGCGCCAACGGCAACGGCGGCGGCGTCTACGCCGACCAGGTCGAAATGTCGATGGTCGACCCCGGTAGCGCCTTGCTGCTCAATCACGCCGACGGCACCTGCGGCGGCTGCGGCCACGGCGGTGGCTTGTACATCCGTGCCGGTACGCTCGACGGCTATGCCTACATCGGCAGCAGCGGAGCCGGAAACCTCGGTGCGATCTGGGGCAATACCGCGCGCTACGGCGGCGGCGTGGCGATCGGCGGCGAGAACCCCGACCACGGTACGGACCGCCGCGCGGAGCTGCGCCTGTTCACGACCGACCCCACCCATCGCGGCAGGATCGCCGGCAACAGCGCGTCGATCGCGGGTGGCGCCATCCACACCCAATCGTCCGACGGCGGTTCGTTCGACGGCAGGGTCTTTGCGTACGCCAAGCTCTGGAACGCCGAGCTGGACGACAACAGCGCGCCGAAGGGCGGCGCGGTCCAACTGGACGGCGGCGTCGAAACCGACCTGATGTTCAACACGCCCACCAACAGCAATCCATGGCCGCCAGGCGCGGTCCGTTGTCCCGCCGATGGCGACTGTGGCCGCATCACCAACAACGGCACATCCGTTGGCGGCGGCACCTACACCGACAACGCGATCCTCGAGAGCAGCGCCGGCAGTACGCACGGGTTCTTCCTGGGATGCGCCTACGCGGGCTGTCCCTTGCCGACCGGCGGCATCGTCGTCGAGGGCAATCGAGCCGGGCGCCTCATCGACGATCCCGGCAACTGGGTGGAAGTGGACAACGCCCTGGTCGACGGCAACCGGTTCAGCAGGGAACTGATCCGTGCCGGCCGGTTGTACCTCCACGATTCCACCCTCGCTGGCAACACCATCGGCGCCGCGCAACTGCTGTCCACCAGCAGCTACGCAGAGATCAAGCGTTCCCTGTTGTGGCAGCCGGGCCTCACCACGCTCCAGCACGACGGCACGATGGCCGTCGACCACGTGATGGCCGGCGAGATCGCCTCGCTCGGCGGCAGTTTCGGTGGCGGCGGCGATTGCGGCGGCGGCGCCTGTTCGATCCTGGCTGATCCGCGCTTCGTCGACCCCGCGCACGGCGACTATTCGTTGCGTGCGGCATCGCCGGCGATCGACCAGGTGCCACCGATCGTCGGCGACGACCGCGACGTGTCCGGCCGACCGCGCGACCAGCGACTGCCGCACATCTGGGCCGCCAACGGCGTTCGCGACCTCGGCGCGTTCGAGCGCCCGTCGTTGCAGCCGATGGTGCTCAACGGCAACTTCGATTTCTCCGATCTGCGCCTGTGGACCGGATTCACCGGCCGCTGGGACGGCACGCAGGACGCATCCGGCGGCGGCGGCTCGGGCTCGTGGACGATGAGCACGTCGGGGCTGGCCTACCGCGATGTCGACGTCGGCGAGCAATGCGTCCCCCTGCCGGGGCCGGGACGCTACCTGATGAATGGCTGGGGCAAGGGCGGCGGCAACACGATGCAGAGCCGCGACGAGGCGGTGCTGGCATGGGAATATCGCCGCCAGGGCGGCTACGACTGCAGCACCGGTGCGGTCGACGCCTTCGGCGACCTGACGCTCGGCGGCGGCACCAGCTGGGGCCATCCGGCGCAACCGGCCTTGATCGACGTAGCCCAGGCGGATTTCGCGGCTGGCCGTCCGTCGATCACGTTGCGCCTGATCGCGCGCGACGGCAACCCGACCCATGTCGGCGGGTCGATCAGCGCCTGGTTCGACGGCATCACGCTCGAATTGGAACAGGCCGACAAGATTTTCGCGAACGGGTTCGACTAATTGCACCGAGGCGAGGCCTTGTCGCACTCATGCCCGAAACAGCGTTCCTCGTCGCAGCGCCACTCCGGGCGCCGACCGCCGATGACGTAACGAGGCCGACATGGACATCCGAACGACGCTCCCGCTCGCGAAACCGATCGCCGAGGCGAGACACCCTTGCACGAACGCGGACCGCGACGCGTCGCGTTCGCGAGCGCTCGCCGTTGCACTTGCCGTCGCGCTCGGCCTCGTCGGCGAAACCCATGCGGCGCCATCGACGCCGCTCGCCGACACGAGCCGCACGCCCACGCCGGCACAACCGCGAGGCGGCGTTCTGCGGCCGGTCAGCAATTGCAACGACGCGGGCGCGGGCAGTCTGCGCGCCGTCGCCGCACAGGCGGTCGACGGCGATGGCATCGATCTTTCCTCCCTGACCTGCAGCACGATCTCGGTGACCTCCGGTTCGATCGCACTGCGCGACGTCGAACTGATCGGCCCCGGCGCGGCCGCGCTCACGATCAAGGGCTCCGGCAACCAGGGACGCCGCCTCTTCGACCACTCCGGCAGCGGCGGCGGCCTGACGATCCGCGACGTCACCGTGCAGGGCGCCAAATACCAGTCCAATGCCGGTCAGGGCGGCGCTTGCCTGCGTTCGTCCAACGGCCCGCTGCGCATCCACGATTCCGTGTTCGACGGCTGCCTCGCGTTCGCGCCGACCGGCACGAACGGCGCGGTCCGCGGCGGCGCGATCGCCGCTTACGGCAACTCCGTCGTGCTGTCCCACGTCATCCTCACGAACAACCAGGCGCGCTCCGCCAACGGCGCCGCGCTCGGCGGTGCGCTGTACGCCTTCGGCGACAGCGTCCTGATCGACGCCAGCACGATCGCGAACAACTCGGCAACCGCGGTCAACGCAGCGGCCGTCAGGCGCGGCGGCGGCGTGTTCGCGCGCGGGGCAGCGGAATTCTGGCGCACCACCCTCGACGGCAATCTTTCCGAAGGCGGCGGCGGTGGCGCCCTGGTCGAAGGCGGCAGCCGGTTGGTGTTCTCGACCGTGTCGAACAACATAGCCGTCGGCGGCGGCTCCGGCATCGCCATTCTCGGCACACGCGGTTCCAACCTCATCGCCGACATCTTCGACAGCACGATCTCCGGCAACGAGGCGCAAGCGTCGACGGAGTCGAAAAGCGGCGCGCTCTACATCAACAGCGCCAGCGGCGCCATGATCACCAACAGCACGATCGCCGGCAACATCGAATCGAACACCCAAGGCATCGCGTTCGGCGCCGGCATCCTGTTCGGGCCTGCGACCGGAAGCAACCTCACCGTGATCAGCACGATCGTGCACGGCAATCACCTGCGCGACTCCACTGCCGGCGCAGACATCGGCGGACCATTCGGCTCCACGATCGCCGGCGACCACAATCTGATCGGTGTCTCCTACCTCCACGTCCCCAACGACACGATCCGTTTCAGCGACCCGCTGTTGGGCCCGCTGCAGGACAACGGCGGCCCGACGCGGACGCGGATGCCCGCAGCCGACAGCCCCGTAATCGATCGTGGCAACGCGCTCGACCAACCGTTCGACCAGCGCGAATTTCCGCGTGTGGTCGGCGCCGCCGCCGACATCGGTGCCGTCGAAGCTCCTTCGGACGTGATCTTCGCCGACGGTTTCGATCCCTGAAGCCCGCCATCGACGCGACCCATGAAACCCCATCGCCGGCTCACGCCACCGCGATCAGGCGCGCCATCAGCGACTTCAGCGCGAGCGGCTTGAGCGGCTTGTGCAGCAGGTGCGCGCCGGCGCGCGCGACGGCGCGACGCACCTCGTCGCCGTGGTCGGCGCTGACGACGATGCACGGCAGTCGCGCCAGCGATGCACCGAGCTGGGCACGCAGATCGAGACCGGTCGCGCCGTCGTCGAGATGGTAGTCGA
>DBMH01000186.1 GCA_002297645.1 Rhodanobacteraceae bacterium UBA703 | reverse complement strand
CGGCCCCGGCTCCCCGGCTGGTCGCGGTGTGACCGATCCGCCCCGGCCGCCCCACGGGCGCCACGCACCGGCCGGGCGGCAGATGCCGCCCGGCGCATAAGCCGATAACGACGCCTTCTTTTCGCCCGGCGCAGCCGCGGCCTAGCATCCTTCCCGCATGGACGTATGGACGTCCAAAACGGGAAGACTCGCCATGTCCGCCGTACCCGCCCTGCCGATCCCGCCGCTGCCCGAGGACACGTCCGCCGAACTCCTGCGCCTGCTCGACGCGCTGGAGCCGGCCGGCCTGTGGTGGCTTTCCGGATACGCGGCGGCATTGGCCTCCCGCGGTACCGTCTCGACGCGTGCCCCGGCGCCCGCCGCGCGCGAACCGGTCGCAACCGAGCGCCTGACCGTGATCTACGGCAGCCAGACCGGCAACTCGAAGCGTCTCGCCGAGAAGCTCGCGCGCGAAGCCGAGGCCGCCGGCCTTGCCGTGCGCCTGGTGCGCGCGGACGCCTATCCGCAACGCGAGCTGCGGAACGAACGCCAGCTCGCGGTCGTCATCAGTACCCAGGGCGACGGCGATCCGCCCGACGACGCGCGCGGCTTCGTCGATTTCCTCGCCGGCAAGCGCGCGCCGCAGCTGCCGGATCTGAAGTACACCGTGCTGGCCCTCGGCGACTCGAGCTACCCGCAGTTCTGCGCGATCGGCCGCAAGCTCGACGCGCGCCTGGCCGAACTCGGCGCGACGCGACTCGGCGCACTCGGCGAAGCCGATCTCGACGTCGACACGGTCGCGACCCCCTGGCTCGAACGCACGCTCGCCTCCGTGCGCGAAGTGCAGAAGTCGAACACACCCCGCGCGGCGACGGTGACGCCGCTGCGCGCCGTCGCCGCACCGCCGGCGAGCGAGTGGACGCGCGAGCGTCCGTTCGCGGCGGAACTGCTCGTCAACCAGCGCATCACCGCCCGCAACGGCACCCGCGACGTGCGTCACTTCGAGCTCTCGCTCGAGGGTTCGGGGCTCGACTACGAGCCGGGCGACGCCCTCGGCGTGTGGCCAGCGAACCGGCCGGAACTGGTGGATGCCGTGCTGGAGTCCCTCCACCTGGACGGCGACGGCATCGTCGCGCACGGCGGCGAAACGCGCCCCCTGCGCGCGTGGCTCGGCGAGAAGCGGGAACTGACCAAGCTCGCCCGCCCGTTCGTCGCCGCACACGCCGCGCAGGCACGCTCGACGGAGCTGAACCGGCTGCTCGCGCCGGATCGCGCCGGCGACCTCGGGGCGCTGCTGCAGAGCCACCAGGTCATCGACCTGCTGCGGGCCTACCCCGCCGACTGGCAGGCCGACGAGCTCGTCGCGGCGCTGCGTCCGTTGACGCCCCGCCTGTACTCGATCGCGTCGAGCCGCAAGCTCGTCGGCGACGAAGTGCATCTCACCGTCGCCCGGCTCGAATACGAGGCGTTCGGCCACCGCCATTTCGGCGCCGCCTCGGCATGGCTCGCGGGCGGCGAGGACGGAGCCCGCCTCCCGGTCTTCGTCGAGGAGAACGAACGCTTCCGGCTGCCGAAGGACGATGCCCGCGACGTCGTCATGATCGGCCCCGGCACCGGCGTCGCGCCGTTCCGCGGCTTCGTGCAGGAACGCGCCGCGACCGGCGCTTCCGGCCGCAACTGGCTGTTCTTCGGCAACCCGTACTTCGACCGCGACTTCCTCTACCAGCTCGAATGGCAGGCGGCGCTGAAGGAAGGTTCGCTGCATCGCCTCGACCTCGCCTTCTCCAGGGACCAGGCGGACAAGATCTACGTGCAGCAGCGCCTGCGCGAGCGCGGCCGCGAGCTGTACGACTGGCTCGAGAACGGCGCGCACCTCTACGTCTGCGGTGACGCCACGCGCATGGCCAAGGACGTCCACGCCGCCCTGATCGACCTCGTCGCCGAGCACGGCGGCAAGGACCGCGAGCGGGCCGCCGAGTACGTCGACGCCCTGCAGCAGCAGGGACGCTACGCCAGAGACGTCTACTAGGAACCCTCCCTTTCCCGCCGCCCTCCCCGCCCAAGCGGGCGTGGCGCCAGCACTCCAGGATGCCGCACGAGGTCCATGAACGCCCCGCTTTCACCCGTCGAGAAGATCAAGACCGCGAGCCGCCACCTGCGCGGCACGCTGGTCGACAGCCTCGCCAACGACGTCACCGGCGCGATCGCCGACGACGACACCCAGCTGATCAAGTTCCACGGCAGCTACCAGCAGGACGACCGCGACCTGCGCGAGGAACGCCGCCAGCAGAAGCTGGAGCCGGCCTGGAGCTTCATGATCCGCACGCGCACGCCCGGCGGCGTCGTCACGCCGACGCAGTGGCTGAAGCTCGACGCGATCGCCACGACGTTCGCGAACGGCACGCTACGCCTGACGACGCGCCAGGCCTTCCAGTTCCATGGCATCGTCAAGCGCGAGCTGCGTGCGACGATGCAGGCGATCAACGCCGCGCTGATCGACACGATCGCCGCCTGCGGCGACGTCAACCGCAACGTCATCGTCGGCGTGAATCCGCACGCGTCGGCATTGCACGCGCAGGTGCAGGACGCCGCGGAGCGCCTGTCCGAACGGCTGAAGCCGAAGACGCGCGCCTACTACGAGATCTGGCTCGGCGAGGAGAAGATCGCCGATTCGGAGGCCGAGAACGCCTACGAGCCGCTCTACGGGAAGACCTATCTTCCGCGCAAGTTCAAGGTCGCGTTCGCGGTGCCGCCGACCAACGACGTCGACGTGTTCGCACACGACCTCGGCTTCATCGCCATTGCCGAGCGCGGCGGCCTGCTCGGGTTCAACGTGACCGTGGGCGGCGGCATGGGCGCCACGCACGGCGACGAGCGCACCTTCCCGCGCCTCGCCGACGTGCTCGGCTTCGTCTCGGTCGACCAGTTGTTCGCGGTCGCGGAAGCGGTCGTGACGACGCAGCGCGACTTCGGCGACCGCACGGACCGCAAGCACGCGCGCCTGAAATACACGATCGCCGATCGCGGCCTTGCGTGGTTCCGCGCCGAGGTCGAGCGCCGTCTCGGCTTCGCGTTGCTGCCGCCGCGCCCGTTCGCGTTCGACCACGTCGGCGACCGCTTCGGCTGGACCGAGGGCCACGACGGCCGCTGGCACCTGAACCTGCGCATCGAGGCCGGCCGCATCGCCGACCGCGGTGAACGGACCCATCTCACCGGCCTGCGCGAGATCGCGGAGATCCTCGACGGCGAATTCCGCCTGACGTCGAACCAGAACCTCATCGTGGCCAACGTCGCGCCGGCGCAGCGCGCGGCGATCGACGCGCTGGTCGCGCGGCACGGCCTCGACGGCTTCCGCAGCGCATCGCCGCTGCGCCTGAACGCGCTCGCCTGCGTCTCGCTGCCGACCTGCGCGCTGGGCATGGCCGAAGCCGAACGCTACCTGCCCTCGCTGCTCGACCGCGTCGAGGCGCTGCTCACCGCCCACGGCCTCGGCGACGCGCCGATCGGCTTGCGCGTCTCCGGCTGCCCGAACGGCTGCTCGCGGCCGTACCTCGCCGAGATCGCCTTGGTCGGCAAGGCACCGGGACGCTACAACCTGATGCTCGGCGCGGATGCGCGCGGGCAACGCCTGAACCGCCTGCATCGCGAGAACATCGACGAAACCGAGATCCTGGCCCAGCTTGACGGACTGTTCGCGCGCTACGCGGCGGAACGCGAGGCGGCGGAAGGTTTCGGGGATTTCCTCCTGCGCTCCGGCGTGCTCGCTCCGCCGCGCAGCCTGCCGACACCCCTGGAGACGACGACATGACACCCCCCGATCTGGTCAGCGCCGCGGAAGACGAGCGCGCCCTGGCGGAACTCGATGCCTGGCTGGAGACGCTCAGCGTGCAGGACCGCGTGGCCTGGGCGCTGGAAACCCTTCCCGGCGAACATGTGCTCTCGTCGAGCTTCGGCGCACAATCCGCAGCGCTGCTGCACCTGGCGACGCAGCAGCGCGCCGACATTCCGGTGGTGCTGGTCGACACCGGCTACCTGTTCCCGGAAACCTATCGCTTCGCGGACGAGCTGACCGAGCGCTTCGACCTCAATCTCAAGGTCTATCGCCCGCAGCTGGGCATCGCCTGGATGGAGGCGCGCCTCGGCCGCCTGTGGGAAAACGGCCTCGAAGGCATCAAGCGTTACAACGACCTGCGCAAGGTCGAACCGATGAAGCGCGCATTGAAGGAACTCGACGCGCGGACCTGGATCGCCGGCCTGCGTCGCACGCAAAGCGACTCGCGTCGCGACATCCGCGTGCTCGAACTGCGCGACGGCCGCTGGAAGCTGCATCCGCTGGCCGACTGGACCGATCGCGACGTGTGGACCTACTCGCAGCAGCACCGCTTGCCGTATCACCCGCTGTGGGAGAAGGGCTACGTCTCCATCGGCGACGTGCACACCACGCGGGCACTGGCCGACGGCATGCGTCCGGAGGACACGCGCTTCTTCGGACTGAAGCGCGAGTGCGGCCTGCATTTCGATCTCTGAGGCGCCAGGCGGATCTGCGGATGCACGGAATCGGCTCCGATTCCCGACCAGTCAGCCAGAGGGGACGCCTAGCAACCGCATCGACTGAAAGTGGGCTCATGGGGAGCAACGAGCCGGCCGCATCCGCTCCGCTCGCCCGGTTCGAGCGCCTCGCGATTCCGGCGATGGGCTCGCCGCTCTTCGCTGCCGGCGCATCGGCCCAATCGGGCCGTTGCCCGACGGGCGCTGACGGATCGCCGGCCGGCATCGCCTCGATTCACGCGCCTTTCCGATCCTACGCCCGCCTCCGGATCGGTCGCCATCCGTGGCTGTATCGCCGCCGATCGCAAGCTCGTTCGCCGCGCGCTGCTCGATCGCGACACGGCGCAGCAACCTAGAAACCGTTCGATCGATCTCAGGCGTCTCGACCTCGTCGCAGCGACGGCTGAGGCGACGGAATGCCGTATTCAGCCGGATCCTGCATCGCAGGATCTCGCCGATCGGCCTCTGGCCCCGGTTCCGGCAGCGGCCCACCCACCCCACGAGGAAAGCCCCGCATTCGCGGGGCTTTCGGAGATCACCGGAACATCGCCGCGCGGTCTACGCCGCCGCGAGCCTGCGCTCGTGCATCTCGCGCCAGACCGGCGGCTCCGGCCATTGGGGCGAGGCATTGCCGGCGAGCACGCGACGAAGTTCGCGACCGTCGATCTGCGGTGCGACGAGCTCGACGAGGGCGGTGGCGTAGTCGCGCAGCACGCGGTCGCGGCGCAGCACGAGCCAGGCCGTGCAGTCGGGCATCAGCCCTTCGGTATCGAACACGCGCAGGTCGGCCTCGTCCTCCGGCGTCATCGCCATCTCGGCCAGGACGCCCACGCCGAGGCCGGCACGCACGTAGGTCTTGATGAGGTCGGCGTCGCGCGCCGTGCACGCGAAGTTCGGGATCAGGCCCGCCGTGGCGAAGGCGTGGCGGAGCGAGGAATCGGTACGCAGCGAGGATTCGTAGCTGACCAGCGGATGACGCGCGAGATCCGCGAGCTTCGGTGCACGGCCGAGCTTGCCGAGCGCGTGGTTGCGCGGCGCGATGACGGCTCGCCGCCAACGGTACAGGGGCACGGCGAGGCCGTCGGCCGGCGGCTTGCTGCCGGCGGTGCTCACGATGGCGAGATCGACCTGTCCGCGTTCGAGCAGCTCCATGACCTGGGCGTCGCCGTGCGGCTTCAGGTGCACGCTGACGGACGGGTAGCGCTTCTTGAGCGCACCGACCGCCGCCGGCAGCACGAAGCGCGCCTGCGTGTGCGTGGTCGCAATCGACAGTTCGCCGCGTTCCTCGCTGCGCAGGTTCGCCGCCAGCGCGCGGATGTTCGCCGCCTCGGCGAGGATCGCACGCGCGCGCTCGATGACCTGGCCGCCCTGCGGCGTGACCGAGTCGAGGCTGCGCCCCTTGCGCGAGAACAGCTGGAAGCCGAGCTCGTCCTCCAGTTGCTTGAGCTGCTTGGACAGGCCGGGCTGCGTCGCATGCACGCGATCGGCGGCGAGCGTGATGTTGAGGCCGGAATCGGCGATCGCGACGATGTAGCGGAGTTGGGTGAGGGTCATCGCACGTCCACGCGCCGCTACGGGACGGGCGGCTGTTGCAGGGCAGCATAACCACAACTTATTTGGACGTCCAGATGGCTAATTTTCGATGTGCCGCTTTCCGCATGCCCGGCACATGAATGTGTGGAATATGCACCTGAACCGGCCTCATTTGCCCAGAAACCTCCCGGGAAGGAGCATCGGAGCACTCTTCGCGGCGTCCCGCCGCCCTTTTCCCCGCCCCCGACCGCCTCCGCCGATGAGCCTGTATCCGCTGTTCGCCGAACTCCGTTCCCGCGCCGTCCTCGTCGTCGGCGGCGGTGCGGTGGCCGAGCGCAAGATCGCCGCCCTGCGGGCCGCCGGCGCGGTCGTCACGGTGGGCGCCCCGGCGCT
>DBMH01000312.1 GCA_002297645.1 Rhodanobacteraceae bacterium UBA703 | reverse complement strand
GGCGCAGCAGCGTGGCCGCGCCGGTGGCGACCACGCCGACGCCGAAGCTCAGCGCCAGCAGCTCCCAGGCCGGAATGCGCTCCGCGCCGCGACTGAGCAGGGCGAGCGTCGACCAGAGCAGGATCGCGCCGAAACCGGCGAAGGTGGCGTAGTGCGGCGACATGCGGCGGCCAGCGGGAAGGGAGCCGCACGGTATCGTGCGGCGACGGGCGCTGGCTTGACCGCGCGTCTCATCTGCCGCGCACGGCACGCGGCGTGCTTCCGTGCACCTTGCGCAATGCGCGCGTCAGGGCGCTGTGCTCGGAATAGCCGAGCTCGCCGGCGATGCGGGCGATCGACGCGTCCGATCCGCGCAGCTGTGCCAGCGCGCGAAGCAGCCGCTGCCTGCGCTGGAAGGCGGCTGGCGCGATGCCGTGGACCGCCGTGAAGCGACGGTAGAACTGGGCGCGGCTGAGTCCGGCGAGCCGAGCCAGCCATGCGCTGTCGTAGCGGCGCTCCGGTTCCGTTTCGAGCAGGCGATGCGCAGCCTCGAGGCCGTTGCGGGGCATTCCCCCATCCAGCGTCTCGAGCAGCAGCCGCGACCAGGCCGCCGTCGCCGCGGCGTTCTGCGGCATGTGGTCGCCGAGGCCGTCGAGCAGCAGTCGCGTCGCGGGACCCAGCGCGAGGAAGCGGCGTTGCCGCAAGGCTCCGATCTCGGCGTCGCCATTGCCCGGCGGCAGGTCGACGACGACGAAGCGGTTGTCGCCCCGCGCCTCGAACGCATGCCTCTCGCCGGCACCGACGATCGCCGCGCGGTCGCGCTCGACGCGACCGCCGCAGCCGTCGATTTCCATGTCGAGCGCGCCGAGCCGCGGCAGCACGAGCTGGTGGAAGCCGTGTCGATGGCTGGCCGCGTCGCGGCGATAGCTGCGCAGGCTGAGCATCGCCGCGTCACACCAGCCAGGCGAGGCTGAAGATTCCGAGCATCGCGAAGCAGACGCCCAGCTTGACGACGGTGCCGACGACGAAGCCGAGCCAGGCACCGAGGCCGACGCTGGTCGCCTTCTGCAGCCCGCCGCCGGCCGCGAGTTCCCCACAGAGAGCACCGAGGAACGGTCCGAGCAGCAGTCCCGGCAGACCGAAGAAGATACCGACGAGGGTGCCGAGCGCCGCACCGATCACGGCCCGGCGGCTGGCGCCGACGCGTTTCGCGCCCGCCACGCCGGCGACGAAATCGACGATCAGCGCGAACACCGTCAGCAAGCCGAGCACCACCAGGGTGAGGGTGCCCACATGCTGGAAGCCGTCGGCCCAGGCAGCGATCAGCAGGCCGGCGAAGACCACGGGGATGCCGGGGAGCGCTGGCAGGATCGTGCCGGCGATGCCGACCACGACCATCACGGCCGCCAGCAGGTACCACAGGTGATGCGGATCAAGCAGCGCCTTCAGTGCTTCCACGCGGATTCCCGGCTGGTCGCGCGGACGGCGCGCGTCGGGCATCTACTCTACCCGACGCACGCCGGCGGCCCGATGTCGTTCAGCCCCGGTCGAGACGGAACTCGATGGGTACCAGTCCCCAGGCCGGCGTCGCCTTGCCGGCGATCAGCACGGGCTTGAAGCGCCCGTTCCGCACCGCGTCGCGGGCGGCCGCGTCGAGCTTCGGATGGCCGGAACTGCGCGCGATCTCGACGCGTTCGACCCGGCCTTCGGCATCGACCAGCACGCGCAGCAGCACCGTGCCTTCCTCGCGAGCCCGGATCGAAGGGGCCGGATAGCGTGCACGCAGGGTGCCGTCGTAGGCGAGCTGGCGTGTTTCGCCGCCAGGAACCTGGACCGGTGCGTCGGTGGCGGCATCGCTCCCGGTCGGAGCGGCCGGTTCGACGGGAGCGCTCGCCGTCGGCATGGCCGGCGATTCCGCCGCCACCGGAGGTGCGGGCTGCGGCCGCGGTGGAGGTACCGGCGTGGTGACGACCGGCCGGCGCGGCTTCGGCGGCGGCTCCATTTCCTTCGGCAGCGGAAGTTCGGGCAGGGGAGGCGGCGCCTCGATCCAGCTCACCTCGATCGCGCGCTGCACCGCCTGGCGGACCGGCGGGGCGAGCGGTATCAGGAGGAGGGCGAACGCGGCGAGGTGCGCCGCCACGCTGGTACTGAAGGCGCCGACTCGGCGCCAGTCGAACGGTGTGGCCGAGGGTCTTGCGAGTCGCATCGTCATGGTCAGCTCCCCTTGGAAACCAGCGGATGCAACGCAGGGCCGGCCGCTCCGGGGTTGGTGTCGATGCTCCGGTGGCGGATGCGCCGAAAATTCTTTCGTGACAATCCGTTAGGATTGGTGTGGGCATACGCCCGCGCAGGGTTCCGGTCCTAGGGTTTCCCCGGATACTGCGGTCGCGGGATCGGACTAGAATCGTCACATCCTCGAAATCTTCCGGTCGAATGCCATGACCATCAGAGCTCCGGATCTGCCGGGCCTTTCATCGCTGAACCTGCCGCAAGGCACCGGCGTTGCGCAGGGCGGCATCGCGGGCTACGGCGATGTTCGCGGCATTGCAGCGGCTCCCTTCGACGGCGAGGCCGTGCTGGCAGCGGATGTCTGGGAAGGGGGCGCGTCGCGCACCCTGCCTCCCTCCAGCCCGGCGGCGTACGCGCACGGTCCCGACCTCGTCGCCAATGTCGAGCGGGATGTAAACTACATCCTCGCGGCGTTGTCCTGACGTACCGGCAGGCCGGATCCGTCGCGACGCCGGTTCGCGAACGGTGAGCCATGTCGACCGATATCTACACGCCCGCCCGCCTGCGCGAAACGGCTGCGCGGCTCGCTGGTGCATTGCGCAGCGAACGCAACCCGGAATATCGCCTCGCCATCCTCAAGCGCCTTGCGCGCCGCCTCGGCGACGGCGCCTACCCCGTGTTCCTCAAGCTGCTTTCGATCGTCGCCGAGAGCGACGACGACGTGGCGAAGAGTGCCGTGGCCGAGGCGCTGGTGCTGGCATTGAACCGCATGGACCTGCCGAGCGGGCACATCGCGTCCTGGGGCGGTTCCAACCTGCGCGGTGGCGAGGCCGAAGGCCGCGAGCCGTCCGCGTCGACGTCGCCGCGCCGGCAACTCGGCCCGATCGAGTTCCTGACCGCGTGGTATGCGCAGCGCACGCAGCTGCCGCAGCTGGACGAAAAGCACTATGCGCAGACCCTGTCGCTGCTGATCGAGCTGTGCAACCACAGTCCCGAATTGCGCCGCCTCTATCCGGCCAAGCTCGACGCCGACAGCCGCAGCGAGCTCGAAGGCGCCTACACGCGCGTGACCCGCGACACGTTGGCCGCAATCGCCAAGTCCTGGGGCGCCGAGGCATCGCCCGCCGACGTCGCCCGCTCCGCGACGACGCACGAAGCCGGCCTGCAGACGATTCCGCGCGGCTGGATCCTGCGCGACCTCTGATTCCTCCGTTCCCCCACGCCTCCGGCCGTGCTTTCGGGCGGCGCCGCGTCGGCTCGCGTCCTTGGGGGAAACCCTAAGCTAGGGTTCGACCTAGTTACCCGGCTCTCCACTCCACGGCAAAGTCCGCACCGAAGACGATCAAGCGGTAGCGGAAGGGAAGCGGCGGTACGCATCCCGATGTCGACGGCGAACAGACCGGCTCCCGAAGGAAGCCCTGTTTGCAAACTCAAACACACACCAGGAGAGACGGTCATGGGTAACGTAGTGAGCAGCGTGGTCGGCGGAGGTGGCGGAATCTTCGGCGCGATCGGCGGCATCGTCGGCACGATCTTCGGCGGCCCGATCGGCGCGATGATCGGCCAGATGATCGGCGGCATGGTCGACCAGATGTTCAGCGGCGCGATGAACAACGCCGGCGTGGACTCGGAGACGCAGAACCAGGCGCAGAATGCCTATCGCGACGCCTATCGCCAGGCTTCGGGCGGTCTGGAACCGGACAGCCCGGCCGGCGGCGGCTCGCTTCGCAACCAGCTCGACCAGTTCGCGGACGCCGCGAACGCGTCCCCGGCCGATCGCGGCCGCATGCAGGAGCTCGGCGACCAGCTGCAGAAGCTCATCAACGACGCCGTGGCGCGGGCTTCGGGTGAGGCGGCCGGTGGCCAGGAGGCCCGTGAGGCGCGCGGCGGCAGCAAGGGCGGCAGCTGGCTGATGGCCATCGCCAGGGCGCTCGGCGAGACCGCCGGCAAGTCCGCGGCCAATCTGGTGAGTCTGTCCGACAAGCTGACCAAGGCCGGCGAAGAGAAGATCAACGCCGCGGGTGGCAAGGACGAGAAGGCGAAGGAAGCGGCGGCGGTCAAGTACAACGAGGCCAACGTCGAGTTCCAGGGCGCCTCGCAGGAATTCCAGCTGCTGATGAACACCATTTCCACCTCGCTCAAGTCGCTCGGCGAAGCGATGTCGGCAGTGGCTCGCAAGCAGTAAGAGTCCGCGTATCGGAAAGCCCGCGATCCTGGAGGTCGCGGGCTTTTCCGTCTTCGCCATTCCCGGCATTCCTGCGGACGGACCATTAACCTGCCCTTTCGGAGGCCGTGTTAGCTTCGACCGGAATGTCGGTGTGAAGGCACGATTCGGAGGCGATATGTTTGGCTCGCGCGGATTGATTCTCCCTCTCCTCGTCGTACTCCTGGGCATGCCCGGCGTTTCCCGCGCCCAGATCTTCGATACGCAGTTCAGCGCGACGATCATGAACTCGAACCTCTCGAGCATGGCGACGTACACGCGCAATACCGACCAGCTGAAGATCGAGCGGTCGAGGATCGAGGATTCCTATTCGAGCCATGGGCGGCGGCCGCATTGGAGCGGGACACGGGACGCCTCGCTCTTCTCGGTCGGTGCCGACCCGCGAGCCTCCGTCGACGCCAAACGCGACTTCATCGCGTCGATACGCCGTACCAGCGGGGATCGCGTCGCTGACCTGATCGCGGCGGACTTCGATCGCCGCGATGTGCGCGCCGCGTTCCGCGAGATCGCGGGTCCTTACGGCCTGCGGTCGGACGACTACGGCGACGTGTTCACGGCCTACGTGATCGTCATGTGGATGGTCGCCAACCAGGCTCCGGCACCGACGTTCGACGTGGTGCAGGCAGTCAATGCGCAGTCGCACGACGTCCTCGCCCGCGATGGCCTGCGGGAAGGGCGGATCGAGCGCCAGCTCGCCGCCGAAGGCATGATGTACGAGCTCGTCGCCGCCACCTACGGTCGGCAGGAAGCCGAACGCGTCGGCGACGTCGGCACGCTGAACCGGATGGCGACGCTCGCGCGACGCAAGTTCCTGCGCTCGAACATGGACCTGACCGACATGGCGCTCGGCAGGGACGGCATGGTGCGTCGTTGATGCGGACGGAGCGCTCGCCGGTGGTGCGTGTGGCCTCGACCTCGGGCGACTATGGTGCCTGCCACGGGCGAGGGGGCCGTTCCGATGCGTCGATGAGGCATCGCGGGCGTTTTCCGCTGCCTGCGCGGAACAGGGGACGCTTCTCTTGACGTCGGCTCGTACGGACTTCGAGGGCGCCGAGTTCCTGCGCACGCGGCGCATGGTGCTTCGAGGTCTGCGCCTCGCCGACATTCCTGCGCTGACCGCCCTGAACGCCGACGCGGACGTGGCGCGCTGGTCGCTCGATCCGTGTCCGACCGACTACTTCGGTGTGGCGAAGACGGTCCTCGGCGCCAACGAGTGCTACGTGATGCAGCCGGGCCTGGGGGCCTGGCATGCCAGCGATCGTGACGGTCGCTTCATCGGCCTCTTCACGCTGGCGCATTCCTTGGAGACCGGCGACATCGAGATCGGCACGCGCTTGCTGCCGTCGGCCTGGGGGCGTCTCTATCCGGTCGAAGGAGGTCGCGCGCTGTGCGCGCACGCTTTCGGCACGCTGCGGCTGGATCGCATCCTCGGGATGTGCCATCCGCAGAATCTCGCGGTTCCGGCCATCCTGCGGCGGCTCGGTTTCGTGGCGGACGGCGACGGTCCCTATTTCGGCGGCCGCGCCTCGCGTTTCGTGCTGGAGCGGGAAGCCTGGAGCCGTGGCAGGAAGGGGCACGCGACGGCAATGGATGCCTGACCCTCTCGTTCGTCCAGAGTGAAAGGGTTCGGCGAAAGCGCGAATCCGGCACGATGCCGGTCACGGGCATCGGTTAGGGTTGCGGTACGGGGCGCAGCGCTCGCGAGCATCGGAAGACGTGGCGACAGCGACAGCGACACCGACGACGTATGGCGAAGCAAGGAGAAGACGATGGGCTCGAGCGGCTACGGCAACGGTGCGGCGGAGAATCCCTTTTCGGTGGGCACCGATCCGGAACTGTCGGTTCAGGTGCGCAGGGAGCTTCTGGATACGTTGCATGCGCGCACGAACTACGACAAGGCGGACGCGAACCAGGAACTCGACGCGCGCGACGTGCATGAGGATTTCCGTCTCCACTTCGGCGAACTCGGCCTCGCGCCGGACAATCTTCCGGACCTGCTCGCCGGCCATCTGATCGTGATGTGGTGCATCGTGCACGACGCCACGCTTCCGGCACGCGACGTCGCGGCGGGCCTGTCGAGCCAGTTCGCCGCGCAGATCGCGACCAGCCCGATGATCGCCGATCCGGCGAGGCGGCAGCTCATGGGCGAGGCGCTCCTGTACGAGGCGGTGCTGTCGCTGGAGGCGTATCGCCTCGCGCGCGATGCCGGTGACCGGGCGAAGCTGCGCCAGATGGCCGAGTCGGCGCAGTCCGCCCTGCTCAACCAGCGTGGCGTCAACCTGCGCAGGACGCGACTGACCGCATCGGGCATGACGCGCGCCTGAGGCCGCGCCGGGAGCGCCCATGGCCGAGGAAAACGACACCGGCAACCGGACCGAGAAGCCGACTCCGCAGCGCCTCAAGAAGGCGCGCAAGGACGGCGACGTCAGCAAGAGCAAGGAGCTGACCAGCACCGTGCTGGTCATGGTCTGGCTGGTGATGATCTGGCTGATGCTGCCGTCGATACGCACCAAGGCCGGCACGCTGATCGAGCACATCGTCGACGCGATGGGGCAGCCGTTCGAGATCGTGGCGCCGGCGCTCGGCTGGGAGGCACTGACCCTCGGGCTCTCCATCTGCCTGCCCCTGCTGTTCGGCGCCGTGTTCGTCGCGACGCTGACGGATTTCCTGCAGGCCGGCCCGGTCCTCGCGCCGAAGAAGGTCAAGCCGGACATCAAGCACGTCAATCCGATGTCGGGCATCAAGAAGATCTTCTCCAAGGACAACCTCGTCGAGGTGGCCAAGGCGATCATCAAGAGCGGCGCCCTCATCGGAATCCTCGTCGCGGTACTGTTCGCCTTCATCCCGTTGCTGGCCGCGCTTCCGTTCGGCCAGCCCCTGTCGATGGGGCAGTTGCTGTGGGACGGCATCACGCGCATCGGCATCTGGGTGGTCTTCGTGTTCTTCTTCCTGTCGGCTTTGGACGTGTTCTACCAGCGCTTCTCGTTCATGAAGAAGATGCGCATGAGCCTGCGCGACATCCGGCAGGAGACGAAGGAAAACGAAGGCGATCCCTACATCAAGGGACGCCGCCGCCAGTTGCATCAGGAATGGGCGCAGCAGAACATGCTGTCTTCCGTGCGCCGTTCGAGCGTCGTCGTGACCAATCCCACGCATCTCGCCATCGCAATCCTCTACGAACACGGCGAAACCGAACTTCCGCTGATCGTCGCCAAGGGCGAGGATTACGAGGCGAAGCTGATCCGCGAGGCGGCGGAAGAGGCCGGCGTTCCCGTCATGCAGAATGTCGAGTTGGCGCGCGGACTGTACGAGCGCGCGGAGCTCGACGACTACCTGCCGGCGGAATTCTTCGAGGCGGTCGCGGAGCTGCTGCGGTGGGCGGAGAGCGTGCGCGAGCAGCGCGACGGCAGGTAGGCCGCGCGACGATCTCCCGGAGCGGCGGGCGGAAGGAGTTCTTCCTACAGCACCTTGCCCAGCACGTCGAGCAGGCCGCGATTGCCGGCGACGGTCCTCACGACCACCTCGACGACCGCCGCCAGCGAGAGCAGCACCATCCAGGTCGACAGCCACGCCTTGATCGGCATCGCCAGCGAGAACACGTTGAGCTGCTGCGCATAGCGGTTCATCAGGCCGAGCACGATGTCGAGCAGGCTGGTGATGACGAGCGCGGGCGCAGAGAACATGAGCACCGCCGTCATCAGGTAGTTGAACTGGTCGGCGAACCACGCGATGCCGCCGGCGTGCAGCGGCGGCAGCGCGTTCCCGACCGGCCACAGCTTGTAGCTTGACAGCAGGATGTCGAGGAACAGCGTGAAGGCACCGGTCGCCATGAACAGCCACATGCCGAACTGCGACAGGAACAGCCCGGTCAGCGAGGTCTGGTGTCCCGAGATCGGGTCCATCACGCTCGCCATCGACGAACCCACCTTGACGTCGATGACGTTGCCCGCGGCACTGAGCGCCCAGAACACGACGCTGAAGCAGAACCCGATCGCGGTGCCGACGAAGATCTCCTTCAGGACGATGACCGCCCACGTGCCCTGCGTCATGGCGCCGGCCGGAGCCGAGGCTGCCGCGATCGGATAGGCGACGATCGCGAGGCTGACGAAGAAGCTGTTGCGCACCAGGGCCGGGACGGTCTCCTGCGTCATCATCGGCAGGATCAGGAACGCCGCGGCGATGCGCGGCAAGGTCAGCGCGATCGCCAGCCCCTGGCTCTGCAGGTACTCAAACGGCATGCGGGCGACGTCCCGTGAGGGAATGGGGAAGCGGGGCGCGCGTCATCGGACCAGTGTCGAGAAATTGCTGAAGAGGTTGTTGGAGTAGTTGTACAGGGTCCCGCCGAGCACGGTCGCGGTCGCGAACAGCGCCAGCACGACCGCGGTGAATTTCACCGCGTACGGGAAGGTCTGTTCCTGCAGCTGCGTCACCGCCTGCAGGAACGCGATCAGCAGGCCGCTGATCGCGGCGGCGAGGATCGGCGGGGCCGACAGCAGCAGCACGAGCCAGAGGGCTTCGCGCGCGAGCTGGATCTCGTTCTGGTACATGCGCGCCTCACTGGTAGGTGGCGACGAGGCCGTGGATCAGCTTGGCCCAGCCGTTGAGGATCACGAACAGCAGCAGCTTGAACGGCAGCGAGACCATCGTCGGCGACAGCATCATCATGCCGAGCGCCAGCAGGATGTTCGAGACGATCAGATCCACCACGATGAAGGGCAGGAACAGCAGGAAGCCGATCTGGAACGCCTCGGTCAGCTCGCTGACGGTGAACGCGGGCATCACGACGATGAAGTCGTCGGCGGTCAGGTCGGCCTGCTGCGACTGCGGCAGCAGCCGCTTGGCGCTCTCCAGGAAGAAGCGGCGCTCGTTCTCGTGCGAATGCTTGATGAGGAACTTGCGCAGCGGCTCCTTGCCCGCGTTGATCATCTGCCCGAGCCGGTCCACCGTCATGCGCTCGTCGCCGCCGTACTGCCCGTGCGCCGCGTTGTTCGCATTGACGTTGTCGAGCGTGTCGAGGATGACCGGATACATCACATAGATCGACAGGATGATCGCGAGCCCGTTGATGACCACGTTCGGCGGCGTCTGCTGCAGGCCGAGCGCATTGCGCAGCAGGCTGATGACCACGACGATCTTGGTGAACGAGGTGACCATCACCGCGACGAACGGCGCCAGCGCGAGGCCGACGACCGTGGTGATGACGAGGGCGGGGGAAAAGCTACTGAAGTCCACGTTCGTCACCGATCCTTGTGACCTTGACGCCCAGCGTCTCGCCGAGCGAAACGAGTTCCCCGCTGCCGAACGTCCTGCCGTTCGCACGCAGCTCGACGCGGGCGCCCTCGACCGGCTGGCGCAGCTCGAGGATCTGCCCCGCGCCGATGCCGGACAGCTCGGCGAGGCTGAGCGTCAGCGTGTCGAGCAGGAGGTCCACGCGCACCGGGATCGCGTCGCGCACGTCCCGGACGGTGGCGTCCTCGCTTTCGGAGGGGGGAGTTTCGGAAACGCTCTCGCTCATCGTCAGGTTCCTGAGTTCGGCTGCGCTCAAGGGGCGCGTGATGGAGATGCCGCCGGCGGCGGCGGCGGCGAGCCAGGCGCGGCTCGCGTCGAGCGAAGGCTCGCCCGTGTCGGCGAAGAAGCGGAGTGTGGCGGTCGCGATCGAGCGCGATCCGAGCAGGACCACGTCGCCGACCGCGAGCTCGCGCAGCATCGACGCGGAGACGTCCGACACCGGCATCAGAAGATGGCACGGAAAGGGAACCTGGTCGCGGTCGACGTGCGCATCGGCCTCGCCCCGGTGCCAGCCGGGAGCCGCGGCGAGTGCGTCCAGCGTCGAGCGGTCGAGGCCGATCAGGCCGCGGCAATGCTCGTCGCCGTCGCGCCCGTAGCGGAACTCGACCCAGTGCCAGACGTCGGCCTGGCGATCCGGGGCGGCGCGCAACTCGGCCGGCAGCAGCGGCGTTCCCAGCAGGTCGGACAGGACGCCGAGCAGAGGTTCGTAGGCGAGCGTCCAGGCGAGCAGGCGCGCATCGCCGCCGAAGTCGTGCCAGCTGCGGTCGCCGATCGTCCCGCCGCGTCGTTCGCTCGCCAGAACCAGATGGATGCGGCCGTTCGCATGGCCGAGCTCCACGGTAGTCGCCTGCGGCGCGAGCTGTGCCGCATCGCCACGCAGTTCGAGCCGAGACTGCTCGGTCTCCACCAGGAGGCGACTGCCGGCGCCGAGCAGGCGCGTGACGGCGGCGGCGCGGTCGGGCGGGATCGCGCGAAGGCGTTCGGCGAGCGGGCGCAGGGTCGGGGAAGGAATGTCAACGACGGGAGCGGCCGTCATCGTGTGCTGGCTCCATGCGGTTGTTCGTGTCCGAGCGCGATGCGGATGACTTCGGCGACGTTGCGCGCGCCGAGCTTCTGCATCAGGTTCGAGCGGTGCAGCTCGACCGTCTTGATGCTGATGCCGAGCACGTCGGCGATGGTCTTGTTGAGCTTCCCGGCGACGACCAGTTCGAGCACCTGGCGCTCGCGTGGCGTGAGCTTCTCGATCGCCGCGGCGTTCGCCGCGGACGCGGCCGTGCGGTCGGTCACCGTGCGCAGCGCGTGAACGAGCATCAATGGATCGAACGGCTTCTCGATGAAGTTCGCCGCGCCATTGCGCATCGCCTCGACCGCCAGCGGCACGTCGGCGTGTGCCGTGACGAAGACCAGCGGCAGTTCCACGTTGCGGCGCTTGAGCTCCTGTTGCAGCTCGATGCCGCTCATCTGCGGCATGCGCACGTCGCTGACGATGCAGGCGGGCTGGGTCGCGGCGCGGTCGAGTTCGCGCAGCAGGTCGGCGCCGCCGGCGAAGTCGCTGACGAGGAAGCCGGCGTCTTCGAGCAGCCAGCGCGTGGATTCGCGGAATTCGTCGTTGTCGTCGACGAGGAAGACGTGGGCGGCATGGTCATCGGACATCATGCGTTCTCCGCGGGCAGGGTGAACATGAAGCTGCTTCCGCCGTCCGGATTCGGCTCCGCGAACAGGCGCCCTTCGTGGAACTCCATGATCGAGCGGCAGATCGCCAGGCCCATGCCGAGTCCGTCGGACTTCGTGCTGAGCATCGGCGCGAACAGGCGCGCGGCGAAATCGGGGCCGATGCCGGGGCCGCGGTCGCGTACGCGCACCTCGACCATGCCGTCCAGATCGCGGCGCCCTTCGATCGTGATCTCGCGCTGCGCCGTGGCGGTCTCGCGCATCGCGTCGATCGCGTTCTTGACCAGGTTCAGCAGCACCTGTTCGATCATGACGCGGTCGGCGATCACGCGCGGCAGCGACTTCGGCAGCCGCGTGAGGATGCGTACCTGATGCTGCTCGGCTTCCAGTCGCAGCAGTTCGACCACGGTCCGGGCGAGCGCGTCGAGGGGATGGGGTTCGCGCTTCGGGTTGCGCGTGCGCACGAACTCGCGCAGGCGCGCGATGACCGCGCTGGCGTGTTCGGCCTGGTTGCGCGCCAGCGCGATGCCCTGGCGCAGGCGCGGGTTGGCGCTGTCCCCGCGCGCGAGCATGCTGTCGCAGGTGCTGAGGTAGTTGATGATCGCGCCGAGCGGCTGGTTCAGCTCGTGCGCGAGCGTCGTGGTCATCTCGCCGACGCTCAGCATGCGGGACGTGAACAGCAACTGCTCCTGCTGGGCCTTGTGCTGGCGCAGCGCCGCGATTTCGTCGCTGATGCTGCTGACGAACACCGCGTCGCAACGTCCGGCCTTCTCCCAGGACAACTCGCGCCACACCAGGCGATACCAGCGGCGCGTCTGCGGCGCGTAGCACTTGATGCCGTCGTCGCCCTCGCTGTGGGACTCGAAGGCGGCCTCGAAGCGCGAACGATCCGGCATGGCATCGACGCCGCCGAACTCGGCGACGAAGGCATCGTTCGACAGTACGGCTCGCCCGTCCTCGCGGCGGAACAGTGCGCAAGGCAGGGGCACGGCTTCGACGAACGCGTCCAGCGTGTCGTCCCGCCCGGACGGCGGAAGAGGAGGGGGAGAATCAATGTGGACGGGCTCGCAACGGTGCGTCGACATCGTCGTTATCCTAGATCCTTGTCACGCCCCCTTTCGTGACAACGCAACGGCCGGAGCCGATGGAGAGTGCGATTTCCATGAGACGAACATCACATTACGCCATGCCAATCCTCATGCTGGTGTGGAGCGCGTGCGCGACGGCGGAACCCACGGAGCCGGTGCCGGGAGCGTCGCTGATGGAAGTGGTGCTGCCCATGCTGGCGGTCGTGTTCGCACTGGCGGCCCTGTGGTGGGCGGTGCGTCGACAAGGGGGACGAGGCGTCTCGGCGGGGCCGGCCCGCATCGTGCAGGTCGTGGCCGTCGGGCCGCGCGAACGTGTCCTCATTGTCGATCACGACACGCAGCGATTCATGCTCGGCGTCACCCCAACGGCGATCAATCTTCTGGCGCGTCTCGAGTCGAAGGATGCCGCAAAGAATCCTGCGAATGCCAGCACTTCTCCCATCGGGAGTGCGACTTCAACGGAGCGTTAACGAGGAGTCGACAGATCACCAAGGGTTTTCCCTAGGTGGGGATGAACCGTCATCTCATTCTGCTAGTCTGCGAATCACAGGGGCGTTCAGTTTCAGATCAAACACACGTAGCCGTACGGTCCATTCGGCCATATCGCAGGGCTGAAATGGATACCAGAGCTTCTGGTGGACACGCCTATGCAAATGGTTCCCGGGGAAAATCCGCGCTCGCTCCCTCGCGGTGATTCCACAATCGCAAGACGTCGCAGGATGCGCCGTTCCCCGGCCGGGGGCACGCGATGAACGCGGTCGCTTCCCTGTTCAAGTTCGGCAGCGGCGGTTCGCGCAGCTACAGCGACATCGTGCTCGTCTTCGGCGTGGTGGCGATCGTCGCGCTGATGATCCTGCCGCTGCCGATGGCGGTCATCGACACGCTCGTCGCGGTGAACATCCTGGTCGGCATCGGCCTGCTCCTCATCGCGATCTACATCCCGGCGCCGACCGCGTTCTCGAGCTTCCCCAGCGTCCTCATGCTGACGACGCTGTTCCGCCTCGCGCTGTCGATCGCCATCACCCGCTCCATCCTGCTGCACGCGGATGCGGGCCACATCATCGACACGTTCGGCAACGTCGTCGTGTCCGGCAACCTCGTCGTCGGCCTGGTGATCTTCCTGATCATCACGGTCGTGCAGTTCATCGTCGTCGCCAAGGGCGCCGAGCGCGTGGCCGAGGTCGCCGCGCGTTTCTCGCTCGACGCGATGCCGGGCAAGCAGCTCTCGATCGACTCCGACCTGCGCTCGGGCCTGGTCGACAAGGACGAGGCCAAGCGCAAGCGCCGCCTGCTGGAAATCGAAAGCCAGCTGCACGGCAGCCTCGACGGTGCGATGAAATTCGTCAAAGGCGACGCGATCGCCGGCATCGTCATCATCATCATCAACCTGCTCGGCGGTCTCGCGGTCGGCATGCTGCAGAACGGCCTGAGCCTCGGCGACGCGGTCCATACCTACAGCATCCTGACGATCGGCGACGGTCTCGTGTCCCAGATTCCGGCACTGCTCGCCTCGATGTCGGCCGGCCTGATCGTGACACGCACGGCCAACGACGGCGAGGCCAAGCACCTCGGTGCGGCGATCGCCTCGCAGATCACCAACGAACCGCGCGTGATCCTCGTCACCGGCCTGATCGCGCTGCTGATGATGACCGTGCCGGGCTTTCCGGTGCCGGTGTTCCTGCTGCTCGGCCTGGCCTTCGTCGGTATCGGCGCATGGCGCTTCCGGCACAGCGTCGGCTTCCTGCGCAAGCTGTTCCGCGTTTCCGACAGCAAGGATCTGCTGCCGCTCGACGTCGTGGCCAGCGACGAACTGTCGGCACCGCCGGCCCTGCTGCTCGAGATGGATCTGCAGACCTTGCAGCAGCTCGGCGCGGCCAACGTGCGCAACGTCCTACGCGAGACCGTCGGCAACCTGCGCGAGGAGTACGGCGTGCCGATGCCGGCACCGGCCCTGCGCGCCGGCCACTCGCTGCCGCCGAACGCCTATCGCGTCTTCGTCCACGGCGTGCGCGTCGGCATCGGTCGCCTGCATCCGGGCGCCCGCTTCCTGCCGGCTCCGCGCGGTGGCGGCCGGGCGGCGTTGCCGGCGCCTGCCGGAGATGCCGAGAACTCGTCCTACCTGCCCGCCTTCCCGGGCGAATGGCGCGAGGCTGCGGAAGCGGGAGCTTCGGGCGAGGGGGCCATCGGAGCGCTGGAGGTGTTGCGGCGCCATCTGCGCGACTCGTTCGAGCAGCATCTCAGCCTGTTCGTCGGCATCCAGGAAGCCTCGAACCTCTTCAACGGACTGAGCCGCGACTACCCGGATCTCGTGCGCGAGATGCTGCGCGTGGTGTCGCCGCAGCGCGTCGCCGACATCCTCAAGCGGCTGGTGGAAGAGCGCATTCCGGTACGTCATCTGCGCGACGTCTTCGAGGCGGTGACCGATGCGGCGAGCCGCGAGAAGGACATCGTGCTCGTCGCCGAATACGTGCGTGTCGCGTTGCGGCGGCACATCAGCGATCGCTATGCGGGCGTGAGCCGCACGCTGCACGTGCTGGTCGCCCATCCGGAACTGGAAGACCGCCTGCGCCGCTCGGTCCACGTCAGCGGCGGCAGCGCGCAGCTCGCCGTCGAGCCGCAACTGGCGGAGAGCCTGCTCGCGCAGGTCCACGCCCGCGTGGCCGCGAGCGTCGACGCGAACGTCGTCCTGCTCTGCTCGATGGACGTGCGCCGTCACCTGCGCAAGCTCACCGAAATCGAGTTTCCGGCGCTGCCGGTGCTCTCGTACCAGGAGCTCGTCCCGGACGTCAGGCTGGTGCCTCTCGGCCAGCTGACGGCGACCTGAGGCGGCGGGCGGTCAACTTCAAGCGTTTTCCACAGAGAAACTGGAACCAGGGGTAGCGGATGCGAGCAGCGGGAATGGGGAAGAAGGGAACGCGGGTCGGAAGCTGGGTCATGGCATTGCTGGCGACAACGGTGCTGGTGGGAGCAGGGACGGCGCAGGCCGTGCCGATTCCGTTCAAGCGCACGGAAGTCAGCCTGAGCCCGCAGGGCCAGCCGCTGACCGAATTCCTGCAGGAATTCTTCGGCGATCAGGGCCTTTCCGTCGTGATCAGCTCGCAGGTGCGCGCGCGGGCGGCGACCGTCAGCGGAGCGCGCGGCGGCAACCCGGCGAAGGTGTTCAATTCCATCTGCGCAACGAACGACCTGATCAGCTACTACGACGGGTCGGCGGTCTACGTCTACCTGGCTTCCGAGCGCACCACGCGCTACGCGAACCTGCCTCCGGCGCGCGTGGAGGACTTCGTCGGTGCGTTCCAGAAGATGAAGCTCGGCGACGAGAGCAACACGTTCACCGCGACCAGCGGCAACGGCCTCGTCATGATCACGGGCGCGCCCCGCTTCGTGGAGCAGGTGCAGCAGCTCGCCGATGCGATCAACGGGCAGAGCCCGAGCAATGCCACCGTCTTCAAGTACTACAAGTTGCGTTACGCATGGGCGGCGGACATGACGATGACGATCGGCAACCGCCAGCAGGTGGTGCCGGGCGTCGCCTCGCTGCTGCGCGAGCTGGTGGCACCGCATGCCGGCGGCGCCGCCGGCGGAGCGCAGGACCGCCTGCTGCGCCCGAGTTCGAACAAACTGCGCGGCAGCGGCCTCGCCGCGGTCGGCAAGCCGCCGCTCAACCCGCCGGGCGCGGAGGGCGACTCCCGCCAGGAAGAAGCCGACATCACGATCCCGCCGCCGCCGGCGAACGCGGTGATCGACGCGAGCACGAACGCGCGCATCGTCGCGGACACGTTCCGCAACGCGGTCATCGTGCGCGACACGCCCGATCGCATCGGCATGTACGACCGCCTCGTGCAGCAGCTCGACGTCGAGCCGCAGATGGTCGAGATCGAGGCGACGATCATCGACATCGACAAGGGCAAGGCGAAGAAATACGGCATCGACTGGCGCTGGCAGAACGCGCGCACGGCGGTCAGCTTCGGCAAGGGCGCCATCGACCGGTACGGTCGCAACAATCTCGCCGACGCGCTCGGCCAGAACAACATCAGTGCGCTGAACCAGCTCGACGGCTTCCAGATCGGCGCGATCGTCGGCGACGCCGGCAAGTTCATCGCGCGCATCAACGCGCTGGCGACCGACGACATCACCAACATCGTCGCCCGTCCGCAGGTGATGACGCTGAACGACACCGAGGCCGTCATCGAGAACAGCCAGACGCTCTACGTGCCGGTCGCCGGTGCCTACGACGTCGACCTGTTCAACGTCGTCGCCGGCACCGTGCTGCGCGTCACGCCGCACCTGGTCTACGAGAACGGCCGACGTCGCATCCGCACGATCGTGCAGATCGAGGACGGCAACGTGAAGGTGACGCAGGAGACGGTCGCCGGCCAGCTGGCCAACATCCCCCTGGTGACGCGCAAGGCGGTCAATACGCAGGCGCTCATCGACGAGGGCCAGAGCCTCCTGCTCGGCGGCCTGATCACGGACCAGGACGTCCGCCACAACAACAAGGTGCCGATCCTCGGCGACGTGCCGGTGCTCGGCAACCTGTTCCGCCAGGTGGAGAAGGAGCGCGGCCGCTTCGAGCGTCTGTTCCTGATCACGCCCCGTCTGGTCGCGGCGAACCACATCACCGACCAGCACGTGCCGAGTTCTCCGGACGTCAGCGTCGAGCAGATCGGCGTCGACCAGGATGCGCGCGACCACGCCGAACTGCCCTGGGCCTCGCGCGAGGAAAAGGCGCGCTACGGCATTCCCGCCAGCGGATTCGCACCGTCCGCACCTGCGGTGATCGAACCGGCTCCCGCCGCTGCGCCGGTCCCGGTACCGGCCGCCGCGGTCGCCGAGCCCGCCAAGGCAACGTCGAAAGGAAAGCCCTGATGCAAGTCTGGTCCACGCGCAAGCCGACACACGACGACGCGGCCAAGGCTTCCGCCAAGGGCGGAGGCCAGTCCGTGGCCGATGCGTGGGCGCTGCGCGTGCTGGCCGGCATCCACGCCGGCGCCGAGCGCAAGCTGCAGGAGCGGACCTTCCTGATGATCGGGAGCAGCGACGACTGCGACCTGATCTTCAGCGATCACGGGGTCGCGGCGCATCACTGCATCGTGACGAGGAACGGCGACGAGTTGTCCATCCGCGCGGTCGACGCGGAAGTACGCCTCGACGACCAGGTGCTGCATCCGGGAGATCCGCAGGACGTCAAGCCGTTCACGCTGGTGCGCATCGGTGGCACCTGCTTCGCGCTGGGGCCGCACTGGAGCGATCGCTGGCAGACGCTGCTGTCGCAGGTGGAGGCCGCGCCGCGGCCGGCCGCGGCCGATGCGACACCGCCGCGCCAGCGCGGCAACCGCGTCGTCACGCTCGCGGTGGCCCTGGTCCTGCTCGGTGCCAGCGCCGGTGCGCTGATGCTGGCGCAGAACAAGGCCAAGCCGGTGGCGGCACCGGCACCGGCGGCACCGCGCGACGGGGAAGTGCGCGGAATGATCGACGCGCTCGGCTATCACGGCCTTGCGGTGACGTCGCGGAACGACGGCCGGCTGGTCGTCACCGGATACGTCGAGCGCAGCGAGGATCTCGCCACCCTGCGCAGCCAGCTCGAGCAGCATGGCATACGAGCGGACGTCGAAGCCAAGAGCGGCGCGCGCATCGCCGAGGACCTGGCCGAACGTTTCCGCATGAAGAACCTCCATGCGAAGACCGAATGGCAGGGGCAGGGGAAGGTTCTCGTGCGCGGCCGCTTCGGCGACCGTTCCGAGCTCGACGCGGTGCTGGTGTCGCGCACGATCCAGGAATTCAACGAAAAGCTGCAGCTGAAGATCGACCTGCAGAACCTCGATCCGCCCCCGCCCGAGCCGGGACCGGTGCCCGACGGCAAGCGCATCCGCGAGATCGTCGACGGGTCGGATCCGTACCTGAAGACAGCCGACAAGTCGGTGTTGTACGTCGGCGCGAAACTGCCGTCCGGTGGCACGTTCATGGGCATCGAGAACGGCGAAGTCCTTGTCCGCGATGACGCGGGCAACATCCGGCGCCTGTCGCGCGAAAGCGTGCTGGGTGCCCCATCACCCTGAGAGAGGAGCAACGACGATGGGCAGCAATGTTTCCAACACGACGCTGGGCGGCGGCGCACCGATGCCGGTGACCAACCCGGGTGGCAACTCGTTCAATCCGCCGGGCCATACCCTGCCGGGGCCGGTGACCAAGACGGCGGCGAAGTCCTGGTACGAAGCGCTGGCCAAGGCGTGGGGCGAAAGGCTCGACCAGCAGGCCGACAAGATCGTGGAACTCGCCGGCCAGATCACCGACCAGGGCCAGAACCAGCCGTCGACGGTCGCGCTGCTGACCGGTGCCTCGCAGGAGATGATGTTCATCTCGTCGAGCTCCGCCACGTCGACCAATTCGGTCGGACAGGCGCTGGAATCCCTGGCCCGCAAGCAGTAAGCGCGTCGTGCCGGCGCGAACCGCCACGATGCGCGGCGCCCGGCTCCGTTCCGCAGTCCGCCGGCCCGAAACGGGCGAGGCATCCCCATCGGATGCCGGCGAGGAACGGAGCGGGCCGCCTGCCTCGGACGGGCCGGCATCTAGCGTTCAATCGGAGAGGTTTCCATGACCCCCATCCAGTCGATCGACCTCGCCGCCCTGACGGCGGCGCCGCAGGCTTCCGGGCCGCAGACCCAGGTCACGGCCTACGACCTCGCGCGCTTCCAGGAGGCATACGCGAACGCGTCGCCGGCCCAGGTCGCCGCACCGCCCGCGGTCGAGGCCATTTCGCCCGGGTTCCAGGCCATCCTGCAGAACTTCGAATCGCTCAACGGTCGCGTCGCCAGCATCGGCGAGCTGACCCAGCGCCTCGAGGCCGGTGCCACGCCGACGGCCGGCGACATGATGCAGTTGACCGTGAAGTGCCACGAGTTCCTGTTCCATGCGGAACTCACCACCAACGTCGCCAACCGGACGTCCGATGGCGTGCAGCAGTTGTTCCGTCAGCAATCCTGAGATCGTCGCCATGCTTCCGGCCAGCCAGCCTCCTTCCTCACGATCTGCGACGCGCACGGACAGATCGGGTTTCGTTCTGCGTGCGTTGACCGTGCTGCTGCTGGCGGCCGGCCTGGCCGGGTGCATGAGCGACATGCAGGTGCTGTATTCGCACCTCGACGAGCGCCAGGCGAACGAAGTGTCCGCTGCCTTGCTGCGCATGGGCATCGACGTCGACAAGCGCCAGGCGGAGCGCGGCAACGACTGGACCGTCAAGGTCGGCAAGCGCGACCTGCCGAACGCCGTGGCGATCCTCGAGGCGGCGGGATTGCCGCGCAACGCCCATCCCTCGATGGGCGAAGTGTTCAAGAAGGAAGGGTTCGTCGCCTCCCCGACCGAGGACAAGGCGCGCTACCTGTACGCGCTCAGCGAAGAGCTGGCGGACACGTTGCAGAAGATCGACGGCGTGATCAGCGCGCGCGTGCACGTGGCCCTGCCGGATCGCGACCTGATCGGCGGCAAGACCGAATCCGCTTCGGCTTCGGTCGTGCTGATGGTCGTTCCGGGAGCGCACGTGCAGGAGCGCGAGACCGACATCAAGGCGATCGTGAAGGACGCGGTGGAGGGACTCGACAATCCGGATCGCGTCACCGTGAAGTTCTTCACGCGCGCGGCGTTCCAGGACATCGAGGATCCGTCTGCCGCCACGGCCGCCGGTGCGGCCAAGGGCGCACCGAACGACCTGTTGCGCCTCGCGACGCGCAGCGACGTGACACGCGGGCTGCTCATCGCCTTCGCCGGCCTGACCCTGCTCGCGGCCTTGCTGCTGCTGTGGCGCAGCCGCGCCTCGCTGGTCGCGTTCTTCAGCGGCCGCTCGGCGGACCAGGGCCGTCGCGATGACGCTTGATGCCTCCTGGACGGCATTGCTGAAGTCCGCGGTGGACGGCGCGCATGCGACCCGCTTCGGCGACGTCCCGCCCGCGCTGGTCGAGCGGGCCCGTCTTTCGCCGCTCGGCCGGCGCATGCTCGCACTGCGCGTCGAGCGTTCCGCCCCCGGCCTGTTCGACCTCTCCGCCGCCGACGAAGCCGGCTGGATCGAGGACAACCCGGTGGCGCTGTTTTCCGGAGAACGTCTGCGCGGCGCCGCGCTCGACCTCGGCGCCCTCGCGTTTTCTCCCGCGCTGCGCGCGCGCGTCGACCGCAGCGAAGTGCTGCGCCTGCGCGAGGCGATCGGCGCCGCGCGCATGTCCTTCGCGCTCGGCACCGATCCGTGGCGTGGTGCCGTTCCGGACGACGTGCGGCACTGCGCGCTGGCCGGCCTGGCGCGCGTGCTCGACAATCCCGACGCGATCTCGGAGCTGCTGCGGCAGCGCGGTCGCGTCGAGCTGTTCACCTACGCCGCCAACCGGCATCCGCTGCTCGCCGAGCGCATCAAGCTGGCGTTTCCGGCGACGGCCGCCGGCGAGCGCCGCGACGCGTGGTTGCCGACGAAGACCGTGGAGCGCTATCTCGTCGCGGCGCGCGAAAGCGCCGCAGGAGCGCACCTGTGAGCGCAACCTTCGTCGATCTGAAGGAACGCTACGCGCTCGGCATCGCCGGACGCGTGATTCCCGCCGCCGCCTGGCTGCCGCTGAGCCGCGCGCAGGAACTTGTCGACCAGGCGAATGGCGCCGTGCGCGCGCTCGAAGGCGAACTCGAGGCCGAACGCGCGGCGGCGCGCGAGCAGGGGCTCGCCGAGGGGCGTCGCGAAGCATTGGATCATTTCGCCGCTGCCACGTCGGCCCTGGGCATCGCGCGTGACCAACTCGCCGAGCGCATGCGCAACCAGGTCACCGAACTGGCCGTGGCCATCGTGGAGCGCATCGCTCCGGCGCTCGGCGCCGACAAGCTCGTGCCGATGCTGGTCGGCGAGGCGATCCGCCAACTGGCGTTCGAGCCGAACCTGATCGTGCGGGTGCACCCGGAAGTCGCCGACGCGACGCGCCAGCGCCTCGCCAGCGACGGATTCGGGCTCGGCGGCACACCGGCGACCGAGATCGTCGCCACGCCCGAGTTTTCCGAATTCGATTGCGTGATCGAGACCGAAGGCGGCGTGGTGCGCGCCGGACTGCGCGAGCAGCTCGACCAGGTGCGCACGATCCTCGCGGTCGCGCGTGAACAGGCGGCGGATACGCCGTGGACCAGGTCCGTCGCCGCGGCGGACGGAGACCCCGGCGATGCCATGGTCTGAAGCGCCCGCCGGAGTTGCCGACACGTCCGCCGGCAAGGCGTCGTCGCCGCTGCTGCGCGCGCTCGCCGGCGCCGAGACGTTGCAGCGCGTCGGACGCGTGGCCGAGGCCTGGGGTACGCTCGTTCGCGTCACCGGCATCAATGCGGCGATCGGCGAGCTGTGCCTGCTTGAACAACCCGAGACGGGATTCCAGCTGACGGCGGAAGTCGTCGGCATCTCGCGCAACCACACCTTGCTGACGCCGCTCGGGCCGCTCGAAGGCATTTCCGCCGCGACCACGGTCACCGCGACCGGCCGGCAGGCCAGCGTTCCGGTCGGCAGCGCGCTGCTCGGTCGCATCCTCGACGCGCACGGCGAGCCGCTCGACGGGCTCGGTCCGATCGACGCGCGCCAGCGCGCATCCGTGTACGCGCCGTCGCCGAATCCGCTCAAGCGCAAGCTGATCGACCGTCCGCTGGAGACCGGCGTACGCGCCATCGACGGCGTGCTGAGCGTCGGCGAAGGCCAGCGCCTCGGCATCTTCGCCACGGCCGGCGGCGGCAAGAGCACGCTGCTCGGCATGCTCGCGCGTGGCGCGCGGAGCGACGTCAACGTCATCGTCCTCGTCGGCGAACGCGGCCGAGAGGTGCGCGAGTTCATCGAGGACAGCCTCGGTCCGGAGGGGCTCCAGCGCAGCGTCGTGGTCGTCGCGACCTCGGATCGCCCGGCGCTGGAGCGCAGCCGTGTCGCCTACGTCGGTACCGCGATCGCGGAGTACTTCCGCGACCAGGGCATGCGCGTGATGCTGATGATGGATTCCGTCACGCGTTTCGCGCGGGCGCTGCGCGACGTCGGCCTCGCCATGGGCGAGCCGCCGACGCGGCGCGGCTTCACGCCGTCGGTGTTCTCGTCGCTGCCGCGCCTGTTCGAGCGCGCCGGCAACAACGACCGAGGCACGATCACCGCGTTCTACACGGTGCTGATCGAGGAAGAAGAGGGCAGCGATCCGATCGGCGAGGAAGTGCGATCGATCCTCGACGGCCACATCTACCTGTCCAAGAAGCTCGCCGCCGCCAACCACTACCCGGCGATCGACATCCTCTCCAGCGCGAGCCGCGTGATGACGCGCGTGACTTCGCCGGAGCATCAGGCGGCTGCCGGACTGCTGCGCCGCTATCTGGCGAAGTACCGCGAGATCGAACTCCTGATCCAGCTCGGCGAGTATCGCGCCGGCAACGATCCGGAGGCCGACGTCGCGGTGGCGAAGATCAACGAGATCAACGATTTCCTGCGTCAGCCGGCCGAAGCCCTGAGTGGCTACGACGATGCCGTCGTGCGCCTGATCGGAATGTTCAGATGAAGCGCTTTCCGCTCGAACCCTTGACCCGCGTACGCGACCTGCGCCTCGAGGCGCAGCAGAAACGCGTGACCGAATGCCGCGCCGAAGTGGCGCAGGCGGAGCAACTGCGCGAGCAGGCGAGACAGGCGCGCTCCGACACGGGCGATCGCCGTTCCGCTCACCAGCGCGCCTGCGAGAGTGCGCTCGACGATCCGCTGCGGCTCGCACCGGGATGGCTCGAGCGGGCCGAGCGGCACCGCGAGTGGCTCGACAACGAGATCGTCCGCGGCGACGCCGCCGTCGCC
>DBMH01000308.1 GCA_002297645.1 Rhodanobacteraceae bacterium UBA703 | reverse complement strand
CGCGCGTCGACGGCGCGCGGCATCCGGTGCTGGCCGTGGTCGATGCGCGGGGAGCGCTGCGCGGACTGGCACAGCCGAGCTTCATCGGCCCCGACAAGAAGTCGTTGCGCCTCAACCTCGCCAAGAAGCGCGGCTTCGACGGTTACGTCCTGGATGCGAAGCCGGGCGAAACCCTGCACGTCCTTGTGCTCGACGACGACACGGGCACCCGCGTGCTGGCGAACATCCCGCTGCGGATACCGGAACCTGCGGACGGCAACTGAGCACCGGGCCGGCGCGAGGCCGACGGAACGAGCCGTCGTTTCCGTCAATGGCGCGCGCGCTGCTCCGCCAGCGTGAGCGCCACCTTGTCGCGCAGGTACACCGGCAGCACGTGCTCCGCGGCGATCCCCTGCCCGGAGCGCGCGAGCGGCGCGGCGAGACGCGCGATGTCGATCGCCTGCGGATACCGTTCGCCGTCGGCCCAGACGGGGGGCGCCGGCAGGCGCGTGGCAAGGGCCTCGCCATAGCTCGCCCAGCCGCTGCCGACCACGTTCCACGCACGCGACGGCGGCAGCGCGAGCGCTGCCGCCGCGCCGACGGTCTCGCTGCCCAGCGGCGCCACGAGGCCATCTTCTCCGCGCCGGAAGCTGCCGGCGTAGATCTCGCCCATGCGCGCGTCGATGACGGCGAGGAGGTCGGCACCGTTGTCCGGCGCCTGCATCGCCAGCGCGGCGAGCGACGACACCGGCACGACCGGCAGGTCCAGCGCGAGCGCGATGCCTTGCGCGGCGGAAACCGCCAGACGTACACCGGTGAACGCTCCCGGTCCGCAGCCCACCGCGAGCGCGTCGAGGTCCGTCCGACGCAGCCCGGCCTCCGACAGCAAGGCGTCGCACATCGACAGCAGCAGCTCGGCGTGGCGGCGCGGCGCCAGTTCGCTGCGCGCCAGCAGGCGCCCGTCGACGAGCAGCGCGGCGGAACAGGATTCGGTGGCGGTTTCGATCGCGAGCAGGTTCATGCCGGCAAGTGTAAGGCTCAGGAGGCGTGTCCGGCCGGCCCCATCGCGTACCAGTCCACGCGACGCGTCAGGTACATTAGCGCGGAAACCGTCGCGAGCAGCGCCAGCGCGCCCATCAGCAGCGCGTAGTCCTCGCTGGCGACGAGCCCGTAGAGCAAGCCGTAGACCAGGGCCATCAGGCCTGCGAGCACGAACCCCGCGCGCCGTTGCGCAAGCACCGCGGCCGCGTAGCCGCCGACCAGCGCGACCGTCGCGGCCGCTGCCGCGAAGTACGCCGGACCGAATCCAAACTGCTCGGACAGGGCCAGCAGGACCACGTAGAACGTGCACAGCGCCACGCCGACCAGCAGGTACTGCACCGGATGCACGCGCAGGCCGCGCAGGACCTCGAACAGGAAGAACGCGACGAAGGTCAGCGCGACGAACAACACGCCGTATTTGCCGGCCCGCACGTTCTGCTGGTATGGCCCCGCCGGGCGCACGAGGCTGACGCCGAATGCGCTTTCGCAGAGCGCCAGCCCGTTCGAGTCGGCCTCGCTCCAGCGCTGGGCGATGCGCCGGTTCAGGTCGAGCACCTGCCAGCCCGCCTCGAAGCCCTTCGCGTCGACGCGGCGCGAGGCCGGCAGAAACGCACCGTCGAAGCCCGGATCCGCCCACGCGCCGCTCGCCTGCAATTCCGTCTGCCGCGCCAGCGGCAATACGGAAAAGCGTTCGCTGCCGGCGAGCGCGAGATCGAACGCGAACGACAGTTGCGGCGGCAAGGCATCCGCATCCAGTCGGATAGGCGCGGAAATCGCCGCAATGCCGGCGACGCCGCCGGCATCCGGCCCGAAACTGAGTTCGTGCTCCCCGAAGCGCAGCGGCGACACGCGGCGGATGCCGCGCACGTCGGCGACCGGTACGCGCAGTTCCGCCCGCTGCCACTGCACGTCCCGCCCCGGCCCGGCGAGCGCCGCGATGTCCGTGGCGAGGAAGCGGCCCTCGAGCGTCGTTTCGGCGACGTAGACGACGGTCTCGTACAGGCCGTAGCGGCGCACTTCCGGTTCGAGGTGCGTGCGTATCGCGAGCCGGTCCGGCAGCAGGTATTCGCGCGTTTCGGTCGTCACCTGCGCGTCGCCCTGGCGCTGCGTCGTCTGCACCGGCACGACCAGCACCGGACCGCCGAGCTTCTGCTGCGCCCCCCAGCGCGATGCGATCTGCATCGTCGCCTCGTACGCACGTCCTTCGCGCTCGCGCACGAGGTCGTTCACCTGGGCCAGCGGAATCAGCATCAGCAGCGCCAGCAGGCCGATGCCGAGCACCTTGAAGGTCGCGCCGTGGATCCATCGCGTCGTCATCGTGTTTCCTCCCGTCGAAGATGCGGAGGATTGAAGTCGTCCGGCACGGCAGCGTCCGGGCGAATTCGGGCGCGCCGCGGGCGACGCCGCGACGCGTCGCGGACGGGACGCGCTTGCGAAATCTTGACCAATCCCGGCTGCCGGCGGTGGTAGGCTGCGCCGGGGGCCATTGCCGGCGGATGTCGTCCACATCCGAAGCGTCCCGCCGGCACCGATCCGCGAGGAGCAACGATGGATCCGATCGGCGAGCGCTTGCTGTGGTTCGTAATGGGATTCCTGTCCGGCGGCCTGACGATCGGCGGGATCGTCGCGCGCCATCGCCGCGAGCATCCGCCGGCGCCGCCCGTCGCCCCACCCGAGCCGGCGTCGGGGCCGCCGCCGACACGCCCGCTCGATCCCCTGCCGGAATTCGACCATCCGCACGTTCCGGGCCCGGCACGCCTCATCGACGTCGGCGCCGCGCGTGCCGCCGGCTTCAACCTCAAGCATGCCGAGGACCTGACCATCCTCGAAGGCATCGGCCCGAAGATCGAGGAACTGCTGCGCGCGCACGGGATCGAGGGCTTCGCAAGCCTCGCCCGGCTCGACGAGCAGGACCTGCTCGAGATCCTCGAGCACGGCGGTCCCAGCTTCCGCTTCGCCAATCCGGAAACCTGGGCGCAGCAGGCCGCGCTGGCCGCCGACAACCGCTGGAAGGATCTCAAGCGCCTGCAGGAAGAAATGATCGAACGCGGCAAGACGCCCTGACGTGAGGCGCATGCATCCGCGGGCCCCGGGCACGGGCCGCGTTCCGGCGACCCGTGCCCTGCCCTCTTCGACTACAACGCTGGGGAGACGTCGCCTTCGAAGTGGTCGTCGAACAGCTCGTCGGCATCCGGCCGATGGACTTCGAACGCACCGATGTCGGACGCGGGACCCGACTTCCGCCGGAATCCGGCGCCCCGCTGGTCGAATCGCAGACCCGGAACCGCTTCGCCCGCGTCGATCGCCTGGCTCGCGGGATCCAGCGCGTGCGTCCGTGTCGGCCCGCCGTTGTCCGCCAGCGGCAGCAGCATCGGATCGATACTCAACGTATCGGCCGGCACCGTGCCGCCGGAGCTTCCGATCACGTTGTGGTCGCCCCTTACGGACTCGCCACTTCCGGTTGCAAGGTCGGCGCCGGCGCCCTCGTCGGTACTGTTGTCGCTGACGATCGAGTTGTGCAGTTCGCCGCCACGGTGGAACATCGCGCCGCCGACCGTGCCGCCGCGATTGAACGCGATGGTCACGTGATCCATTACCGTGGGACTGATGTCCTCCAGGCCACCGGCGCCACGCGCGGCCGTATTGCCGGAAACCGTGCTGTTCGCCAACCGGAGTGACGCTCCCTGGTGGTGCAGGCCGCCGCCGTCACCGGTCGTGCGGTTGCCTTCGATCGTCGAATGCCGGATCCGCGCACTGGCGCCCATGTAGGCGATGCCGCCGCCGCGCTGCCATTGGATGTCGGCTGTCGATACGACCTCGTTCCCCGCAATGGTCGAACCCGCAATCGTCAACCGGCCCGACGCCGCGAACAGCCCCCCACCGGCGACGAAACTGGTGTAGCCCTGGACGTCCTCGAAGCCGGACGTCACGCTGTTGCCGGCGATCACGCTGTCCGTGACGGCGATGCTTCCCGACGTCGTGTACAAGCCGCCACCGCGCGCCTGGCCAAGCCCGCCGTCTGTCGTCGAGATCACACGATTGCCCGATACGCGGCTGCGATTCAACGTGATGCCACCGAGCAGCGTGGAGACGGCGCCGCCTGCCAGCGGGTAGATGATGATACCGTCGCCATCGCCGTCGGGCGGCACGACGCTGCCCGGCAGCTCGCTGGAAACGACGTTGTCGAGTACCTCGCTATCCTCCAGCATCACGTCCCCGAACGCGAAGATCGCTCCGCCGCGAATCCCTCCACGACTCCCGGTCACCTGATGCGCGATGCAGGAACGCAGGCGTACGTGGCTCAGGCGAATAGCGCCGCTGGGGGCACTGAGGCAGCCTCCCCACTCGTCCACGGCGTACCCGTTCTCGATCGAAACTCCACGGATCGCGAGCGGGCCACCACCGGGATGCACCAGGACATTGCTGCGTCCGGCGGCGTCGATCGTCAGAGCACCGCGTCCCGGCCCCAGGATCGTCAGGGCATGAACCGTCGGCGGGATCAGGATCGCCCCATCCGCCAACTCGATACGTTCACAGGGCAACCGGCGCAGGTCGACCGTATCGTCGTTCGCGGCGGACGCGACGACGCTGCGCAAGGTGCCGGCACCACCATCGTCGGCACAGCTCGTCACTCGCAGCGTCTTCATCCCCCTCCCCGCCTGCGGAACGGGATCGACCGTCGTCGCGGGCCTGACCGGATGCATCGAGAACCGGCCGCCCGCCAGGGCGCGCGCCTGCATCGTGGCCACGGGACGCATTTCGTCGGCCAGCGCGGGAGCGGCGCACAACGCCGCCGCGATGGCCATCGCCAGATGCGAAAGGCACCGGTGCGGACTCGGACGGGGAAACGGACTCGGGATATGCCTCTTCATCGGGGAAAGCCTCCGCTGTGAATGCCGTGGTCGGGAACGGGCTCGAACCGCTGGAGGCCTGCCTTGCCGGAATGCGGGCGCAGACCCTCCTCGCACGCACGCGCAACGAACTCCCCACCGGTATCGACGCGCGGCCCGCCTGCAATGGGGGCCGGCGCACCGACCGGCGTCGATCGCAGCCGGTCGGACGGAAGGCCACTCGAACGAGATGCCGGGCGATCCGTTGCGGAAATATCACATATCGTGTTCATATAGTCAACACGATATGTGTTAGACCGGTATCACGGAACGTGAACAATCCGCCCATGGACTTCCATGAGCGGCTTCGCTACTGGCGCAAGGCGGCGCATCTGACGCAGGAGGAACTTGCGTACCGATGCGGCTACAGCGGCCAGAGCCTCATTGCCAACTACGAGGCGGGCAATCCGAAGAACCGGCGTGAACCCCCGCTTTCGGAGATCCCCCGCTTGGCCGACGCCCTCGGAATCCGTTCAGGACAGCTCATCGACGACCGCGAGATGGAGACGGCCGCCGCCAATGCCGTACGTGATCCCCGCGCGGCCTACCTCGGCCCCCCGCAACGACTGGCACTCGCGATCGAACTGGCGCAGCGCGCGTTCGCCCTGCTCGGCCAGGCACCGAATTCGGTCGCCCTGGCGAACGGCATCCTGTTCGCGCTGGAGGCGCTCGATGCCGGCACCAGCCGGACCGCTGCTGTCGGCGCGGTCGCGAACCGGCTGAAGGAGGTGGAGAGTCCGCGCGAGGACACGCCGCGATCCACGAAGGCCACCCGCTCGAGACGCCCGCCGCGGATCCGCTGAACGCGGCAAGCGTCCGCGGCATCCTGACGGCCATCGCGGGCCTGCGACTCGAACCTCTCCGGTGGACCGTCCGTGCGATTGTCCGGACGTCATCGGGAATCGCCGACGGGACAGGCCCGAGCCCCCGCGACCGGGCCGCAGGGAGTCCTGCCGGATGTCACGCAAGGTCCTTCTGTCGACTCTCCGTGCCCAGTGCCAACCTGGACCAGAGGTTTCCGGACGGTGATCTAGACGGTACGGTCGGGGTCAAACCGCCTGGCGCATCGTGCGGGATCTGTTCGTCGGAGTCGCCAAGCCATCGTTCCGTCTGCTCGCGGACTTCCGCCCGGTTGCGAAACACATACCTGTCGAGCACGCCGCGACGGTAGCTGCCGTTGAAGCGCTCGATGAAGCCGTCTTGCCTCGGCCTCCCAGGTTGAATGAAGCCCGGCTCGACGCTTTTGTCCTGCACCCATTCGGCCATCGCGGGGGCGATGAACTCCGGACTTTGTCGAGGCGTCGCTTGGCCGGACAGCCGCGCCGGGCGGCGATCCGATCCGACGCTCGGATCACGCGTGCCGCTGGCAAGTTCAGATCAATCTCGATGGCCAAGCCCGCGCGCGTGAAATCATCCATCACGTTGAACGTACGGATGCGACGTCCATCCCACAACGCATCGGACATGAAGTCAGCCGGCCTGGCTGCGTTCACCGCTTCGCCCGCAACCAGTTGCGGATGCCGGCTTGGCACGCACTTCTTGCCGATCCACCGTCGATTCAAGCCGCAGTAGACGCGCCAGGCGCACCGGTTGGTTCCCTCTGCGGACGGAGGCGCCTGTCCAATTTTCCGGAGAACTTTACGGAGCGCCCTGTCATCCACAGCGCGATTCCCCGTAAATCCTTGTTTTGGATGGTGGGCCGTGATGGGATCGAACCATCGACCAATGGATTAAAAGTCCACTGCTCTACCGCTGAGCTAACGGCCCATTTCATTCGCTTGTCCGACACCGTCGCACGTGGCGCGGGGCCATCGGCCCTTCGCGCACCGAAGGATCGCGGGACGGGTGCGACGCTGCGCGCTGGCGCTCCGGAACGGGGCGGCGGCAGCGAGGGGCGCGCAGTTTACCTGCTCGACCGCCTCAGCGGTAGCGCGTCGGATCGGCGACGCCGGCGGCGGCGAAACCGTCCGCGCGCAGGCGGCAGGCGTCGCAGTGGGCGCAGGCCCGGCCTTCCTCGTCGGCCTGGTAGCACGAGACGGTCTGCGCGAAATCGACGCCCAGGCGCAGGCCCTCGCGCACGATGTCGCCCTTGCCCATGTGCATCAGCGGCGCGCGGATGTGCAGGTGCCGCCCCTCCACCCCGGCCTTGGTGGCGAGGTTGGCGAGTCGCTCGAACGCGTCGACGAAGGCCGGCCGGCAGTCCGGATAGCCGGAGTAGTCGACCGCGTTGACACCGCAGAAGATCTCCTGCGCGCCGAGCACCTCGGCCCAGCCGAGCGCGACCGACAGCATGATGGTGTTGCGCGCGGGCACGTAGGTGACGGGAATGCCGTCGCCGCCTTCGGGCGGCACGTCGATGTCGGCGGTCAGGGCGGAGCCGCCGATGCTGCGCAGGTCGACGTGCACGGACTTGTGCTCGCGTGCCCCGAGCATCGCGGAGACGCGGCGCGAGGCTTCGAGTTCGGACGAATGGCGCTGGCCGTAGTCGACGCTGAGCGCATGGCAATCGAAACCCTGCTCGCGCGCGATGGCGAGCACGACGGCGGAGTCCATGCCGCCGGAAACGAGGACGACGGCCTTGGGAGAAGCGGCGGACTGGGACATCGGAGTACCGGTGGTGCGAAAAGTACGGACGTGGCGGGGACTGGGCGGCGAGCGCGTGCTTCAGCGGCCCGGCTGTTCGCCCCACAACAGCTTGTGGAGTTGCAGTTGCATGCGCACCGGCAAGCGGTCGGCGAGGATCCATTCGGCCAGCTCGCGCGGCGCGACGCGGCCGTGCACGGGCGAGAACAGCACCTGGCAGCGCGCCGCGAGGGCGTGCTCGGCGACGCGCTCGCGGGCCCAATCGTAGTCCGCGCGATCGGCGACGACGATCTTGACCTGGTCGTGCGGCAGCAGGGCGGCGAGATTCGACCACAGATTGCGCGACGCCTCGCCGGACCCCGGTGCCTTGAGGTCGAGCACCTTGCGTACGCGCGGATCGACTTCGGACACGTCGAGCGCGCCGGAAGTCTCGAGCGACACCTCGTAGCCGGCATCGCACAGGGACGCCAACAGGATCAGGCAGCGCTTCTGCGACAGCGGCTCTCCACCGGTGACGCAAACGTGACGCGCTCCATGACGGGCGACCTCGGCGAGCACCCCGTCGATCGTGCGCCATTCGCCGCCGTGGAACGAGTATTCGGTATCGCACCAGACGCAGCGCAGGGGACAGCCGGTCAGGCGCACGAATACCGTCGGCCAGCCGACGGCGTCGGCCTCGCCCTGGATCGAGTGAAAGATCTCGGTGATGCGCAGGCGCGGATCGGCCGGCACGGACGCTTCCCGTGCGGCGGAGTCCACCGCGTCGGCCGGAACGGCGACGCCTTTCATCGCATGCCGCTCAGTGGCGCGCTTCCATCTTCAGCGCGCGCAGGCGGCCCTGCGCGAGACGCGCGGGCGTGGTGTCCGGATAGGTCTGGATGACCTGGTTCAGCGTCGCCTCGGCGGCGTCCCACTGCTTCTGCTCGTACTGCGCATAGCCGATCTTGAGCAGGGCGTCGGGCGCCTTCTGGCTCTTCGGGAAGCGCTGCAGCAAGGTCTCGAACGATTCCTGCGCGACCTTGTAGTTCTGCGTGACGTAGTACGACTCGCCGAGCCAGTAGTAGGCGTTGCCGCTCAGGTCGCTGCCCGGGTACTGGTCGATGAAGGTCTGGAAGCGTCGCGCCGATTCGGCGTAGCGACCGTCCTTCAGCGCGGCGAACGCCTCGTTGTAGGCGGCTTTCTCGGCGGCCGGATCGACAGGCGCCGCGGCAGCGGAGTCGGAGGGAACCGCGGCGCGATCGGCAGCGGAAAGCCCGCCGACGTCGGAACCCTGCGGCGGGGCCTTCGCCGGGCTGCCCAGGTCGACATCGGGCGGGTTCTCGTTGCGCGGCGCGGGCACGTTCGCCGGCGCGGACGCATGGCCGCCGCCTTCGAGGCGGCCAATGCGCGAGTCGAGATCGACGTACTGGTCCTTGCTGCGCTGCTTGAGCTGGTCGAGCTGATGCGTCAGCTCTTCGACCTGCCCCTGCAGAGACTGCACCTGCGACTGCAGTGCCTGGATCTGGTTGACCAGATCGACGGCATTGCCGCCCTGCCCCTGCCCGTTCGCCTGCTGCTCGAGGCGGTCGATGCGTTCGGCGAGGGACAGGCGTTGCGCCTGCGCGGGAGACGCGGACAGCACGACGGCGGCCACGAGGGCCGCCATCGTACCTGCCATGGACTTCAGAGACGTCGTCACGGCGGCGCTTGCTCTTACTTCGCGGTGTAGACGATCTCGACGCGGCGGTTCTTCGACCAGCAGGACTCGTCGTGCTGGCGGCAGACCGGACGCTCTTCGCCGTAGCTGACGACGTTGAGCTGCGAGGACGACGCGCCGGCCGCGCTCAGCGCGCCCTGCACGGCGTTGCCGCGGCGCTCGCCGAGGCCGAGGTTGTACTCGCGCGAACCGCGCTCGTCGGTATTGCCTTCCAGCGTCACGCGCGCATCCGGGAACTGGCGCAGGTAGGCGGCGTGGCAGGACATCTGGGCCTGGAATTCCGGCTTGATCTCGCTCTTGTCGAGATCGAAGTAGACGACGCGCTGGCGCAGGCAGGAGTCGGTGTCGAGGCTGTCGCGGGTGTAGCGGCCGCCATTGTCCATCGGCTCGGTCGTGGTCGGCTGCGTGGTGGTCTCGGCCGGACCGTTGTCGGGCTTGACCGTCTTCTTCGCACAGGCGGCGACGCCGGCGACGAGCAGGACGGCAAAAGCGATTCGCACGGTATTGTTCATGGTGTTCCCCTCAGCTGGGCTGGAGTGACAGGACAGTAGGACTTTGTTATTCGACGCTTCGCGACCGGTTTCCCGGTCACGATTCTTCACACGATCAAGGCATCAGCGCTGGCGGAACGGTCCCCACGACGGCTCTCGCACGTCGCCCTCCGCGAGCCCCAGCCGCTGACGTACGCGCCCGTCGGCAGACACCGCATACAGCACGCCGCGCGATCCTTCACTCGCGGCATACAGCAGCATGCTTCCGTTGGGAGCGAAACTCGGGGCTTCATCTTGGCTGCCCGGCGACACCAGATTGGACTGGTTGGTCGTCCGGTCGAGGACCGCAATACGATACACGTTTCCGCTGCCCTGCACCATTGCAAGCTTGATGCCTTTGGCATCCACGACGCTGGGGCTGGCGTTGTACTGGCCGCCGAACGTGACGCGGGTCGGTTCGCCGCCGGCCGGGGAGACCTGGTAGATCTGCGGCTTGCCCGAGCGGTCGGACGTGAAATAGAGGCTCTGCCCGTCGGGCGCCCACGTCGGTTCGGTGTCGATCGCGAAATGGCGGGTGATCTGCGTCAACTGGCGACTGCCGAGATCCATCACGTAGATCTCCGGGTTCCCGCTGCGCGACAGGCTGAGCGCGAGCCGGTTGCCGTCCGGCGAGAACGACGGCGCGCTGTTGATGCCGCGGCTGTTGGACACGACCTGGCGCGAGCCGGTGGCGAGATCCTGCACGTAGATCGAGGAGTTGCCGCTCTCGAACGAAACGTAGGCGAGCTTGCGCCCGTCGGGCGACCAGGTCGGCGACAGCAGCGATTCGCGCGAACGCACGACGACCTGGGGGTTGTAGCCGTCGGAATCGGCGACCATCAGTGCGTACTGCAGGTTCGGGGCGTTGCCGGTGGCGGTGATATAGGCGATGCGCGTCCAGAACGCGCCGCGCACGCCGAGGACTTTCTCGTAGATCGCGTCGGCGACCTGATGCGCGATGTCGCGGATGCCGGTGCGCTGGCCGCTGATCGTGCCATTCGCCTTCATCGACTGGCTGGCGACGTCGAGCAGTTCCCATTCCACGCGCAGGCTGCCGTCGCCGGCGCCGACCATGCGCCCGACCACCAGCCAGTCCTGCTTGAGCAGGCGCCACGTGCCGAACTTGACCTCGGACTGGCGCGTCGGGAATTCGACGATGCTGTCCTTGGGCAGGGTGCGGAACTGGCCAGAGCGCGCGAGGTCGGCGCGCACGATCTCGCCGGCATTGAACTCGGGCGGCGTGCCCGAGCCCTCGAAGCCGAACGGAACGACCGCGATCGGCAGCGCCGAGGCCCGGCCGTCGATGATCTCGGCCGTCAGGCCGCCGCTCTGCGCGAACACGCCGGTGCCGAGCAGCAAGCCGGCCACCAGCAAGACGATTCGAGCCAACCATCCATTCCGCTTTGTCATCGGGATCATCCGTCGTATCTGAAATTGAGGGTGAAGCGGCGGCTGAACACTTTCTCGTAGCCCTGGTACGGCAACGGCGCCGCCTTCATGACCGCCTGCTCGATCGAACTGCGCGTCGGCGCGTCGGCATTGCAGGGAGAACCGACCGTCACCGAAATCACGTCGCCGCCGGGGATCTGCACGATGTTCAGCGTGCAGCGCAGGCCCGCGACCGCACTGTCGGGGCGGTTCCAGTTCTGCGTCACCGCGGCCGACACCGCCGCCACGTACCGCGCCGTGAGGTCGTCGTCCTGCCCGCCGGCGCCGGTCTGCGCCTGCGGGGCCTCGTGCTCCGCCTCCGGCTGCGCCGGCTTGTCCTGCGCCGCGACGCGGTTGCTGCTCTCCAGCTTCGACAGCTTGTCGCGTTCCTGCTTCGCCGCCTTGTCCGCCGCCTCGCGCTGCTTGCGCAGGTCGGCGAGCTGCTTCAGCTGTTCTTCCTTGAGCTTGCGCGCCTTGTCCTCGCGTTGCTCCTTTTCCTTCTGCTCCTGCTCGAGCTCGATCTGGCGCTGCTTCTGCTTGGCTTCCTGTTCCTTCTTCTGCTCCTCGGCCTTCTGCTGCGCGATCGCGGCGATCTTCTCCTGGTCGACCACGTCCTGCTTCTGCACCGGCGCCGGCGTCTCCTTCGGCGGCTGCGGTTTCGGCTCCGGCTTCGATTCCGGTTTCGGCGGCTCGGGCTTCGGCTCCGGCTTGGGCGGCGCGGGCGCCGGAGGCTCCGCCTTCGCCTCCGGTGCCGGCTTCGGCGGCGCCGGCTTGCGCGCACCGGACTTCGGCGCCGCCGTCGGCCCGACCAGCGTCGCCTCGATCACCGGCCCCGGCATCACCACCGGCTTGCTCTCGCTCGTCCACCACAACCCGATCAACAGGGCCAGGAGGACCGCGAGATGCAGGCCTATCGCCAGAGCGAGTGCGCGCGCCTTGTCGCCGAAACTCTCCATTCGCTCAGCGCGCTCCGCCCTGCTGCAGCGGCTGGCTCATCAGCCCGACCTTCGGCACGTTGGCCGATTGCAGCAGCACCATCGCCTGGTAGATCTTGCCGTAGTCCGCGCGCTGATCGCCGGCGACCAGCACGGGGACCTGCGGATTCTCGCGAACGAAAGCTGAAACCTTGTTGACCAGCGTGGCCTCGTCGATCGGCTCGCGCTGGTCCTTGCCCAGCGTCAGGAAGAGGTGCCCGTCCTGGTCGACGCTGACGACGACCGGCTCCTTGTCGTTCTGGATCGACTTCGCTGACGACTGCGGCAGTTCGATGTCGACACCGAGGTTCATCAGCGGCGCCGTGACCATGAAGATGATCAGCAGCACGAGCATCACGTCGATGTACGGCACGACGTTGATCTCGGCCTTCAGCTTGCGGCGCTTGCGCATTCTGTAGCTTTGCATGGGCTGGCTCCAACGCGACGCGGACCCGCACGGGGTTACGGCGCGTCCTCGAGGTTCGCCTGGCGCGCGAGGATCGAGGAGAACTCCTCGACGAACGTGTCGTAGCGCAGGTTCACCCGCTCCAGGCGCGTCGAGTAGCGGTTGTACGCCCATACCGCGGGAATCGCGGCGAACAGGCCCATCGCGGTCGCGATCAGCGCCTCGGAAATGCCCGGCGCGACCATCGCGATGGTCGCCTCCTTGACGTTGGCCAGGCCCTGGAACGCGATCATGATGCCCCATACCGTGCCGAACAGGCCGACGTATGGGCTGATGGAACCGACGTTGGCGAGGAATTCGAGATTGCGCTCGAGGCGGTCGCCTTCGCGCACCGCGGCGACGCGCATCGCGCGCTGGGCGCCTTCGAGCAGCGTGCGCGAGTCGACCGCGCGGCGCTGGCGCAGCCGTGCGAACTCGCGGAAGCCGGCTTCGAAGATCGCCGCGCTGCCGGTCACGCGCTCGCTGCCGCTGGTGATCTCCTTGAACAGGCCCGCAAGATCGGCGCCCGACCAGAAGCGCTCCTCGAACTCGTCGGCGCTGGCATTGGCGCGATCGAGCATCTTCTTCTTGCGGAAGATGATGAACCACGACGCGATCGAGAACGCGATCAGGATGCCGAGCACGAGCTTGACCGGCAGGCTGGCCCCGAGGATCAGGGCGAGGACGTTGAGTTCGTTGTTCATCGTTCGATGGTCTCTTGGAATTTCGCGGAGCCGGGCGTCCTGCCGCGGCTTGCAAACAAACGGCTGCGGCCAGGCCGCGTCCCGTCATCCCGCATCAAGCACTTCCCTGCTCGTTGCGACGGCACATCCCCGTGCCGGAACGGTCTTCCGGACCGTCCCACTGAAACAGGCCGTCCGGAATCGGACGCGGGCGGAAGCGCTGCGCGTCGATGCAGGCGATGCGCACGCGGGCTTCGACCAGCGGCCGGGCTTCCGGTTCGCGGCGCAGCGCCTGCCGCACCACGAAACTCGCGCTGCGCCGCTCGACCGGCTCCACCGTCGCCGTCAGGAGATCGTCGAGGCGCGCGGGCGCGTTGAAGTCGAGCTCCATGCGGTGCACCACGAAGACGATTCCGAACGCCTCGCGCAGCGCCTGCTGGCCGATGCCGGCGGTGCGCAGCCATTCGGTGCGCGCGCGTTCGAGGAAATGCAGGTAGCGCGCATGATAAACGACCCCGCCGGCATCCGTATCCTCCCAGTAGACGCGGGCGGGCCAGGCGAAAAGCGGGGATCGGGCATCGGAAGCCGGCGGCCGGGGACGGTATCCCTCAGGCGAAACATCGGAATGCGTCATGGTTCCTTCTTTTCCGGATCCCGAATCCCGCGCGCCGCGTCGCCGCCGTCGAACAGGTCCTCCACCGCGGTCCGGCGCGGTGAAGGCAGGCCAAAATGGCGGTAGGCCTTGCCGGTGACCATGCGGCCGCGCGCCGTGCGCACGAGGAATCCCTGCTGGATCAGGAACGGCTCGAGCACGTCCTCGATCGTGCCGCGTTCTTCGCTGATCGCGGCGGCCAGCGATTCGACGCCGACCGGGCCGCCGTCGAAGTTCTCGATGATCGTGGTGAGCAGGCGACGGTCCAGCGCGTCGAAGCCTTCGGCGTCGACCTTGAGCATTTCCAGCGCCGCGTTCGCGGCATCGCGCGTGATCGTGCCGCCGGCCCGCACCTCGGCATAGTCGCGCACGCGACGCAGCAGACGATTGGCGATGCGCGGCGTGCCGCGCGCGCGTCGCGCGATCTCGGCAGCGCCGTCGGCGTCGCAGCCGATACCGAGGATCTTCGCCGCTCGCCGCACGATCGCGGACAGCTCCAGCGGGCTGTAGAACTCCAGTCGCTGCACGATGCCGAATCGATCGCGCAGCGGTGCCGTGAGCAGGCCCGCGCGCGTGGTCGCGCCGACCAGCGTGAACGGCGGCAGGTCGAGCTTGATCGAGCGTGCGGCCGGGCCTTCGCCGATCATGATGTCGATCTGGAAGTCCTCCAGCGCGGGATACAGCACCTCCTCGACGATCGGCGAGAGGCGGTGGATCTCGTCGACGAACAGCACGTCGCGCGGCTGCAGGTTGGTCAGCAGCGCGGCGAGGTCGCCGGGACGCTCCAGCACCGGGCCGGACGTCGTGCGCAGGTTCACGCCGAGCTCGTTCGCGACGACGTGCGAAAGCGTCGTCTTGCCGAGCCCCGGCGGCCCGAAGATCAGCACGTGGTCGAGCGCCTCCCCGCGGCGCTTCGCCGCCTCGATCGACAGCCCGAGTTGCTCGCGCACGCTCGCCTGGCCGAGGTATTCGGCCAGCCGCTGCGGGCGAATCGACGATTCGAGCAGTTCGTCCTCGCGGGTGGAGCTGGCCGAGGTGAGACGGTCCATGGGGGGGCCGGAGAATCGGGAACGGGGAATCGCTGGATTATCGCCGCGTTGCGACCGGCGAGATAGGCATGTGCGCAGGCGACCGCAGTCGCCGTTCAGTATCCCGTCGTCGCGGCGGCGCCGTCTCCGGCGTTCGGCGCCTCACTCCCGGAATCCGTCAGATCTCCACCTGCGTTCCCAGCTCGATCAGCCGGTTGCCGGGAATCTGGAAGAACGCGGTGGCCGGCAAGGCGTTGCGCTGCAGGAAAGCGAACAGCTTGTCGCGCCACAGCGCCATGCCGGGGCGGTCGGTCGCGACGATGCTCTCGCGGCTCAGGAAGAAGGTCGTGTCCATCAGGTCGAACGGCAGGCCGCAATCGCGCACGGACAGCAGCACCTGCGGCACGTCGGCGTCTTCGGCGAAACCGAATCGCACGGTCAGCTTGTGGAAATTGTCGCTGAGGTGCTGCACCTGCACGCGCTCGTCCGCCTCGGCCACCGGCGTGTCGACCGTCTCGACGGTCAGGATCACGTTGCGTTCGTGCAGCACCTTGTTGTGCTTGAGGTTGTGCAACAGCGCGTTCGGCACGCCTTCCGGATTGGACGTCAGGAACACGGCCGTGCCCGGCACGCGCAGCGGCGGATGCATGACGATCGACGAAATGAAGGGCTCCAGCGCGAGGCCGGCCTGGCGCACCTCGCGCATGACCAGCTCGCGCCCGCGCCGCCAGGTCGTCATCACCGTGAACATCAGAGCGCCGAGCACGAGCGGGAACCAGCCGCCATGCTCGACCTTGTCGGCGTTCGCGGCGAGGAAACCGAAGTCGACGACCAGGAACACCGAGCCGACCGCCCACACGCGCGGCGTGCTCCACTGCCAGAGGCGGCGGAACACGATCATCACCAGCACCGCGTCGATCGTCATCGTGCCGACCACGGCGATGCCGTAGGCCGCGGCGAGGTTGCTCGACGAGCGGAAGCCGAGCACGACCGCGAGCGTCAGCACGAGCAGCATGCGGTTGATCCACGGCAGGTAGATCTGGCCGATCGTCTCGCGCGAGGTGTGGCGGATCTGCATGCGCGGCAGGAAGCCGAGCTGGATCGCCTCGCGCGCGACCGAGTACGCGCCGGAGATGACCGCCTGCGACGCGATCACCGTCGCCACGGTCGCGAGCACGATGAAGGGGAGCAGCAGCGCGCTCGGCGCGAGCAGGAAGAACGGATTCTCGATCGCCTTGGGATCGGACAGCAGCAGCGCCCCCTGGCCGAAGTAATTCAGCACCAGTGCGGGCATCACGAAACTGAACCAGGCGAACCGGATCGGCTGCTTGCCGAAGTGGCCCATGTCGGCATACAGCGCCTCGGCACCGGTGATGCACAGCACGACCGAGCCGAGCGCGAGGAACGACGGCAAGCCGCCGTGCGTGAAGAAGTGCACCGCATAGTGCGGCGACAATGCCTTCAGCACGTACGGATGCTCGACGATCTGGACGACGCCGGCCACCGCCAGGGTGACGAACCACAGGCACATGATCGGGCCGAACACGGCGCCGACGCGTGCGCTGCCGCGCTTCTGGATCCAGAACAGGCCGAGCAGGATCACTACCGTGATCGGCACCACGAAGTGCTCGAGCTGCGGCGCCGCCACCTTGAGGCCCTCGACCGCCGACAGCACCGACATCGCCGGCGTGATCACGCCGTCGCCGAAGAACAGCGCCGCGCCGAACAGGCCGAGCATGGTGACCGCCCAGTACACGCGGCGGTTCTCGCGCACGCCGCGCTGCGCCAGCGCGGTCAGCGCCATGATGCCGCCTTCGCCCTTGTTGTCGGCGCGCATGATGAAGCCGGCGTACTTGATCGAGACCACCAGCATCAGCGTCCAGAACACCAGGGACAGGACGCCGAGCACGTGCATCTCGTCCAGCGGCAGCCCGTGCGTGCCGAACGTCTCCTTCATCGTATAGAGCGGACTGGTGCCGAGATCACCGTAGACGACGCCGATTGCGCCGAGCGCGAGGGCGGACAGGCGCGCCCGGGTGCCGGTCGTGTCTGGAGACTGTGTATGCATGGGAGGCTCTCAGCGGAGGGCGGCTTTCAGGGCCTTGCGGATGATGTCCTCGGCGCGATCGCCGGGTGCGGCGGCGTCGCGCACGAGGCGCGTGACTTCCGCCGGCTTGTAGCCGAGCGCCTGCAGCGCGACGCCCGCCTCGGCCACCGGATCGAGCGGTACCGCGCCACCGCTCGGCGCGGGAACACCGCCGCTCCCGAGTCCGTCCACGCGGTCGCGCAGCTCCACGATCATGCGTTCGGCGGTCTTCTTGCCGATGCCGGGAACACGCGTCAGCGCAGTCACGTCGCCGGTCTGCACGAGGCGCGCGAATTCCTCGACGCTGACGCCGGACAGCACCGCCAGTGCGATCTTCGCACCGACGCCCGACACCTTCTGCAAGGTGCGGAACAGGCTGCGCTCGGACTCGCGCAGGAAGCCGTACAGGGCCACCGTGTCCTCCTTCACCGCGTAGTGCGTGCGGAGGGTCACCTCGCGGCCGGCTTCCGGCAAGTCAAAAAACGTGGACATCGGCGCCTCCAGCTCGTAGCCGACGCCGTTGACGTCGAGCAGCAGCCACGGCGGCTGCTTGGATACGAGCACGCCCTTGAGGCGGCCGATCATCGGCGCCGCCTCCATGTCGTGCGCCGGCCGCGGCCGAATTCGGCCCCGATGCGCTGCACGCTGGTGCGCGTGTGCGCGTGCGCCAGCGCGATCGCCAGCGCGTCGGCCGCGTCCGCCTGCAGCCGCCCGGGAAGTTCCAACAGGATGCCGACCATGTGCTGCACCTGGGTCTTGTCGCCGGCACCCGTGCCGACGACCGCCTGCTTGACCTCGCGCGCCGCATACTCGGTCACGCCGAGGCCGTGATGCACGACGGCGCAGATCGCCGCGCCGCGGGCCTGGCCGAGCTTCAGCGCCGAGTCGGGATTCTTCGCCATGAAGACGCGCTCGATCGCGGCCTCCTGCGGCGCGTACTCGGCGACGATCGCGCCGAGCTCGTCGAAGATCTGTTTCAGCCGTCCCGCGAAATGCTCATGCCCGAGCAAGGACAGCGCGGTGTGGAACACGTGGCGCGACCGCCCCGCCTCGTCGACGTCGATGATACCGACGCCGGTACGCTGGCTCCCTGGATCGATGCCGAGGATGCGTGTCATCGGGAGGCCCGGACGCACCTGCCGGGTGCACGGCGCGGAACGGACGAAGGCATCGCACCGGAAAGCGCGGCGCAGCCAAGCCAGCTTGTGGAATCGCAGCTCATCGTCTCGCGCCGGAACACTCAGGCGGCGGAGTCTAGCAACAGCCTCGCTGCAACGCAGCGAATTCCGGGCAAATTGTCGCGACTCGCGCACCCGTGCGAGCATCGTCGCCTCGACCTCGGCCCAACGGCGCTTCCGTCATGTCGAAATCCCGCACGAATCCCGCTGCGCCGCCCAGCCCATCGAGTCGATTCGTGCGCGACGCCGAACGCTTTCTCGCCGCGGGTCGGTTCGCCGAAGCCGACAACGCCGCCGCCTGCGCGCTCGCCCTGGAACCGGACGATGCCTCCGCACTGGCATGCTTCGCGCGCGCGCAGCTCGCGCGCGGCCGCCTGACCGAAGCGATCGCCGCATTCCGGCAGGCGCTGTCCCAGCAAGCCGACGACGCGGCCCTGCTGGACGGACTCGCGCAAGCGCAGGCGTCGGCCGGAGCGGTCGCCGACGCCATCGTCACGCTGCGCCGTCGCGTCGCCGTTCGGCCCGATGCCGCCGGCTGGTTCGATCTCGGCCTG
>DBMH01000085.1 GCA_002297645.1 Rhodanobacteraceae bacterium UBA703 | reverse complement strand
GAGGGCCGGCGCGCGCTCGCGCTCGACCGCTACGCGGAGGCGATGCGGGGCGTCGAGCGCCTGGCCGTGCCGGAAGACCTGGTCGTCGCCGGAACCGCCTACGTCGACCTGTTGATCGAGGCCAGCCAGCTGGATGCCGCACGCGCGGTCGGCGGTCGCATCGCGATGTGGGCCGACCGCGATGCGCGTGCGGCAACGGCGCAAGTGCGCCTGTTGCGCGCGCTCGGGCAGGACGACGCTGCCCGGCGGGCAGAGGGAGCGCTGCTGCAGGATCCCACCGCCGTCGCTGAACGGTCCGCTTCAAGGCATTGATTCAGAAGCGCTTCGCATCGTTCGCACATCGACTGCACATCAATCCCGAATGCGCTCCCTCCGCACGGAAGGCAGCCTTCGAGTGCACCCGGGGACGTTCCGATGGATTCGGACCTGCTGCGCCACGGAAGACGCGCTCGCGGATCGGGTAGGCACATGCTCGATCCGTCGGAGCCGCGCCCGGAGGACTTCGGAATGGAGTTCTCCGGACCTTCCCGGACGGTGCGCTCCATCCACTACTTCACTGCCGGGCCGGCTCCTTGCACGGGCCGGGCAGACGATACGGGAGTTCCGATGCACGCAAGAAAGACCTGGCCGGGGATCGTCTCGATCGTCGGCTTCATCATCGCCGTTCCGGTGGCGGCGCAACCCACGGTGGTCGGATTCGACGACGGCGCCGAAGGCTGGGCGGGGGCTGGCGGCCAGATCGAGGTCGAGACGGGCGGCGGCAATCCCGGCGCGCACGGCCACCTGACCCAGGGCGTCGCCGACTGGGCCGGCGTCGCCACGAGTTCGCATCCGGCGTTCCTCGGGAATCTCGGCCTGACGTCCGGCATTGCCGTCGGACTCGACGCCAAGGTCGAGTCGCTGGACATCCTCGGCAGCCCGGTCGCGAAGGAGTTCTTCGTCGCGTTCCGCACGCATGCGCTCGCGTCGGAGGGCTATCCGGTGGCCTCGGTCTGGGCCAGGATCGGAACCTTGCAGGCCGGTCCGGACTGGTCGCGTTTCTCGATCACCGTCGATCCGCGTTCGGCAGCGCTGCCGGCCGGATGGAGCGGCAGCGGTGCCGAGGATCCCGCTACGGGCGACGCGGTACTGCCGCCGGGCGTCACGTTCGCCTGGGTGCTGGCGCACGTGGACGAGGTGGCGTTCACGACGGACAAGCCCGGCTGGTCGTCCACGCCCCTGACCTACGACCTGCGCGTCGACAACATCCGCATCGAGCGCATCGCGCAGGCGCCGCCGTCCTACGAGGTCGTCGATCTCGGCGATTTCGGCGGTGAGCTCGCCAATGCGCACGACATCAACGACGCCGGGCACGTCGCCGGCACGGCGGAGGCGCCCGACCGCACCACGGAAGCCTTCCTGTGGCGGAACGGCGCCTTGACCAACCTCGGCAGCCTGATGCCGAACCATGCCCACGACTACGGCGTCGCGCGCGGCATGAGCCAGAACGACTACCTCGTCGGCGAATCGATGACGCCGATGCAGGGCTTTCCGGGCGCGAGCGTCAGCCATGCGTTCTTCTGGTCGGAGCAGACCGGCATGATCGACCTGACGCCCGGCACCGACAACATGTCGCAGGCCTGGGACGTCAATTCGTCCGGGCAGGTCGTCGGCAACTACACCGGCGCCTTCCTCTGGTCGCAGGCCGACGGCTTGCGGAACATCGGTTTCGGAGGCATGGCCAGCGCCGCCGAAGGCATCAACGAGAACGGCGAAGTCTGCGGCTACGAATGGAACGCCGAAGGTACGCGCCTGATCGGCTGGGTCTACGACAGCCGTTCCGGCGCGATCCGCGAGCTGCCCTCGTTCGGCGGCAGCACGCAGACGCGCCGCATCAACGACGCCGGAGACGTGGTCGGCGCCAGCAACGGCACGGATTTCACCCCGCACACGGTTCTGTGGACGCACGACGGCCAGTTCGTCGACCTCGGGGCCGCGCCGCTGCCCGACTATTCGCCCGGCATGGCCAATGCCCTCAACGAGGCGCGCTGGATCGTCGGCGAGGACGACTACAACGGGGGCGGCGTTCCCACGCTGGGCTGGCTGTGGATCGACGGCACGAAGTACGACCTGCGCACGCTGATCGCCGATCCGGCGCAGGCTGCGGCGTGGAGCGACCTGGCGACGCCGCTGGGCATCAACGCACGTGGCGAGATCGTCGGCATCGGCATCCGCGACGGCATTCCGGGGCGCGCCTTCCTGATGCGCCCGCTGGCCGCCGATTCGATCTTCAAGGACGGCTTCGACGCGCGCTGAGGCGTCGATCGCGAGGCGAGGGCGGCCACGTCGCCCTCGCCTCGGCGCGGAGGCTCTACACTCGGGGTTTTGCCCGAGGGAGCCGCCGATCGTGGAAGACGCGACGAAACAGGAATCGAACCCGACGCTGCCGCCGCTCGACGCCGTCGAGGCGCGCGTCGTGGGTTGTCTGATCGAGAAGGCGGCGACGACGCCGGAAGCGTACCCGCTCACGCTGAATGCGCTGGTCGCGGCCTGCAACCAGAAGACCAGCCGCGAACCGGTCATGGACCTCGATCCCGGCGAGGTCGGCCATGCGCTCAACGTGCTGGAACGGCGCGGCCTGGTGAAGATCGCGCCGGCCTCGCAACGCGCGCTGCGCTACGAGCACCGCTTCGATACGATCTACGGCACCACCGCGCGCCAGCGCGCGGTGCTCTGCGCGCTGCTGCTGCGCGGACCGCAGACGCTCGGCGAACTGCATACGCGCACCGAGCGACTGGCCGACTTTCCGAGCATCGACGACCTGCGCGACACGCTCGACCGCCTGATCCAGCGCGACCCATCGCAGGTGATCCGCGTCGGCCGTGCGTCCGGCCAGCGCGAGGACCGTTACATGCACCTGCTCGGCGGCCCGGTCGACGTGGAAGCGTTCGCCGCCGCGGCCCCGGCGGCGGCGCCCTCGCGGTCCGGCACGGGGGAGCGCATCGAGCAGCTCGAAGCCGAGATCGCCGCGCTGCGCGCGGAGATCGCGGAGC
>DBMH01000143.1 GCA_002297645.1 Rhodanobacteraceae bacterium UBA703 | reverse complement strand
TCGTAGCGCTTCTGGATCTCGAATGCGACCTCGTTCGCGCCGCCGTGCTTCGGCCCGCGCAGCGCGCCGATCGCGCCGGCGATCGCCGAATACATGTCGCTGCCGGTCCCGGCGATGACGCGCGCGGTGAACGTCGACGCGTTGAACTCGTGCTCGGCGTAGAGGATCAGCGAGGTATGCATCGCGCGCACCCACAGTTCGCTCGGCTTCTCGCCGTGCAGCAGGTGCAGGAAATGGCCGCCGATCGAATCGTCGTCGGTCTCGACCTCGATGCGCTTGCCGTTGACCGCGTAGTGGTACCAGTACAGCAGGATCGAGCCGAGCGACGCCATCAGGCGGTCGGCGATGTCGCGCGCGCCCGGGTGGTTGTGGTCGTCCTTCTCCGGCAGAGCGCAACCGAGCGCGGACACGCCGGTGCGCATGACGTCCATCGGGTGCGCCGAGGCCGGCAGTTGTTCGAGCACCGCCTTGACCGAAGCCGGGATGCCGCGCAGCGCCTTCAGCTTGGCCTTGTAGCCCGCGAGTTCGGCGCGGTTCGGCAGCTTGCCGTGCACCAGCAGGTGCGCGATCTCCTCGAACTCGCAGGTGGTCGCGACGTCGAGGATGTCGTAGCCGCGATAGTGCAGGTCGTTGCCGCTGCGACCGACGGTGCACAGCGCGGTATTGCCGGCCGCGACGCCGGACAGGGCGACGGATTTCTTGGGCTTGAAGGTCGGAGCGATATCGGTCATCGGAATACTCGTCGTTGGACTGTGCGGAATTGGGTGGTGCGGCCGATCGGCCAGGCGATCAGTCCGAGAAGGTTTCGGCGGCGGTCGGAACGGGACAGCGGTCGACGGATGCCTGCAAGGCCTTCGCCTTCTCGTGCCCGCCGTAGATCCAGCAGTCGCCGAGCGTGGAGCAGTAGCAGATCTCCAGGTCGACCCGCCGCGCGCTCTCGGTACGGAAATGGCGGTAGACCTCGTTGTCGGAGAACACGAGCATCGGTACCACTTCGCCGCCGCTGACGACGTTGTCGCTGATCGTCGAAGTGCGCAGCGCTGCGGTCTTCTCGACGCCGAGCGCGCCGGCGACGGCGCGCCAGCTCGACTGCGGCTTGCCGTCGGCCCACACGCGCATGCTGCGCACGATGGCCGGGCCGACGCCCTTGTTCAGCAGCTTCACGGACGACTCGGTGTCGTAGTTCGCGGTCAGCAGGTACGGCCAGACCTGTGCCCGCACCTGCTGGCGCTGCACATAGGCCGTGTAACCGGACACCAGCAGCGCGAGGAAACCGATCAGCGCGGCGACGACGGCCGCGAGCGCATCCCAGTGGCGCTCACGCCCGGGTCCCTCGGGCGCCGCCGAGTCCGTCACCGGCTCACGGCTCCTTCTTGCCGCTGGCGAACAGCGTGTCGAGCTTGCGTTCGTACTCGTGATAGCCGAGGAAGTCGTACAACTCCTCCCGCGTCTGCATCGTCGGCACGGCGGCCCTCTGCGTACCGTCGCGGCGCGTGGTCTCGTAGAAATTCAGCGCGGCCTTGTTCATCGCGCGGTAGGCGCCGCAGCAATACAGCGCGATGTCCACGTTCGCGTCGCGCAGTTCGTCGACGGTGAAGAACGGCGTCGAGCCGAACTCGGTCAGGTTGGCGAGGATCGGCACCTTCACCGCGGCCTTGAACCGGCGATAGTCGTCGAGCGTCTTCATCGCCTCGGGGAAGATCATGTCGGCGCCGGCCTCGACGTAGGCCACGGCGCGCTCGATCGCGCTGTCGATGCCTTCCGCGGCGGCCGCGTCGGTGCGCGCCATGATGACGAAACCCGCGTCGGTGCGCGCGTCGACCGCCGTCTTCACGCGATCGACCATCTCCTCCTTCGACACGACCTCCTTGCCGGGACGATGGCCGCAGCGTTTCTGCCCGACCTGGTCCTCCATGTGCACGGCGGCGACGCCGACGTTGATGAAGGAACGGATCGTGCGCGCGATGTTGAAGGCACCGCCCCAGCCGGTGTCGATGTCGACCAGCAGCGGCATCTGCGTCGCGTCGACGATGCGGCGCGCATCGGTGAGCACGTCTTCCATCGTGCTGATGCCCAGATCCGGTACGCCGAGCGAATTCGCGGCGACGCCGCCGCCGGACAGGTAAAGCGCCTTGTAGCCGACGCGCTTGGCCATCAGGCCGGCGTAGGCCGTGATCGTGCCGACGACCTGCAGCGGGCTTTCCTCGGCGACCGCGGCGCGGAAACGCGCCCCCGGAGAAGCCGGCACGGCGGCGGATGGAGACTGGCTCATGGATCGGCTCCGCGGACAAAGACGGGCATTCTAGCCGATCGGCCTCTCCGGCAATCCGGCGCACAAAAAAAGCCCGGCGCGAGGCCGGGCTTGGGGAAAACGCAACGTCTCCCGTTGCGATGGGTGTCGGGAACGACGACCGGAACCGGCCTCGGGATTCCCGTGGCGCGCGGACGCGTCTCCCGGGATCCGCGCGCGACGGTATCCGGTCGACGCCGGCCCGGATCGGCACCGGACCGGCCGGCTCGCATGATCGCCGTCGCAGCGACCGTGCGAAGCGTTCTACGGGAACAGGTACGACGTCGCCGTGAGGTCGCTGAACTGCGGATCGGCCTTGATCAGCACGCTGTAGGTCGCGCCCGGCGTCGGGTTGTCGATCTTGATCCTGGCCTCGGTACCGGGAGATGTGTCGGCGACGTCGTAGTGCGTCTCGGAGATGTCGCTGTAGGAGCCCTTCAGCGCATAGATGTCCGCCTCGCCGCTGCCACCGTGGATCTTGAAGCGCAGCTGGCTGTACTGCGGCGTCCACGGCACGTAGATGAACAGCTTGACGGTGCCGCTGTTGGACTTCTCCAGCCCGCTCACCTTGCAGTTGCCGGCGCCGGAAGCCTGGGTGGCGAACTGGTACAGCATGCCGGGATTGGAATACACGTTGCACTCGGGCACGTCGGCCGGCTCTTCCGGCTCCGGCGCGGGCAGATCGGCGAGATCCTCGAAGTCGTCGGCGAAGATCGCGTCGCCGCGGCAGGAACGCGTGTCGCCGGCGTTCTGCTTGAAGCAGGCCACCCAGTCGCGGAAGGTGCTGTCGTAGGCGGTGCGGCGCAGGTCGAGCCAGTTGCGGTAGCCCGGCGTGTAGTTGCCGGCGCGGAAGCGCTGCTGCAGGTCGCGCACGGCGCGGCGGTCCTCCTCGAACAGGAAGCGGTTGGCGAGGTAGCCCCAGTAGTAGATCCGCGCGGTGCTCTGGCCGTAGACGTTGTTGAACAGGTCGCTGAGCTTGTAGAGGCCCGGATTCGCCGCCTCGGCGAGCGCGCCGCTGGAAACCAGGCCGCGGAACTCGAGCGAGATGTATTCGGCCACGCCCTCGATGTACCAGACGCTCGAATACGGCGTGCTCTGCGGATACACGCCGAAGCTGCCGTACATGTTGAAGCGGCCGTCGAGGTAGTGCACGTATTCGTGCAGCAGGTTCCATACCTCGAACTGCGCCAGCCATTCGGCGCGGTAGGCGATGAAGCGCGCCTGGTTGCCCGGGGTCGCGGGATTGCCTTCGAGGTAGATGCCGCCGTTGTTGACGGAGTTGCCGAACAGGATGCCCGAGTTCGTTTCGTACTCCGTGCTCGAATTGAACACGACCATCTCGAGCACGTCGTTGTGGTCGTCGGCGACGGGAACGCGGCCGGTGCCGACCTTGTCGTGGAAGAAGCCCTCCTCCTCGCCGACCTGCGCGCACACCGACTCGACCTGCTCGGCGGTGAGCGCCTGGTGGCGCAGGCGCAGCGTCGGGCTGCACTGGTGCGTGTTCGGCAACACGATCGCCGCCAGTTCCTCGCGGAATGTGCACACGCCGAAGTAGCTGCAGTTCGGCCGGTCGTAGTACAGGATCATGTCGGCCATGCGCACGTAGATCGCGCTGCCGTAGCCGCCGAGCGTGAACCGGTCGAGGGTGGTCTTGACCGTCGCACGCAGGTCGAACGGGAATTCGCTGGCGTAGGCGAGCAGGCGCGCGAGCTCGCCGCCCATGTTGACCAGCAGGTATTCGCTGTTCCTGCCGATCGCGTCGGCGTGCGTGCGCGCGATGAAGCCGGCGATGTCCTGCGCGAGCTGGCCGTTCTTGACCAGCGTGCGGAACTGCGGGTTGTCGCGCTCGGCGTAGAGGATGTTCGCGACGCGGTTCATCGCCGAACGTAGGTAGCCGTGTACGCCCCAGGTCGGCACGTCGTAAGCGTTGAGCAAGGTGGAGAGCACGCCGAACTGGCTGACGGCCTCGTCGGCGCTGTCGATCAGGATCATCACCTCGTACAGGATGTTGCCGTTCGAATTGTTCGCCGCGAGGGAGTTCGGGTGGGCGAAGAACGCGGTGAGCGCGCTGCGGACGGCCGACTGCAGGCTGGCGCCGTAGGCGCCGACGTCGCTCGGGTAGACGTACTGCACGTAGTAGCCGGCGCGCAGGAAGGTGACCAGTTGCAGCACCTTCGTGTCGTTGTTGCCCGGGTAGCTGGCGGCTTCGCTGGCGAACGCGTTGGCGACGGCCACCATCTTCGCTTCGCCGAAGGTGGCGCCGGCGGCGCTGCCGGAAAGGTCGTACAGGCCGTACAGGCACTCGACCACCTGGGCCGCCTTGACCACGTCGACGAGCGCCGCGCCGGTGCTGTTGGCGAACACGCCCAGATCGCAGCCGGCTGCCGGCCGCGAAGCGGTTTCCGCGGCACCGTCGTAGGAGCGGTACAGATGCGCACGCGTGTCGGCCAGCGGCGGACGCTGGTCGGTGTCGAGCGGCAGTTTCTGCACGTGCGCGAGCGGGATCGGGTTGCGCTCGGCGATGCTCGCCGGCGGACTGGCGCGACGCGCCGGCTCCATCGCCTGGACGCTTGCGATGGCACACAGACCGGCCAGTGCCAGCACGCGTGCGAAGAATGGATGCGACATGTACTCCCTCCTCCCGTATCGGATTGCTCCCGTCTTCGCGGACGCCGAAGAAGCGACGGCCATCTGTTGCGGGGTCGAAGGGATGCTAGCGTTCGCGCCGAAGGCGAGGCTTGGCGAATCGGCACGCGATCGCGTGGCGATTTCACAAAAGAAGTGCAGGCGTCACAGGTTTTCGTGTCGCGGCGTCGCGCATTGCGGACACGCAACGCCGTGACGGAACCGAGCGCTGCCGCGCAGGCGAGGCGTCAGAAGTCGCTGCCGCGCTCCAGCGCCCGGCGACATTCCTCCAGCGCATTCGGATCGTCGAGCGTCGACAGATCGCCCGGATCCCGCCGCTCGGCCAGCGCCTGCAGCGAGCGCCGCAGCAGTTTTCCGGAGCGCGTCTTGGGCAGCGCGTTGACGATGTAGACGCGTGCCGGCCGCGCCACGCCGCCGAGCTGGTCGACGACGCGCTGCTGCATCTCGGCCGCCGCCTCGCGCCGGGCCGGCTCGTCCACGCCGGAGGCCTTCAGGGTCGCGAACACGACCGGCACCTGCCCCTTGATCTCGTCCTGCACGCCGACGACCGCCGCCTCGGCGACGCCGGCGTGCGTCGAGACCGATTCCTCGATCTCGCGCGTGCCGAGACGGTGCCCGGCGACGTTGATGACGTCGTCGGTGCGGCCGAGGATGAAGGTGTAGCCGTCCTCGTCGCGCACGGCCCAGTCGAGGGAGCTGTAGAGCAGTTCCTTGAAATGGCTGAAGTAGCTCGACCGGAATCGCGCATCGTCGCGCCAGACCGTCGTCATGCAGCCGGGCGGCAACGGCGGCACGATCACCAGCACGCCCTTCTCGTTCGGTGCGGCGTCGCGGCCGGTGACTTCGTCGATCACGCGCAGGCGATAGCCGGGGCTCGGCAGGCCGGGCGAACCCAGGCGCACCGGCTTCAGCTCGACGCCCGGCATCAGCGTCAGCACGGGCCAGCCGGTCTCGGTCTGCCAGTAGTTGTCGATGACGGTCTTGCCGATGCCTTCGCTGATCCAGTGCGCGGTCGGTTCGTCCAGCGGCTCTCCGGCGAGGAACAGCCATTTCAGCGCCGACAGGTCGTACCTGCGCAGCCATGCGGCGTCCTGCTTCTTCAGCACGCGGATCGCGGTCGGCGACGAGAACATCGTGCGCACGCGGTACTTCTCGCACAGGCGCCACCAGATGCCGGCATCGGGATTCGTCGGCAGCCCTTCGTACAGCAGCACCGTGGCCCCGGCGATCAGCGGACCATACACATTGTAGGAATGGCCGACCGCCCAGCCGACGTCGGACGTCGTGAACATCGTCTGGCCCGCGCGCACGTCGTAGATCGCCCACATCGACAGCGCCATGGCGACGGCGTAGCCGCCGACGTCGCGCTGCACGCCCTTCGGCTTTCCGGTCGTGCCCGAGGTGTAGAGCAGGTAGCTCGGCTCGTTCGATTCGAGCCACTCCACCGGCACGTCGGCGCCCTCGTGGCGCGCGCGCAGTTCGGCGTAGTCGACATCGCGGCCCGGCACGCGCACGGCGTCCGGATCGAGTCCGCGGCTGACGACCAGCACCTTCGGCGGCGGTGTCGTCGCTTCGGCGCAGGCCGCGTCGACCAGCGGCTTGTACGGGATCACCTTGCCGCCGCGCATGCCCGCGTCGGCGCAGACCAGCAGCTTCGGCTGTGCATCGTCGATGCGCAGCGCGAGGTTGTGCGGCGCGAAGCCGCCGAACACGACCGAATGGATCGCACCGATGCGCGCGCAGGCCAGCATCGCGAACGCCGCCTCGGCCACGTTCGGCATGTAGACGACGACGCGATCCCCGCGACCGACGCCGAGCGACGCCAGCACCGCGGCGAACACGTTCACCTCGCGGTGCAGCTCGCGATAGGTGATTTCGCGCGTGACATCCGTCTCGGTCGACACCGCCACCAGCGCGAGCTGGTCGCCGCGTTCGGCCAGGTGGCGGTCGATGGCGTTGTGGCACAGGTTCGTCTCGCCGCCGGCGAACCAGCGGCGGAACGGCGGATTCGAGTCGTCGAGGATCCTCTGCGGCGGCACGTGCCAGTCGATCGCCTTCGCCTGCTCGGCCCAGAAGGCTTCCGGCTGCTCGATCGAACGGCGGTAGAGTTCTTCGTATCGCATGGCGGCGCCTCCGGAGGTTCCGCCAGCCTAGCCGGAAGGTGCCATCGCGCACTTGCTACTTTGGTCGAGTGTCGTAGCGCGAATTGAGCCAGTGGTACAGCGCCGGCAACAGCACGAGGGTCAACGCGGTCGCCGAAAGGAGGCCGCCGATCACGACCACCGCGAGCGGCTTCTGCGTCTCGGCGCCGATCGCGCGCGACAGCGCCATCGGCAGCAGGCCGAACATCGCCAGCAGGGCCGTCATGACGACGGTGCGCAGGCGGTCGAGCGAACCCTCGACGACCGCCTCGCGCAGGCTCGCGCCTTGCTCGCGCAGGTGGCCGAAGTGGCTGAGCATGACGACGCCGTTCAACACCGCCTGGCCGAACAGTGCGATGAAGCCGATCGCCGCGGACACCGACAGCGGGATGCCGGTCGCGAACAGCAGCAGGATGCCGCCGATCATCGCGAACGGCACGTTGGCGATGATCAGCGCGGCGCTGCCGAGGTTCTTGAACGCGTCGAACAGCAGCACGAAGATGATCAGGATCGACAGCGGGACGACCCAGGCAAGGCGCCGCATCGCGCGCTCCTGGTTCTCGAATTCGCCGGACCAGCTGATCGTGTAGCCCGGATCGAGCGTCACGGCGGCGGCGATGCGCTGGCGCATGTCGGCGACGACGCTGCCCATGTCGCGTCCGGCGATGAAGACGCTGACCGCCTTCACGCGCTCGCCGTTCTCGCGCGAGATATTGATCGCGCCGCTGGCGGTGTCGAAGTCGGCGACGTCGCCGAGCGTCACCGTCGCCCCGCCGGACGTGGTCACGCGCACGTCGCGCAGGCGCTGCAATTCGCGATCGCCCTCGCCGAGCCGCAGCATGATCGCGAAGCGGCGCTCGCCGTCCCAGATCTCGCCGACCTCCCGGCCGCCGAGCGCAGTCTCGATCACGTCCTCGATATCGCGCACGTTGAGTCCGTAGCGCGCGGCGCGATCGCGGTCGATCCCGATGCGCGTCTGCGGCAGGCTGCCGTCGCGATCGACGAAGGCGCTCTCGACGCCGTCGACGCCGCGCACCTGCGCGAGGATCGAGCGCGCGTACGCGCTCAGCTTGTCGAGGTCCTCGCCGTTGACCTTGACCACGATCTGGCCCTTGATCTGCGAGATGCTCTCGAGGATGTTGTCGCGCACCGGCTGCGAGATCGAGAACTCCGCGCCGGGCACGTTTTCCTCCATCGTGCGCTGGATCTCGTCGATGATCGCCGCCTTGGTGAGGCCGCGCTTCCATTCCTTCTCGGGCTTCAGGTCCACCAGCGATTCGATCTGGTTGGCCCCCTTCGCATCGGAGCCGTCTTCGGGCCGGCCGAGCTTGGCGACGATCGTGCGCACTTCCGGAATCGTGCGCACCAGCTCGCGGATGCGCCGCGACTGCGACTGCGCCTCCTTCAGCGAGATGCTCGGATCGAGCGTCGCGGTCAGCCAGATGGAGCCTTCGTCGAGTTCCGGCAGGAACTCGCTGCCGAGGCGCGCCCCGACGCCCAGGCTGACCGCGAGCGCCGCCAGGGCGCCGAGCGCGACGGCGCGCGGACGCTCGATCGCCCACAGCAGCACCGGCCGGTACAGGCGCTTCAATGCCTGCATCAGGCGGTTCTCGCCGTGCGGCAGCCGTCCGCGCAGCAGCCACAGCGAGAACAGCGGAACGACCGTCAACGCGAGGATCAGCGCGCCGGCCAGCGCCGACGTCACCGAATACGCCATCGGCGCGAAGATGCGTCCCTCGTGCCGCTGCAGCGTGAAGATCGGGATGTGCGCGGCGATGATGATCAGCATCGAGAAGAACGTGGGACGGCCGACCTCGACCGTCGCCTGCAGTACCGTGCGCATCCGCGTCCGCCGGTCGCTGCCTTCCGGCAGCTTCGACAGCCGCGCGAAGATGTGCTCGACCACGATCACCGCGCCGTCGACGATGATGCCGAAGTCCATCGCGCCGAGCGACAGCAGGTTGGCCGGGATGCCCCAGAACGTCAGGCCGAGGAAGGTCGACAGCAACGCCAGCGGAATCACCGCCGCGACGATGATCGCGGCGCGGAAGTTCGCCAGGAACAGCCATAGGACGGCGAGCACCAGCAGCGCGCCCTCGAGCAGGTTCGTGAACACGGTCTTGAGCGTCGTCGCGACCAGCCACGAGCGATCGTAGAACGGTTCGATCGTGACGCCCGGCGGCAACTGCCTCGCCTGGATCTCGGCGACGCGCGCGTGCACGCCGTCGAGCACGTCGCTCGGGTTCTCGCCCTTGCGCATCAGCACCAGGCCGAACACGATGTCGTCGTTGTCGTCCTGCCCGACCAGACCCTGGCGTGGAATGCCGGCTTCGCGCACCGTCGCGAGATCGCGCACCAGCACCGGCACGCCGGAGCGTTCGGCGACGACGACCTTGCCGATGTCGTCCGCCGAATGCATCAGCCCGATGCCGCGGATCAGGTACTGCTGCTGGCCGTGCTCGACGTAGCCGCCGCCGGCGTTCGCACTGCCTTTCTCCAGCGCCTCGGCGAGGTCGTTCAGGGTGACGCCGCGATCGCGCAGCTTCGCCAGGTCGGGCTGCACCTCGTAGCTCTTGATGTAGCCGCCGAAGCTGATGACGTCGGCGACGCCGGGCACGGTGCGCAGGCGGCGCTCCATCACCCATTCCTGCAACGTGCGCAGTTCCGTCGACGAAAGGTGGTCGGCGCGCAGGCGATAGCGATAGATCTCGCCGATCGCCGAACTCATCGCCTCGATGCCGGGCTTCACGCCGGACGGCAGGTCGATTCCCTGCAGGCGCTCCAGCACCTGCGCACGCGCGAAGTAGTCGTTGGCCTTGTCGTCGAAGGTGATGATGATCATCGACAGGCCGAACTGGGTGTGCGAGAACACGCGCACCGAATGCGGGATGCCCGACAGGCCGACCTCGAGCGGGATCGTCACCTGCTTCTCGACCTCCTCGGGCGCCCGGCCCGGATACAGCGTGACGACGGTGACCTGCGTATCGGACACGTCGGGGAAGGCCTCCACCGGCAGGTGGCGGAAGGCCAGCACGCCGCTGCCGACGAACAGCAGCAGCGCCATCATCACCAGCAGCGGCTGGCGCAGCGCATAACCGACGAGACGCTCGATCATCGCGGAGCCTGCGCCGCGATCAGCTGCTGCAGGTACAGCGCGCCGCCGACGACGACGCGCTCGCCGTCCGCCAGGCCCGAATCGACATGCATGCGGCTGCCGCCGACCTCCGCCGCGCGCACGTCCTGGCGCCGGTAGCGCCCGCTGCCCTCGTCGACGAACACCACCCGGCGACCGTCGACCAGCAGCACGGCGGCATTCGGCACGTCGAACCCGGGGCGCGCGGGCGAGGCGATCTCGGCGTGGACGTACATCCCGGCTTTCAGCGTCCGCGCCGCGTTGTCGATGCTGGCGCGCAGGTGCACGCTGCGCGTGTCGGCGTCGACGAAATCGTCGATGTGCTCGATCGTCGCCTGGATGCGCGAGCCGTCGCCGCCCTGCACGGCGAACGAAACGTCGCGCCCGGCCTGCACGCTGCCCGCAGCGCTTTCCGGCAGGTCCAGCAGCAGCCACAGGCGCGACGGATCGCTGATCGTGAACAGCGCGGGACCGTCGCCCTGCGCCTGTTCGGGCGAGACCTCCTGCCCCGGGGTGATCCGGCGCTCGACCACGACGCCGGCGATCGGTGCGCGCAGCGGGAAATCCTGGTCCACGCCATTGCCGCCGCCGTAGAGTTTCGCGCGCGCCTGCGTGCGCGCGTATTCGGCCTGCGCGTGCGCGTAGGCCGCTTCGCTGTCCTCCAGATCCTTGGTCGCGACGACCCCGGCCGCGTGCAGTTCGCGCGCACGCCGTCGCTGCATGCCGGCTTGGCGCAGGTCCGCCTCGGCGCGCACGCGCTCCGACTGCGCTTCGCCGAACGACGGCGAGGCGATCCGGGCCAGGGTCTGTCCCGCCTGCACGACGTCGCCGGGTTGCGCCTCGATCTTCGCCACCTGTCCGCCCATCGCAGCGAACACGCGCGCGGTGCGCGTGTCGTCCCAGGCCAAACGTCCCGGCACGCCGATCGTCGTCGCCTGCGCCGCCGCGACCGGCGCGCTGACGAGGACCTCCGCCTGGCGGCTGCCGGCCGGAAACGCGATGCGTTCGCCGTCGACCTGCACCGGCAGTGCCGGAGCCGGCGCCGCGGAATGGCACGCTGCGACCATCAAGGCCAGCACCGCCGGCGCGCATCGTCCTGCGACACCCATGCCCGACGGACGGCGGCACCCCGCGCCGCTCCCTTCGCCGCGAACGCGATCGAGAACCGTCGATCCGCGACTCGGGAGTGCCAGGGTCTGGGCGAGGAACGCGAGGCGCGGCATTTCTCTCCGGTTCTTCTCATTCATGCCGTCGGCTCGATGGTTCTCGTTTGCCGGATAGGCAGAAGGAGGGTTCACCTCTGTCTCGCTCATGGTCCATCCTCGTACTCATCCACCTGCGTCGCCGCCTTCCAGCCCGCCAGGGTGATCGCGTATTCGCTGCGCGCGGCAATCAGGTCGGCCTGCGCTTCCCGCCACGCTCGGCGTGCGTCGAGCAGGTCGGTCAGGCTGGCCGCGCCGCGCGCATGCGCGAATTCCACGCCGTCGCGCGCGCGCTGCGCGGCTGGCGCCAGATCCGTCTCGTAGCGCCGCAGGCGCTCGCCCGAAGAGGCGAGCGCGATCCGCGCCCGCTCCGTCCCGGCACGCGCCTCGGCTCGCACCTTCTCGCGTTCCAGTGCGGCGCTGTCGTAGTCGGCCTCGGCCNNAAGGGGCACGCTGATCGAGACATTCCAGGTCGTCCCGGACTGGTCGCGCGGATCGCGTTCGGCTCCGAAGCCGATCGTGATGTCGCGATGGCGCAAGGCCTGCGCGCTGCGCCTGGCGGCGTCCGCGGCGTCGACGCGCGCGTTCGCGGCGAGCACGTCCGGGCGGCCATCCGGCGACGTCGCAGGC
>DBMH01000027.1 GCA_002297645.1 Rhodanobacteraceae bacterium UBA703 | reverse complement strand
GATCGCGCTGTCGCGCGATGGCTGCGTCGCGGCCGGCAGCCTGCTCGGCGGTGACGCTGGCGGATTCCGCTGGTCGGCACATGGCGGCGTCGAGCGCCTGCGCAGCGCCGCCACCGTGCGCGGCCTTTCCGCCAGCGGCCGCTACGTCGCCGGCTCGCTGCTCGACGAGCACGACAGGCAGGTCGCCGCCTACTGGGATGCGAGCGGCCGGCCGCACCGCCTCGGCACCCTGGCCGGTTCGGTCTCGATCGGGCAGGTCAGCGAAGCCTTCGGCATCACCGACGAGCCGCGCATCGTCGGCAGCGTGCGCAGGGCGGCCGAAGGACACATGGCCTTCGTCTGGTCCGCCGCCGGCGGCATGCGCGAACTGCCGACACCGGATGGTGGCTCGGCGCGCGCGCTCGGCATCGGCGACGCCGGGCGCGTCTACGGCTGGATGCAGACGACAGGTGGACTCCACGGCGTCGCGTGGTACGGCGCGCGGTCGTACCTGCTGCGTGACGCGAGTGGCGAGCCGGTCGGCGAAGTGCTCGGCGCCGACCGCCGCGGCGAGGTCCTGCTCGGGATATCCGAGCGCGGAGACGGCGGCCATTCGGTCTATCGCTGGAGCGACGACGGCGGCGCGCGCCTCTTGCCGGTCGCGCACGCGTCGATGCCGTTGCATCTGTTCGCCAGCAGCGACGATGGGCGCATCCTGGTGGGTGGCGCCGGCACCGGCGATCGTCGCGAGGCGGTGCTGTGGATCGAAGGGCGCTCCGTCGTCACGCTCGTGCAATGGCTCGCCGAGCGCGCGATCGAGCTGCCGTCGCATTGGCGTCCGTCCGTGCTGACCGCGATCAGCGGCGACGGCCAGCGCCTCGCCGGCTGGGGCACGGTCGACGGACGGCTGGATTCGTTCGTGATCGGCCTGGAGTCGAGCGGGGCGGCGAAGAGCTGTTCTTCAGGTGGCTCCTGACGGGCACTTCCGCGTATCGACCGAGGCGTGCGCACCGTTCGCGATCGACCGGAGAGGTCGCGAATCCAAGCGCACGTCGTCGCCTGCGCAGGCGCGGGTATCACCACGCAGGTCCCAGGCGGCGAATGGTTCGAAGTGCATCCGCGTCCGGGGCGATCGGTGCCCTGCGGCATCGGCTCCACGCACGCGCGGAGCGCGCTCGTGCCGGCGTCGGTTGCGTTCGGGGCGGGAGCCGGTATGTTCGTGCCTTTTCGTCGGCACCGTTCCTCCATGCGGGCATCGGGCTTTTTCAGCTGGCTGGTCGCGATCGTTCTGATCGCGACGGCGTGCGGCTCCGACTGCGTCGCCGCGGCGGAATCCGGCCGGCGCTGGGTGCAGCACCATTACGGTTCGGTGGACGGATTGCCGGTCGGCAGCGCGAGGTCCGCCGAAGTCGACGCCGACGGATTCCTGTGGCTGGCGACGCACGACGGCCTCGCGCGCTTCGACGGCGAGCGGTTCGACGTACACGAGTCGATGCGCTTTCCCGCGATGTCGGGCAATCGCGTGCTGTCGCTGTACAAGGACGCCGAAGGCCGGCTGTTCGCCCACACCGAGCACGGCGACTGGCTGGTCGTCCGCTCTGGTCGCATCGAGCGCGCGAACCTCGGCGTCGCCGGCGCGCAGGGCGTGCGCCACGTCGACGCGGACCGCTTGTGCGTGACCACGGAATCCGCGCTGCACTGTCCTGACGGCAGCGGGGCGTTTCCGCCGTACGTGCGCTTTCCGCCCGGCGTCGATCCGGCGCTGGCCCTGCGCGGAGAGGACGATACCGTCTGGCTGATGACGCGATCGGGCGACATCTGGCTATACCGCCAGCGCGGCTGGCGCCCGCTGCGGCAGGCTGCGGTGCGGACCGGCACGCAGAGTCCGCGCTACGCGGCGATCGCGGGCGACGGCGCGCTGTTCGCGGAAGTCGACGGGCGCCTGTTGCGCGTGTCCGTCTCCGGCGAGGAAACGCGCTGGAACGGCGACGACGATCCGCACGAGGTCTCGCAGTTGCGGCGCGATGCCAGCGGCCAGGTCTGGGTCGGTGCGGCCGATGGCGTGTTCGCGATCGAATCGGGCCGGCCGCGTCGGATCTTCGCCGACGCAGCGGCGCGTTCGGACCCCGGCTATTCGAGCTGGCGCGCACCGGACGGGGCGCTCTGGGTCGGAGAGGGTGGCCGTCTGTGGCGCCTCGCCGCCGGACCGTCGGCCGGGGCCCCATCCGCGCCTCCCGTGCTGGTCGCGAAGGGCGAAATCCAGGATGTGCTGTTCGGCGAGGAGGGTCTCGCCTGGGTGCTCACGCTCCGCGACGGCATCTACCGCCTGGGGCGTGCGCGCGTGGAACTGCTCGACGCGGACGCGGGGCTCGAGGGCGGCAACGTCTACGGCGTGGCGCAGGATCGCGACGGCACGATGTGGCTCGGCAGCCTCGGCAACGGCCTGGTGTCGATCGAGGCGGACGGACGCCTGCAGCGGCACGGGCGCGCGGACGGGCTGCCCGGTGACAACCCGTGGCTGGTCGCGGCGGCGCCGGACGGAAGTCTCTACGTCGGCACCTACGCACCGGGCCTGTGGCGCCGCGCGCCGGGCGCGGCACGCTTCGAGGCCGTGCCGCTGCCCGACGAACTGCTCGGCGAGCAGGTGCTGGCGGTGGC
>DBMH01000055.1:3220-3361 GCA_002297645.1 Rhodanobacteraceae bacterium UBA703 | reverse complement strand
CGGAGCGGTGGCCGCCGCCGGCGTCGTGGCCGGTGCGCTGCCGATCCGCGCGCTGCCGCTGGCGGCGGCATCCTTGACGTCCTTCAGCGTGACGACGCCGTCGGCGCCGCTGGGACGCACGCGCATCAGGTCGACGCCGAG
>DBMH01000055.1:0-3148 GCA_002297645.1 Rhodanobacteraceae bacterium UBA703 | reverse complement strand
GGCGCGGCCGGCGTCGTCGTCGGTGCGGATCTCGCCGCCTTCGTCGGATGCGACCACGCCGCGTCCGTCGGCGGCCTCGCTGCCGACACCCTTGCCCGGCGCGGCGGCGGGTGGCCCGTGGTGGTGGCCGGTGGATTCGGCTTCGGCGCGCTGCGGCAGGTTCGGGTCGAGCTCGAACTCCGCCAGCACCGCGCCGGTGGCGATCACGTCGCCGGCGCCGCCGTGCTTCCTCACGAGCTTGCCGGAATATGGCGACGGCACTTCGACGACCGCCTTGGCGGTCTCCATCGAGACCAGCGGTTCGTCGAGCCGGACCGTCGCGCCGTCGGCGACGAGCCATTCGACGATGGTGGCGTCGGGCAGGCCTTCGCCGAGGTCGGGGAGATGGAAGGGTTTGATGTCGGCCATGGTTCTCGTCCGGGAATCGGGAATGGAGAATGGGGAATCGGAAAGGTGCGGCAGGCAGGAGGTCCGGTGTTCGGCCGTTCCCGTCCCCTCCGTTCCCGATTCCGGGCGGCGGGCGTCAGCTCGCCGCGAGGGTGCGCTTCGCCGCCGCGACGATCTTGTCGACGCTCGGCAGGTACTTCATCTCCAGCCGGTACAGCGGGATGTGCGTGTCGTAGCCGGTCACGCGTTCGACAGGCGCGACGAGGTCGTAGATCGCCTCGCTGGCGAGGCGCGCGGCGATCTCGGCGCCGAAGCCGGCCGTGCGCGGCGCTTCGTGCACGATCACGCAGCGTCCGGTCTTGCGCACCGATTCGTGGATCGTGTCGAAGTCGAGCGGCGTCAGCGTGGCGACGTCGATGACCTCGGCACTGATGCCTTCGGCGGCCAGCGCGTCGGCGGCTTCGAGCGTCTCCTTGACCTGCGCGCCCCAGGTGACCAGCGTGACGTCGCTGCCGTCGCGCAGCACGAAGCAGACGTCCAGCGGCAGGGCTTCGCCGTCATCCGGGACTTCCTCCTTGTACTGCCGGTAGATGCGCTTGGGCTCGAGGAAGATCACGGGGTCCGGGTCGCGGATCGCGGCGAGCAGCAGACCGTACGCGCGGCCCGGCGACGACGGCATGACGACGCGCAGGCCCGGAATGTTCGTGAACAGGTGCTCGTTCGCCTCGGAATGATGCTCCGGCGCGCGGATGCCGCCGCCCCACGGGGCGCGCCACACGGCCGGACAGGTCAGGCGGCCGCGCGTGCGGTTGCGCAGGCGAGCGGCATGGCAGGCGATGTGCTCCATCATCGGGTAGATGAAGCCTTCGAACTGGGCTTCGGCGACGGGCTTCATGCCTTGCGCGGCGAGTCCGACGGTGAGGCCGGAGATGGTGGTCTCGCACAGCGGCGTGTCGATCACGCGCGCGGCGCCGAATTTCTCCTGCAGTCCCTGCGTCGCGCGGAACACGCCGCCGTTGACGCCGACGTCCTCGCCGAGCACGACGACGCTGGGGTCGACGCGCATCTCGTGGGCGAGCGCCTGGGTGACGGCTTCGATGAGGGTGATCTGTGCCATGGGGAGTCGTCCGTATTTCAGTGCGCGGCCTTGTCGGCGGCGATCGCTTCGGCGCGCTGCGCGGCGAGATCGGCCGGCACGTCGGCGTAGGTGTAGTCGAACATCGCCGTCACCGGCTGCGATTTGGTTTCGAGGTAGGCGTTGACCTCGGCGTCGATGCGCTTGGCGCACTCGGCCTTCCACGCGTCCTCTTCCTCGTCCGTCCACGCGTTGAGCGAGGCCAGGTAGGCCTTCATGCGGCGGACCGGCTCGCGCTCCCACGCGGCCTTGACCTCGTCGTCGGGGCGGTAGCGCCGCGCGTCGTCGGCGGTGGTGTGGTCGGACAGGCGGTAGGTGACGGCCTCGATGACCATGCCGCCGTGGCCGTGGCGGGCACGCTTGATCGCATAGTCCATCGCCGTGCGCATCGCGATCAGGTCGTTGCCGTCGACCTGCAGGCATTCGAGCCCCGCCGCGATGCCTTTCTGCGCCAGGGTCTTGGCGCCGGTCTGCGCGCTGCGCGGCACGGAGATCGCCCACTGGTTGTTCTGGCAGATGAAAACGACCGGCGGCCTGAATACCCCGGCGAAATTGAATCCTTCATGAAAATCGCCCTTGGACGTGCCTCCGTCGCCGAAATAGGCAACCACGGCGATCCTGTCGCGCCGGTACCTGGCAGCCATGGCCGCCCCGACTGCATGGGGGATATGGGTGCCGACCGAAACACTGACCGGCACTATGTTCAACCCTTCCGGAGAAACCACGCCCCGCTCGTCGCCGGCCCAGTATTGAAAAAGCAAGTGCAGCGGATACCCCATGGTTACGTACATCCCCGTCTCCCGGAAAGAGGGGAAAACCCAATCGGTTTTCTCCAGTGCGAACGCGCTTCCCACCTGGGCGGCCTCCTGACCGAGAATGGACGGATAGGTGCCGATGCGTCCCTCCCGCTGCAGGCTCAGGGCGCGTTCATCGAAGATCCTCGAAAGAGTCATCAGCTCATAGATGCGCCTGATGTCCCCCTCTTCGATGGGAGGCATGAGGCTTTCATCCGCGGTACCGCTTTCGTCGAGGATTTCCAGGCGCTTGACATCGAATGTTTTTATCACTCTTTCCGGCATGGGAATAGGATAGCATGGAAAATATATGAGTCAATCATGATCAGGAATGATCGAAAAGCACCGAATACTCTGCAATGAAGAAATCGCCTTTAACTGAAACCGGATTCGATCCATTTATTGCGTACATTGTAATTGTCAATGATTATTATTAATATATTTTTTGCTAATTTTTTCGATCAATCAAATCCAAGAATTGGATTTGCCATACGTTCGAATGAAAGGGAAATTTCATTAGACACAACCGCATTGTGAACTTGGTCAAGCGGTTGTTGCCGATGCCCTCCTCCCCCTTCGCAGCGCGGATGGCGCATGGCATGTTTATGTCGTGGTTTCGGAAAGGTTACTTTTTTCTTGCCTTGGGCGGCTCTGACTGTATAATTTTGAGGACTTTTTCCGAGCGAGGACATATGGAACACCCGGTAATTTCGTCAATTCGCAACATCGGCATAATTTCTCATATCGACGCAGGCAAGACCACGGTGTCGGAGAGAATCCTCTTCTACACCGGCGAAACCCATAAAATGGGCGAAGTCCACGACGGCCAGGC
>DBMH01000330.1 GCA_002297645.1 Rhodanobacteraceae bacterium UBA703 | reverse complement strand
CGCGGCGACGTCGACGCGCAGCGCCTCGAACGCGGCGGCGTCGGGTTTCTCGCGCAGGCGGCGCCAGCGCGCCAGCAGGCGACCGAAGTCGCGCGCCATGACGTGGTCGAGCTCGGCGCGCAGGGAAGAAGGATCGGACATGGAGCGGATCGGGGAACGCAATCGGGGAATGATAGCCCGCGCCGCCGGGAACGAACGGATCGGCCGTCGCGAATGCGCGGGGGCGGCCGCCATAGCTGCGGTCGATCGCCGCGATCCGGAGGTTCCATTTCCCACCCGATCGCGCACGCGCTAGGCTCTGGGCTTCTTTCGCACGGAGACCGCGTCATGGCCATCGACATCGGCATTTCGAAGAAAGACCGCGAGAGCATCGCGAAGAACCTTTCCAAGCTGCTCGCCGATACGTATTCGCTATACCTCAAGACGCACAGTTTCCACTGGAACGTCACCGGCACGATGTTCAACACGCTGCATCTGATGTTCGAGACGCAGTACAACGAGCTGTGGACCGCCGCCGACGTGATCGCCGAACGCATCCGCGCCCTCGACGTCTATGCGCCGGGCTCGTACACGCAGTTCGGCAAGCTGACGGCGATCGCCGAGGAAACCGGCGTGCCGGACTGGAAGGGCATGGTGCAGCAGCTCGTCGACGGCCACGAGACGGTCGCGCGCACCGCGCGCGACGTGTTCAAGGCAGCCGACAAGGCCGACGACCAGCCGACCTCCGACCTCGCCACGCAGCGCATGCAGGAGCACGAGAAGACGGCGTGGATGCTGCGGTCGCTGCTGCGCTGACGGCCACCGCTTCACCGCAAGAGGACGAGAAGGCCCGCGCTTCGCGGGCTTTTTCGTGCGCTCACGTGTTCTTCAGGCCGAACTGCCGGTAGATCGTGTAGCCGACGCCGACGACGCCGGTCATCGACGCGGGTACGTACAGCGCGGCGTACGAGAACGCGTGGAACAGCCGGGCGCCGACGAACGCGCCGACCAGGAAGGACAGGACCAGCGACGACAGCAGGCGCACCCGGCGCGGATCCACCGGCACGCCGCGCAGCCAGTGGCCGAGGAAGATGCCGAGATCGGTCAGCGTGCCCGAGAAATGCGTCGTGCGCAGGACCGCGCCGCTGTAGGTGCTGGCCATCGCGTTCTGCAGCCCGCAGGCCGCCGACGCGAGGTATTCGCCGGTCACGTCGCCGGCCCCGAGCAGGGGCACGGCGACCGCCAGCAGCACCGCCTCCATCGTCAACACGACGCCGTAGCGGCGCCCGAGCTTCAACGTGGCGTCCTGGACGATCATGCCGCTGGCCATGCAACCCGCCACGAAGGCGCCGATCAGCGCCGCGAAGTGCAGCGTGTGCGCGAGATCGCCCTCGCCCATCGCGATGCCGAGCAGGGTGGTCGTGCCGGTCAGGTGCGTGATGCCCTGGTGCTGCACGCCCAGGAAGCCGGTCGCGTTGACGATGCCGGCGACGAACGCGAGCAAGGCCCCGCCGGCCAGCACCCATCGGGGCAGCTTCCGGATCATCAGAGCTTGCGCCGCGGCGGAACGAGAAGGTCGCCGAACAGCAGGCCGGCGACGATGGCCACCAGCAGGGTGATCAGCGCGATCGCGGTGTGCAGGCCGAGCTGGGCATCGTTCTCGAACACGAAACTCAGGGTGCGGAAGCCGACCGACCCCGGCACCAGCAGGATGATGCCGGGCTCGCGGATCAGGGCGCCCGGCCGGTCCGTCACGCGCGCGAAGAGGTTGCTCACGGCGCCGACCGCGACGCTGCCGGCGAAGGTGCCGAAGGCCGGGGACACGCGGCCGGCGACCTGCGTGCAGGCGTAGCCCAGCACCACCGCGCCGACCACGATCGGCACGTGGCGCAAGGGGCTCCGGAACAGCACCGCGAACGACAGCGCGCCGGCGATGACGGCGCACCACTCGATCCACGGCGCCAGCAGCACCGGCTCGAACTGCTGCGGATGCAATCCCAGCAGTTCGCAGAACTGCACCGCGACGATCGCTCCGAACGTCAGTTTCAGCAAGGTGGCGACCGCGCCCATCGTGCGCGCGGTTCCCGAGATCAGGTGCTGGGTCGACAGCTCGCGCACCGCCGTGGTCAGGGTCATGCCCGGCATCAGCACGATCAGGCTGGCGATGACCACCGAACGCACCGCCAGCGGCGCGACCCAGGCGGCGATCACGGTCGCGACCATCGCCGCGAGGAACGCGGAAATCGCCTCCGAAGCCGGCCCGAGCGAAGGCCAGCGCAAGGCCGCCAGCGCGACCAGGCCGATGAGGAGCCCGATCAGCCCGGACGCAGCGGCCTCGTTCCATCCCGCATGCAGGATGATCGCCACCGCCGCCGCCGCGATGCCGTAGCTCGCCACGGTCGCCAGCTTCGACGGCCAGCGCGGGCGCATCGCGCCGACCTCGCGCAGCAATCGCCGCCCCTCGGCCAGCCCGATCTCGCCGGCGATCACGCCGTTGGCGATCTCGTCGGTACGGCACAACGCCTTCAGGTTCACCTCGCCCGGCGGCAGGCGCACCACCTGGGTGACGTCGGCCAGGTCGTCGTCGCTGGCGGCATGATCGGCGAAGGACATGACGATCGAGGTCGGCGTCGACAGCACGTTGCAGCCGAGGCTGAGCCGCGCCGAGACGAGGTTGACCACGTCCTCCAGGCGCGGCGCGGCCGTGCCGTACTCGTGCAGGCGGCGCGCCAGCTCGACGACGAAGCCGATGCGTATCTTCAGCGGAACTTCGCCGCCGATCGGTTTTGCGGAATCGCCTCTGCCCATCCCGTGAATGATGCCGTGCGGACCCGTTCGGCGGCTACGGATACGTAGGCATGAACGCGGTGCGGCAAAACAACTGTGGCCGGTCTCCCGATCTTCGCGCCGCCCTGATAGCCTTGCGCGATGAGCACGACCGGCACGGCAACGCTCCAGAGCAATGCGGACGGCCCGTTCATCGTCGCGACCGGCGACTGGACACTGGCCGACTCGGCGGCATTGGCCGGCATCGTGGCCTCGCTGCGACCGAAGACCGGGAAGGGAGCGCGCGTCGACGCCTCCGGCATCGGCCGCCTCGACACCGCCGGGGCGGAACTGCTGCTCGACATGGCCGGTGACGGCGAAGTGGCCGGACTGGACGACAACCGCCGCGCGCTGCTCGACGCCGTCGCCAAGGCGTCCGCTCCGGCCGCCGCGCCCGCACGCCGCGAAGGCGGCCTGCTCGCCCTGTTCGAGCGCACCGGCGTGGCGGCCGAACAGGTCGCCCGCGACGCCCTGCAATTGCTCGGCTTCATCGGCCTGACGCTGTCCACGCTGGTGCGCTGCCTGCCGGACCCGCGCCGCTGGCGCCCGACCGCGCTGTCGTTCCACCTGGAACAGACCGGCCTGGACGCGGTGCCGATCGTCGTGCTGCTGAATTTCCTCGTCGGCGCCGTCGTCGCCTTCCTCGGCGCCACGGTGCTGAAGGACTTCGGCGCGACGATCTACACGGTCGAGCTGATCGGCTACTCGTTCCTGCGCGAGTTCGGCGTGCTGCTGACCGCGATCCTGATCGCCGGCCGCTCCGGCAGCGCCTTCACCGCGCAGATCGGCTCGATGAAATCGCGCGAGGAAGTCGACGCGATCCGCACGCTCGGCGTCGACCCGGTCGAGGTGCTGGTGCTGCCCCGGCTGCTCGCCCTCCTGATCGCGCTGCCGCTGCTGACCGTGCTGGCCATGCTGGCCGGCATCGTCGGCGGCGGGGTCGTCGCCGCGTTCAGCATGGACATCTCGCCGACCCTGTTCGTGTCGCGGCTGCAGGATCTCGGCGCCACCAAGCACTTCTGGGTCGGCATGAGCAAGGCGCCGCTGTTCGCCTTCCTGATCGCCTCGATCGGCTGCCTCGAGGGCTTCAAGGTCTCGGGCAGCGCCGAATCGGTCGGCACGCACACGACTTCGAGCGTCGTGCAGGCGATCTTCGTGACCATCCTCGTCGATGCCGTCGCGGCGATCTTCTACATGGAGATCGGCGTATGAGGCCGCCTCTCCTGGCGCTCCGGCGGGCTTCGTCCGCGCGGTCCATGGCGGCCCGTCCAATGGATTTCCGCTTGCGCGGGAAGGACGGCAGGATTCCGGGAAGTGCCTTCTTTTCGATGAACGTCCCTTGCCGCGGTAGATTCCGGCCCGCACCTCCATACACGCCTTGCATGCCGTCCTTCCCGCGCAAGCGGGAATCCACCGTCCACCTCGGCGCCTGCGAACACGAACCGGCGGCCTTTCCGTCGTCGCGCCCGTCACGGCAAGGAACGCCACCATGACCTCGCCGGAAACCGTCATCGAGGTGCGCGGCCTGCGCAACCAGTTCGGCAGCCAGGTCGTGCACGAGAACCTCGACCTCGACATCCGCCGTGGCGAGATCGTCGGCGTGGTCGGCGGCTCCGGCAGCGGCAAGTCGGTGCTGCTGCGCTCGATCATCGGCCTGAACCGCCCCGCCGCCGGCAGCGTGCGCCTGCTCGGCGTGGAAATGACCCGTGTCGGTGCGCGCGAACGCGCCGCGGTCGAGCGCCGCTGCGGCGTGCTGTTCCAGAACGGGGCGCTGTTCTCGTCCCTGACCGTCGCCGAGAACACGATGGTGCCGATGCGCGAGCACTACCGCCTGCCGCAGGCGCTGATGCAGCGCTTCGCGGCGCTGAAGATCGCGCTGGCCGGCCTGCCCGAGAACGCGGGCGGGAAGCTTCCGTCGCAACTCTCCGGCGGCATGGTCAAGCGCGCCGCGCTGGCCCGCGCCATCGCACTCGATCCGGACATCCTCTTCCTGGACGAACCGACCGCCGGCCTCGACCCGATCGGCGCGGCCGCGTTCGACCAGCTCATCCTGACCCTGCGCGAGAGCCTCGGCCTGACCGTGTTCCTGATCACGCACGACCTCGATACGCTCTACACGATCTGCGACCGCGTCGCCGTCCTCTCGCAGAAGCGCGTGCTGGTGGCCGACTCGCTGGACAAGGTCGAACGCTACGACGACCCCTGGGTGCGCGAGTACTTCCAGGGACCGCGCGGCCGTTCGGCCGAACTGGCGGCACGCACGGCCCAGGCCCGGACACACGCCGCCGCCTCCAACACGGGAGCCCCCTAGGCCATGGAAACCCGCGCCCACCACGTCCTCATCGGCGCCTTCACGATCGGCGTCTTCCTGCTCGCGCTCGGCTTCGTGATGTGGATGTCCAAGTCGAGCGGCGACCGCCGGCTCGCGGAGTACGAAGTCGTCTTCAACGAAGCCGTCACCGGCCTGTCCGTCGGCGGCCTCGTCCAGTACAACGGCATCAAGGTCGGCGAAGTCTCGGCATTGAGCCTCGCGCCGGACGACCCGCGCAAGGTCATCGCCCGCGTCAAGCTGGACTCTGCCGCGCCAGTACGCCAGGACACGCGCGCCAAGCTCGGCCTGCAAGGCGTGACCGGTCTCGCCTTCATCCAGCTGTCCGGCGGCTCGCCCGAAAGCCCTCCGCTGCAGCCGACGAGGGAGCACCCGATTCCGCAGATTCCCTCGGAAGAATCCGCGCTGTCCAAGCTGCTCGCCTCCGGCGAGGACGCCGTCACCAGCGTGAACGACATCCTGTGGCGCATGAACGAGATCCTGTCGGACGAGAACGTCGCCCACATCGGCAAGACGCTGCAGAACATCGACAGCATCACCAGCACGCTCGCCGAGCAGCGCGCCGACATCGGCGGCGCCGTGCAGCAGCTCACCGAGGCCACGGGCCAGATCCGGCACACGCTGACCGCCATCACCCAGATGGCGAACACGACCAACGCGCTGGTGCGCGACGACGTGCGCACGCTGCTGAAATCCACCGACAAGGCACTGTCCACGATCGGCAAGGTCGCCGAATCGGCCGACACGCTGATCGACGACAACCGCGGCGCGATCGACCGTTTCGCCAACCAGGGCCTGCGCCAGCTCGGCCCGACCCTGTCCGAACTGCACGAGACCCTGCGCTCGCTGAAGCAGATCACCGACAAGCTCGGTGCTTCGGACAGCCTGCTGCTCGGCCGCGACCAGCCCAAGGAGTACAAGCCGCAATGAGTGCCGTCCGATTCCCGCTGCTGCTGTGCCTCGCGCTGCTCGCCGGCTGCACGTCCCTGCTCGGCGTGCAGCGCCAGTCGTTCACGATCTACGCGCCGGGCTACCGCGCGCCGGCCGCTGCGGCCGGCGGCCCCCGCGTGGACTGGCAGCTCGTCGTCGAGACCCCGCTCGCCAGCGACACGCTGAACACCGCGCGCATCGTCGTCATGCCGAAGCCCGGCGTCATCGAGGTCTACCCCGGCGCGCGCTGGAGCGACCCCGCCCCGACCCTGATGCGCAGCCTCATCGTGCAGGGCTTCGAGCAGTCCGGCCGCATCGTCGGCGTCGGCAGCGCCACGTCGGGCCTCAGCGGCGACTACGCCCTGGCGCTCGACCTGCACGCCTTCCAGGCCGAGATCCGCGACGGCGTCTCGCATGCGGTGATCCGCTTCCAGGCGCGCCTGCTGGACTACCGCAACAGCCATGTCGTGGCCTCGCGCGCGTTCTCCGCCGATGCCCCGTTCCCGGCGAACGACACCGCCGCCGCGTTCGCCGCGTTCGAGACCACCATCGGCCAGGTCGTTTCCGAACTCGTGGACTGGTCGTTGCGGGAAGGTACGCAGGCGCGAAAGTCGCGATAATGCGCGACTGCCCGATCCGCTGACCCCCCGGCCGCCCGACGGTCGCCGTCGCGCGGCCGTCATGAAGCGCGAACGCGTGCGCCGCATGATCCGCCCGACGGCCCGTGCCGGCACCCGTCCGACCCGTTTCCGCCGATGACCGAAGCCGAAGCCACCACGCCGCACAGTCTCCTGCAAGCGCAGCTCGCCCGCGTCCAGGAACTGCTGCGACGGCAGCACCTGGTCGAGAACCTCGCCCACCGCGAGCAGGGAGAGCATCGCGACCTCGTCGAAGGCCTCGTGCACCGGCAGCACATGGCCGAGCTGCAGCGCGAGATCGACGGACTGCACCCGGCCGACATCGCCTACATCCTGGAGGCGCTGCCGCCCGAGGACCGCCTCGAGGTCTGGAACCTCGTCAAGGCGGATCGCGACGGCGAGATCCTGCTCGAAGTGTCCGACGCGGTGCGCGAATCGCTGCTCGCGGACATGGACAAGCCGGAACTGCTCGCCGCCGCCGAGCAGCTCGACGCCGAGGAGATCGCCGACCTCGCCGAGGACCTGCCCGAGGACGTGCTCGCCGAGCTGATGCACCGGCTCAACGCCGGGCAGCGCGAGCGCGTGCAGGCGGCGATGTCGTGGGAAGAGGACCAGGTCGGCGCGATCATGGACTTCGACATGGTGACGATCCGCGACGACGTCACGCTCGAGACCGTGCTGCGCTACCTGCGGCGGCTGAAGGAACTGCCCGAACAGACCGACAAGCTGTTCGTCGTCAACAAGGAGACGGTACTGACCGGCGTGCTGCCGATCCGCTGGCTGCTGGTCAACGATCCGGCCAAGGAAGTCAGCGCCGTCATGGCGCCCGACGCCAACACCTTCCATCCCGAAGACGACGTGACCGAGACCGCGCAGGCATTCGAGCGCTACGACCTCGTCACCGCTCCCGTCGTCGACGCCAACGGCAAGCTGATCGGCCGCCTGACCATCAACGCGATGGTCGACGTGATCCGCGAGGAAAGCGACGCCGAAGTGCGCGAACGCTTCGGCTTGCGCGAGGACGAGGACATCTTCGCCTCGGTGTGGAAGTCGCTGCGCAACCGCTGGGCATGGCTGGCGATCAACCTCGTCACCGCGTTCATCGCCTCGCGCGTGATCGGCGTGTTCGAAGGCTCCATCCAGAAGCTGGTCGCGCTGGCCGCGCTGATGCCGATCGTCGCCGGCATCGGCGGCAACTCGGGCAACCAGACCATCACGATGATCGTGCGCGCGCTGGCGCTCGACCAGATCAGCGCCGGCAGCGCCAAGCGCCTGCTGCGCAAGGAGCTCGGCGTCGCCCTGGCCAACGGCCTGATCTGGGGCGGCGTCATCGGCATCGTCGCATGGATGCTCTACCACAACCTCGCGCTCGGCTTCGTCATGACCGCCGCGATGACGCTGAACCTGCTGCTCGCGGCGATGATGGGCGTATTGATCCCGATGACCCTGCTGCGCTTCGGCCGCGACCCGGCGATGGGATCGAGCGTCATGATCACCGCGCTGACCGACAGCGGCGGGTTCTTCATCTTCCTCGGGCTGGCGACGCTGTTCCTGATCTGAGCACGCGAAGTGGCCTGGGGCGGAGTGCCCGCCGGGTCGCGAGCGCATCTGGGCCATGAGGAACGGCATCGCGGCGGCAGGCGAACGCGTTTCGTCATTCTCCCCGCCCGCCGAGACGGCATTGTCCAACCTCCGGAGCGAACAGGGCTCCGCACGTCGGCGTCGTATCCGCGAGCAAGGCGAACAGCCCCGGATTGTCATGGACATCCACGTGCCGCGTAGCGCTTTTCGCACGCTATCGGCGAAAGGTCGCCGGCGGAACCGTGTCGCCGCGCCGGGACCGCGCGCGGGACGGAGAGCAGCGGATGCTCTCCGTCCCGCGGCAGCGTTCGAGCACGAGATCGTCGCTACTTCGGAAACGCGTTGCGGCCGACGATCAGGTTGTCCATCGCCGTCCAGGTGAAGATCGACGGCGCCTGCGAATCCTCCGACTCGATCGTCAGGCTGTCGATCGGCACCGTCGTGGTGAAGCCGCGGAAAGCCGAGCGATCCGACGCGACGAAGGTTTCGCGGCGGCCGTCGCCGAGGGTGACGGTGACGTTCATGGCGATCGGCGCTTCGTCCGCGTCGGTCGCCCAGAAATTGCCGCCGACGGCGGTCACTTCCCCGCCGGTGAACGTGACGACGATCTTGGCGCGCGCATCGGACGTCGTGATCACGCCGGGCATCGTGTAGGTGATGAAACCGCCGCCGTCGATCGGCAGCAGGTCGGTCGCCAGCGTGTAGGCGAACTCGCCCTGCCGATAGCGGTAGCCGATGCCGTAGGTGCGCACGGTCACGTGGGTGAACGGGTTGTCGAAGTAGCCCGGCTCGATGCGCGTCAGGAATGCGGCGCGGTCGGTGTAGAGGCCCGGACGCGGCTCGCCGCCGTCGACGGGCGCCTCGAAACCGCTGGCGAACAAGGCATCCGGCGGCGTCACGGTCAGCTCGACCGGCAAGGTGATCGACGGCTGCGCGGGATCGTTGGTGCGCAGGCACAGCACCGCGGTGTGGCGGCCTTCCGCGAGCGTGGCGGCATCCAAGCCGACCGCCGCCAGCGGCGCGGATTCGCCGTCGCGGACTTCGCCGCTGGCCGGCATCGCGCGCAGCCAGGCGACGTCGGACGGCGCCGAGCAATCCGACGGCGCCTCGAGAATCTCGTAGCTCAGGCGGCTGCCGCGCGTGC
>DBMH01000211.1 GCA_002297645.1 Rhodanobacteraceae bacterium UBA703 | reverse complement strand
ATGCGCCGGCACCCGGCGGCACGTCCTCGAACATCGCCGATACGGCGGCGGTCGGCCGCTTCGGCGGCGGCGTGGCGGGGGCGACGACCGGAGTCGAAGGCGAGCGTGTCGCCGCCGCCGGCTTCGTCGCGGCCCTGGGGCCGAGGCGCAATTCCTGCCCGACGTAGATCGTGTACGGCGCGGAGATGCCGTTCCATCCGGCCAGCTCGCGATAGTCCGTGCCGTTGCGGAACGCGATGCTGTACAGCGTGTCGCCGCGCTGGACCTTGTAGACGCTTCCCGTGGCCGACGCGGGCCGGGCTTCCGGCTGCGGCGCGACCGTGCGCGAACCGATGCTGCGATCCTCGACCGGCGCCGGGCCGCTCGATGCGCAGGCAGCCAGCACGGCCACGAAGCCCGCGAGTCCCAGATGCCGAATCCAGTGGTGCCTGTCCATGTCCTTCATTCGTCGAAAAGTGCGGCCGTGGACGGCCGCAGGTAGACCGTAAGAAGAGGCTGTCCGCGAACGGCCTCTTCGTGCGCGATCAAGGCGATCCCGGACGGATCGCAAGATAAACCAATGCCGCGGCCACCAGCGCCACTGCGGCCCAGCCGATCCATTCGATCCAGCGGTGCAGCGCCGCCTCGGCCCGCTTGCCGCCGAGGCGGATCGCGCCGGCGAGCAGATAGACGCGCTTGCCGCGACCGACGAACATGCTCGGCACGAACGCGATCAAGGGTACCCCGACGATGCCGGATGCCCACGTGAAAATCTTCAACGGCACCGGCATGAAGCCGGCCAGCACGAGGGTCCAGAACGCGGTCCACGGGTGCTGCGCGACGTCCTGCTTCAGCTGCAGAACGAGCGCGTCGATGCGCGGCAGCCAGCCGATGCTGTCCAGCAGCGGACGCAGTGCCGCGAACGCGTAGTGGCCGAGCGCGTAGCCGACCAGCGCGCCGAGCAGCGAGAAGGCGAGACTGACCGTGGCGTAGCGGAACCAGCGTTCCGGCCGCGCCAGCACCATCGGCGCGAGCATGATTTCCGGCGCGACCGGAAAGATGATCGCCTCGACGAAGCTGAGTCCGCCCAGATAGGGTTCGGCCTTCGGATGCGAGGCCCAGCGCAGTGCCGCTTCGTACATCGGGCGGAACAGTTTCATCGCGGCAACTCCCTGTGCGGATTCATCCGGTTCCCCCCAGCAGCGGCACGAAGCTGACCGCCCCGAGGGATTCGTGTACCCAACCCTCCGCATCCGCGCGCACGCGCAGCAACTGCTGGCGCCCGGCCGGTCCGACCGGTGCCACGAGGCAACCGTCCGGGGCGAGCTGGGCCAGCAACGCGTCCTCCAGGTGGGTACCGGCGGCCGTCAGGATGATCGCGTCGAACGGCGCCTCCTCGGCCCAGCCGAGGCGCCCGTCGGCGTGGCGCGAACGCACGTTGGAGATGCCGAGCTTGCGGAACAGCCGGCGCGCGCTGCGCAGCAGTTCGTCGATGCGCTCGACCGTGTAGACCTGCTCGACCAGTTGCGCGAGCACCGCGCACTGGTAGCCGGAGCCGGTGCCGATCTCGAGCACGCGGCGCGGCAGCTTGGCCTCGATCAGCGCCTCGGTCATGCGCGCGACGACGAACGGCTGCGAGATGGTCTGTCCCTGCCCGATCGGCAGCGCGGTGTTCTCGTAGGCGCGCGACGCCAGCGCCTCGTCGATGAACAGATGGCGCGGCAGCTGCCGCATGACGTCGAGCACGCGCCGATCGCGGATGCCGTTCTTCGCAAGATCGTCGACCAGCCGGTCGCGCGCGCGCTGCGAGGTCATGCCCTGCCCGCGCGTCGACGGATCGCGATGCGAGAACGACGTCATGCGCGGCGCCCTGCGTACGGCTCAGGCCGCATCGGACTTCGACGGCAGCGCGGCGACCCAGCCGCTGACCTTTTCCAGCGCGGTGTAGCGCGTGAGGTCGACGTGAATCGGCGTGATGGAGACGTAGCCGTCGCGGATGGCGTGGAAGTCCGTGCCGGGACCGTCGTCGGCTGCCTCGCCGGGCGGCCCGATCCAGTAGATCGGGCGGCCGCGCGGGTCGGTCTGCGCGATGCACGGCGCGGACCGATGGCGGCGCCCGAGACGCGTCACGGCGAAGCCGCGGATGTCCTCCCAGGGACGATCCGGCACGTTGACGTTGAGGATCGTGTCGGCCGGCAGCGGATCGACCAGCAGGCGGCGCATCAGCAGCAGCACGGCTTCGGCGGCGCTGTGGTAGTGCAGGCCCTTGTGCTCGCGCGTGACCAGGGACACCGCGATCGCGGGCAGACCGAGGAAACGTCCCTCCATCGCCGCCGAGACGGTGCCGGAATAGATAACGTCGTCGCCGAGGTTGGCGGCGTTGTTGATACCGGAAACGACGATGTCCGGCTCGTGGTCGAGCAGCCCCGACAGCGCCAGGTGCACGCAGTCCGTCGGCGTGCCGGCGACGCGCCAGCGGCCGTCCTCCAGCTGCACGGCGCGCAACGGGCGATCGAGCGTCAGGGAATTGCTGGCGCCGGAGCGGTCGCGGTCCGGAGCGACGACGGTGACCTCGCCGACGGCGGCGAGGCGCTCACGCAACACGGCGATGCCCGGTGCGTCGACGCCGTCATCATTGCTGACCAGAACTCTCAAGATCGAACCCCACCCTTTGAACGTGAAGGTTTTTCAAGCCTTCGTTTTCGCCACGCCCCCTTCGCGGGCAGCGGCTGTTTACGGATCTGCGAAACGGCCGTCCAGACTGCGGGCCGGCCGCCTATTGTGCCCTATCCTCCGAACGGACGTTACGGCACGGGCGCATCGCCCACCCGATCTCGCGTACGCCGCGCGCCTCGCTCGCGTGTCTGCGTCGCCCCCGGGAGCGCACCGAAGAAACCTGGCCACTCCCCTCACGCAACACGCGCAGGGTGACGTCGCGTGGCACTTCGACGCACGTCGTCACTGCAGCGCCTCAGCCTTGCGGCTCTCGTCTCCTCATCACTGAGCATCGCCCCCTTCATCCCTCAAGGGCTGCGGCTTCCGCCGCCCCTGTTCCGCACAACGGAACACGAAGTCAGCGGGGCTTGCTCCGCGCCGTTTTTCGCGGGAACGCCTCGGTCGCCTCGCAGGCCCGAAGCCCGTCAGTTCGCGCAACGTCCCCTCGGCAAACGTCCTTCGAGGAACAAGCACGATGGTCGGCAAGCGCCGGGCGATGAATCGGTGTATGGTCGCAATGCAATTCGCCTCTCTAGCGCTCGTTGGCTAGGCCCGTCGCCGACCAGCGACCCAAGCGCGACCTTGTCTGCGCATCCGCATATGGAGAGGCGATGAAGCTGCTGCCGCCAGTCCTTCAATTCCGGCTTCGGGACGATCATTCGGTTGGATACGAAGCGCTCCGCAGCATGTGGGCTGCGGCATGCAACGACAACGATGTCCGGGTGTCTCGCAAGCTGGTCGGAACCAGCAGCTCCGGATATGCCAACTACCTCTACTGTCTGTACCCCCCGGCGATCCGGTTCGATCTGGCATTGGCCGAATCCCGCATGACCCTGTCTCTTCGGGCTCGCTATCCGTCACTGTCCGTCGTCCTGCAAAGACTGTGAACGGCACCGCCGAATTGGCCCGGCCGTCCAATCCGGTGGCCGCTCCGACAACCCAACGCGCAACCCTGCCACGCAGGGCCCGAGCACCTCACCAAGGAAAAAATTCATGATCACGATTGACGTTCGCGGACTGCCGCGTTCGATGACCGACAGCACCCTGCAAGCGATCTTCGCCCCTCACGGCAAGGTATTCGACGTGCGCATCGTCAAGGACCTGTTCAGCGGGGAATGCAAGGGATTCGCAGAGCTCAAGATGGAAGGACACGAGGGACGCATGGCCATCGCCGCACTGAACGGCTCCGTGCAGGAAGGCTCTCCGATCCGCGTGTCGCTGCATTCCGAGCGGAAGCACCGTCGCCGCTGACGGCGAGGAACCGGCGCACCCCGGTACGCCGAGACGGCACATCCATGGCAGCGCACGCGCAGCGCCTTGATCGTTTCCCCGATCGCTCCGGCCTCGGCCAGAAGGGTCTGCCGGCTCGGGACACCGTCGGCCGTCGTTCCATCGCCGCCCAATCCAGGCGCGACTGGCGAATCCACGCCCGCGATGCCGCAGCCGAAGTGGTCGAGCGGTGACGCCCCTCGATTGATACGCCGGCCTTCCCGCGTCCGGCATCGGCGCGCGGGAATCGTCCGCCGACAAAGTGCAGCCTCTGCTCGTTTCCGGATCGGGCAAGGTGCCGTCGCCCAGCAGAACGGACTTGCATCGCTCCCGTCCCCGGGGGCACGGCGCCCCCAGGGTTCACCGCGATTGTCGCTGCGGCCCCGCATCGCTACCCTTCGACGGGCCTTTCCGCCGCATGGAGACGCCATGAACCCGCTCGCAAGGATCGGTCTCGCCGCCCTGATCGGCCTGACCTTCATCGCCCCCGCCACCGCCGCGCCCGATCGCCGTCCGCTGCAGGTGCAGCTCGCCGTGAAGGGCACGCCGAAAGGCGAGCAGCCGAATCCGATTCCCGGCGCCCAGGAGCGCAGCATCGCGCTGGTCGTGCAGGATGGCCGCGGAGCCGATGCCGGCGCGGTCGTCGGCCAGGCCGTCAACGACGGCGTCGTGGTCTATCCGATCTTCGCCACCAACGACGTCAGGACCTACGTCGAGGAGATCACGCGCAACGTGCTGGCGCAGTGGGGACTGCGCATCGGCGAGCCGACCCACGGCACGCTGGCGATCCGCTACACGAAGTTCAATGTCGCGCACAACAACCGCGCGGTCGGCGCGACCTACGTCGGCGACACCACGATCGAATACACGCTGACCAATCGCCTCGGCAAGGTCCTGGCCAGAGGCACCTTTTCCGGCAATGTCGATCACTACGGCCGCGGCCGCAGCGTCGAGGGCTGCAACGAGGCACTGAGCGAGTCGCTCGCGGACGCGCTGGCGCGCATGCTCAACGATCCCCAGTTCCGCCGCATCTGGTCGACCGCGCCCGAGGTCGTCGATGCCGCTCCGGCGCGCCCGACCAAGCCCGCGAAGGCCGCGGCCGGCAACAGGAAGGCCGAGTCCGCTTCGTCGAAGACGCTGGAGACGCGCCTGCGCAAGCTCGACGAGCTGCTGCGCAGCGGCGCGATCACCCAGGCCGAGTATGACAAGCGCCGCGCGGCGATCCTCGACGAGATCTGAGCCCCGCACCGTGCAGCACGACGACGACGAGGAACCGGGCGGTCGCGAGACGATGGGCTCGCTGATGCGCGCGGCCGCACGTCAGAAACGCTCCGCGCGCGCGCCGGTGCCGCCGGTTCCGTCCGAAGACGACGCGCAGCTGTTCCGCGACGCGATCGGTCCGGTGCGGCGCCTGAAGGAAGACGCCGCCGCCGCGCCGACCGCTCCGCGTCCCGCTCCCGAGCCGGTACAGGCGATGCTCGACGAGGCGCACGTCGTCGACGAACTGCTGACGCATCCGCTCGATGCCTCGATCGAGGGCGGCGACGAGATCACCTACCTCAAGCCCGGCCAGCAGCACCGCCTGCTGCAACGCCTGCGCCGCGGCCAGTTCAGCGTGCAGGCCGAAATCGACCTGCACGACATGACCAGCACCGTCGCACGCGAGGCGATCCGCCATTTTCTCGACGACAGCCGCCGCGACGGCGCACTCTGCGTGCGCATCGTCCACGGCAAGGGGCTGCGCTCGAAGGCGCAGGGCCCCGTGCTGAAGCAGCTCACGGACACCCTGCTGCGCCGGCGGGCGGACGTGCTCGCATTCACCTCGGCGCGTCCGGCGCAGGGCGGCACCGGCGCCGTCATCGTGCTGTTGCAGGCGCGCTGAGTCGCGGCGCCGCCGCAGCGGTCAGCCGCCGCCCTTTCCCTGCAGCTCGCGGGCCGGCAGCTTCGGGTAGTTCACCCAGACCAGGCCGGCGCCCTTGCGCTGCGCCCAGCGGTCGACCGCGATGATCTTGCCGTAGTCGGCATCGGGCCCCGCCGACAGGTCACGTTCGGGATGCGTCCGCGTATCCATGCCGGCGCACGCCGAGACGACGCACCCCATCGCGACGGTCGCGACGAAGAATCGTACTTTCATGGCGTCCTCCACGTACTGGATGCGGCCGCGCGCCGATCGCATCGGCCGCCTTCGCACTCTACGCCCGGGCAAGCGCGAGGGGGTAATGCTGCGGACGCCGCCGTGCCTGCCGGACGCCCTCCGGGTTGCGCCCGTCCAGCGGGAAGTTCGCGAGGCGAGGCCCGCTAGTCCGCAACGGCGTGCCAGTCGCACAGTTCGCGCAGCACCGTAGTGGCGAAAGCACCGCCGGGCAGGCGGAAATCGAGCACCAGCCGATCGGCGGACTCCCAAGTGGCGCGGAAACCGAACGGAAGCAGCCTCAGCGCGCGGCGCTGCTGGCGCAGATCCTCGCGTTCGAGGCCCCGCGCGAAGCCGACGAGCGGCTCGACGGCCGCGAGCTCGAGCGCTCGCGCAGCGCCTTCGCTGCGCAACTCGCCCGCGCCCCACAACGGTCCGGTGGGGTCGATGTCGAACGCGGCCAGGCGGCGCGCAAGTTCGTCGCTCCACGGTTCCGGACCGAAGATCGCGTTCGAGCCGGCGAGCGCCCACACCTCGCCGTCGAGCCCGCGCTCCCAACTGCCGTCCACGACGCGCGCGGCGAGCACCGCGTTGAACAGCTCGGAGCGTGCCGCCGAGAGGGCGAAGCCGCGCTGCGCGCGCGACAGCCGGCGGCCGGCGAACAGCGCCTGCGCCAGCGCGAGGTTGCCGTGCTCGTGGCCGAAGCGTTGTTCGCCGAAGTAGTTCGGCACGCCGCGCGCGGCGATCTGCGTAAGCCGCTCCTCGGCCGCGGCGCGATCCCCGCCGACCTCGCGCAGGCGGATGCGGAAGCGGTTTCCGCGATGCGCGCCGCGCTTGAGCTTGCGGTCGTGGCGTGTCGCCGACAGCACGCGCACGCCGTCGATCGCCAGGGCGCCCCAGTCCGGGTCGTCACGGCCGGGCAACTGCACGGTGAATGCCTGCCGCGTCACCGCGTGGCGGTCCTTGAGTCCGGCGAAGCCCACGGCGAGCGGCGCGACGCCGGCGGCCGTGGCCAGCTCGCGCGCGACCCATTCGGTATTCGCGCCGGTCTTCTCCACGAGCAGGAAGGCGTGCTCGCCCTTTCCCGCCGGCTCGAAGCCCAGCTCCTCCTCGACGAAGAAATCGGCCGCTTCCGCACGCAGCCGGCCCGTCAGCGGCGGCGCGCCGTGCGCATAGGGCAGGTCCATCAGGATTGCGGGTCCAGCTCGGCGCGCGTCACCAGTTCGCGCAGCACCGGATCGTCCGGCGCGACCGTCGTCGGAGCGCGGCTGCGCTGGAGCAGGACGACGGCGAACGCCGCGATGCCCTCGCCACGCCCGGTGAAGCCGAGCTTCTCGCTGGTGGTCGCCTTCACGCTGACGTCGCCGATGGCGCAGCCGAGGTCGGTGGCGAGATTGCGCCGCATCGCCTCGACATGCGGCGCGATCTTCGGCCGCTCGCAGACGATCGTGACGTCCGCGTTGGCGAGCGCATAGCCGCGCTCGCTGACGAGAGCCGCGCAATGCAGCAGGAAATGCCGGCTGCTGACGTCCTTCCAGCGCGGATCGCTCGGCGGGAAATGGATGCCGATGTCGCCGAGCGCGAGCGCGCCGAGCAGGGCGTCGCAGAGCGCGTGGATGACGACGTCGCCGTCGGAATGCGCGACGAGTCCGTGCGTGTGCGGCACCGCGACGCCGCCGAGCATGACGTGGTCGCCGGGGCCGAATACGTGGACGTCGATGCCTTGGCCGATGCGCATGATGAGCTGGGATTCGGGATTCGGGATTCGGGATTCGGGATTCGGGATTCGGGATTCGGGAGAGGCTACAGCGCTTTTGCCGTCGTGCAAACCGAGACCGCCGAGTGCACGCGAACCGCGTATCAGTCCCCGATCCCGAAGCTCGAATCCCGGCTCAACAGATACTGCGCCAGCGCCAGATCGGCGCGCGTCGTGACCTTGATGTTGCTCTCACTGCCCTCGACGAGCAGCGGGCGGTGGCCGGCGCGTTCCATCGCCATGGCCTCGTCAGTGGCCGTGACGCCGTCGCGCTCGGCACGCTCCAGTGCGACGACGAGTTCGCCGCGGCGGAACATCTGCGGCGTCAGCGCACGCCAGCGAGCCTCGCGCGGCTCGGTCGCCACCACGCGCGCCGCGGCATCCGCGAGCTTCAAGGTGTCGCGCAGCGGAGCGGCGAGCAGGCCGCCGCCGGCAGGTCCCGCCTGCTCGACCAGCCGCCCGATGTCCGCGACGGCCACGCAGGGACGCGCCGCGTCGTGCACGAGCACGAAAGAGGCGTCCGATACCGAGTCCGGAAGCGCGCGCAGGCCGGCCAGCACGGAGCCGCAGCGCTCGGACGCGCCGATCGTCGTCCGCACCGGCTTGCCGCCGAACTCGGCGATGCCGGGCCAGTACGCATCGTCCGCCGCCAGAACGACCATCAGTCCGGCGACGTGATCGCACGCGGCGAGCCGCTCCAACGTGCGCACGAGCAACGAGCGGGTGCCCAGTTCGACGTACTGCTTCGGCCGTTCGGCGCCGAAACGCGCGCCGCGGCCGGCGGCCGGAACGACGCACCACAACTGCTCACTTGCCGCCATTGCCCTTCTTGCCGTCGCCGGAGGAGGCCGCGCCCTGGTCGACGACCTGGTAGAAGGTCTCGCCGGGCTTCAACAGGCCGATCTCGGCGCGCGCGCGCTCCTCGATCGCCTCGTCACCGTGCTTCAGGTCCTCGACCTCGGCCGCCAGCGTGTCGTTGCGCGCCTTCAGCTTCGCGTTCTCCGCCTTCTGCTCCTCGACGCGCTCGCGCAGGCGCGCGACGTCGTAGATGCCGCCCTGCCCGGTCCATAGGCGTACCTGCAGGGCGATCAGCAGGATCAGCAGGATCAGGGCGGCATAGCGCAGCACGCGCGAGCGACCTCAGCCCTTGAAATCCGGCAGGTTCGGAAACGCGTCCTTTCCGGCGTATCGCGCCGCCGGACCGAGCGCTTCCTCGATGCGCAGCAGTTGGTTGTACTTGGCCACGCGGTCGGAGCGGCACAGCGAACCGGTCTTGATCTGCGTCGCGGCGGTCGACACCGACAGGTCGGCGATCGTCGTGTCCTCGGTCTCGCCGGAACGGTGCGATATGATCGAGGCGTACTTCGCCGCGTCCGCCATCGCGATCGCATCGAGCGTCTCGGTCAGCGTGCCGATCTGGTTGACCTTGATCAGGATCGCATTGGCGATGTGCCGGTCGATGCCTTCCTTCAGGATCGCCGTGTTGGTGACGAAGAGGTCGTCGCCGACGAGCTGCACGGTCTTGCCGAGCTTGTCGGTGAGCAGCTTCCAGCCGTCCCAGTCGCCTTCCGCCATGCCGTCCTCGATCGTCACGATCGGGTACTTGGCGCACCAGGCCGCGAGGAAGTCGGCGAACTGCGCCGACGACAGCACCTTGCCCTCGCCGTCGAGGTGATAGGCACCGTCCTTGAAGAACTCGGAACTGGCGACGTCGAGGCCGAGCCAGATGTCCTTGCCGATCGCGTAGCCGGCTTTCGCCACGGCTTCGAGGATCGTCTCGATCGCCTCCTCGTTCGAGCGCAGGTCCGGCGCGAAACCGCCTTCGTCGCCGACCGCCGTGTTGAGTCCGCGGCCCTTCAGCACCGACTTCAGCGCATGGAAGATCTCGGTTCCGGCGCGCAGGCCTTCGGAGAAGCTCGGCAGGCCGACCGGCAGGATCATGAATTCCTGCATGTCGACGTTGTTGTCGGCGTGCGCGCCACCGTTGATGATGTTCATCATCGGCACCGGCAGCCGCGCGGCGCGGTCGCCGGCGAGGTGCTTCCACAACGGCAGCTTCCTCGACGCCGCGACCGCGTGCGCGTTCGCCAGCGAGACGCCGAGCAGCGCGTTGGCGCCGAGCTTGCCCTTGTTCGGCGTGCCGTCGAGCGCGATCAGCTTCGCGTCGAGGCCGCGCTGGTCGCCCGCGTCGAAGCCCTTCAGCACATCGGCGATCGTCGTGTTGACGTTCGCGACCGCGTTCCTCACGCCCTTGCCGAGATAGCGCGCCTTGTCGCCGTCGCGCAGCTCGACCGCCTCGCGCGAGCCGGTCGAGGCGCCCGACGGCACCGCGGCGCGGCCGAACGAGCCGTCGGCCAGCGTGACTTCGGCTTCGAGCGTGGGGTTGCCGCGGGAATCGAGGATTTCGCGCGCGTGGATCTTCGTGATGTTCGACATGGGCGGACTACTTCGCAGGCTTCTGGATGGTGTCGGGACGCGTGCCGCCCCACTCGACGTGCTTGACCGGAGCGTCGGAGAGGTCCTTGGCGATGCGCTTCATGCCGTCGGCGCCCGGCGCCTTGCCGCCTTCGATGACGACGCAGTCGAACGTCTTCGCCTTGTTGGCCTTGCGCAGCGCCTTGGCGAGATCGCGCATCTTGTACGCCTTGCCGCCGTACTCGAAGCGCTCGCCGTCGAGCGCCTTGACCTGTGCGATGCCGAGCGGGCACTCGATCCCTTCGGGCGTCTTCGCGACGGCGGCCTTGGGCGCCTCCGAATCCACCGAGAACTTGCTGAGTCCCTCTCCCGCCCGGGCCGATGCGGCCCCCAGCACGGTGACGGTCAACGCGAACACTGCGACGAAACCTCGACCCATCTGTTTTCCTCCTCGCCTCTGCAAAGCACGCCCGCCGCACGCACGGGCGCGAACACGTGTCTGATCGAAACTATTCCGCGAAACCCTGCGACTTCACCAGCCGGTCGAGCTGCGACAGCACCTCGAGCAGCGCCTCCATCCGGCCGAGCGGCCACGCATTCGGCCCGTCGCTGAGCGCCTTGTCCGGATCCGGGTGCGTTTCCATGAAGAGGCCGGCGATGCCGGCCGCGACCGCCGCGCGCGACAGCACCGGCACGAACTCGCGCTGGCCGCCGCTCTTGCCGTCGGCGCCGCCCGGAAGCTGCACCGAATGGGTCGCGTCGAACACGACCGGGCAGCCGGTGTCGCGCATCACCGCCAGCGAGCGCATGTCGGAGACGAGGTTGTTGTAGCCGAAACTCGCGCCGCGCTCGCACACCATGATCGCGTCGTTGCCGGTCGCCTTCGCCTTCGCCGCGACGTGCTTCATCTCCCACGGCGACAGGAACTGGCCCTTCTTGACGTTGACCGGCCGGCCGGCGCTGGCGACCTTCTGGATGAAGTCGGTCTGGCGGCACAGGAACGCCGGCGTCTGCAGCACGTCGACGACGCTCGCGACCTCGTCCATCGGCGTGTACTCGTGCACGTCGGTCAGCACCGGCACGCCGATCTGGCGCTTCACTTCGGCGAGCACCTTCAGCCCTTCTTCCAGGCCCGGGCCGCGGAAGCTCGTACCCGACGTGCGGTTCGCCTTGTCGAAGCTCGACTTGAAGATGAACGGAATGCCGAGCCTGCCGGTGATTTCCTTGAGCGTGCCGGCGGTGTCGAGCTGCAACTGCATCGACTCGATGACGCAAGGCCCGGCAATCAGGAACAGCGGCCGGTCGAGGCCGACTTCGAAGCCACAGAGTTTCATCGCGGCGCGTTCCCCACGGCATCATCGGCGCGTACACGGGAACCCAGAGGGCCTCTCGTGGCGGCGTGAACCGGGATTCGCGCCCCGGATCGACGTCCGGGATGGCGACCTTGCGCGGGAATGACGGCAGAGATTCCGCGTGTCATGCCGTGGCTCCGATCCGGGGCGGAACCTCGCCGTCGACGGCTGGCGCCTCGCGCACGGCCTTCTGCTCGCGCGCCGCGCGGATGAAGCCGATGAACAGCGGGTGGCCGTCGCGCGGCGTCGACGTGAACTCCGGATGCGCCTGGCAGGCGATGAACCACGGGTGGTTCGGCAGCTCGACCATCTCGACCAGCAGGTCGTCCATCGACTTGCCGGAAATGACGAGGCCGAGGTCCTCGAACTGCTGGCGGTAGCGGTTGTTGAACTCGTAGCGGTGGCGGTGGCGCTCGCGCACGACATCCTGCCCGTACAGCTCGCGCGACAGCGTGCCGGCCTTGAGGCGGCACTCCTGCGCACCGAGGCGCATCGTGCCGCCCTTGTCCGAGTTCTCGTCGCGCTTCTCGACTTCGCCCGCGCCGGTCTTCCACTCGGTGATCAGCGCGATCACCGGATGCGTGCAGTTGCGGTCGTTCTCGCTGGAATTGGCGCCGTCGAGTCCGGCGATGTTGCGCGCGAAATCGGTGACCGCCGCGTGCATGCCGTAGCAGATGCCGAAGTACGGGATGCGGTTCTCGCGCGCGTAGCGCGCCGCCGCGATCTTGCCTTCGAAGCCGCGCTTGCCGAAACCGCCGGGTACTAGGATGCCGTCCGCGTCCTTGAGCGAATCCGCGCCGCGGCGCTCGATCTCCTCCGACTCGACCCAGCGCAGATTCACGCGCGTGCGCTGCTTCAGGCCGCCGTGGCGCAGCGCCTCGCCGAGCGACTTGTAGGCGTCCTTGTGCTCGACGTACTTGCCGACGATCGCGATCGTGACCTCGCCGTGCGGATGCTCGGCCGCCTCGACGGTGCGCTCCCATTCGGACAGGTCGGCCGGCTTCGCGTTCAGCCGGAGCTTCTCGATGACGATCTCGTCGAGCTTCTGCGTGTGCAGCCAGAGCGGCAGCTGGTAGATGACGTCGACGTCGACGGCGCTGATGACGGCCTTCTCCGGCACGTTCGTGAACAGCGCGATCTTGCGCCGGTCGGACTGCGGCAGCGGCTGCTCGCAGCGGCAGACGAGGATGTCCGGCTGGATGCCGATCGAGCGCAATTCCTTCACCGAGTGCTGCGTCGGCTTGGTCTTGATCTCGCCGGCGGCCTTGATGAACGGCACCAGCGTCAGGTGCATGAAGATTGCCTGCTCCGCGCCGTGTTCGATGCGGATCTGGCGGATCGCTTCGAGGAACGGCAGCGATTCGATGTCGCCGACGGTGCCGCCGATCTCGACCAGGGCGACGTCGTAGCCCTGCGTCGCTTCGTAGATGCGGTGCTTGATCTCGTCGGTGATGTGCGGAATGACCTGCACGGTCGCGCCGAGGTAGTCGCCGCGGCGCTCCTTGGCGATGACGCTCTCGTAGATCTTGCCGGTGGTGATCGAGTTCTTGCCGGTCAGGCGCGTGCGCACGAAGCGCTCGTAGTGGCCGAGGTCGAGGTCGGTCTCGGCACCGTCGTCGGTGACGTAGACCTCGCCGTGCTGGAACGGGCTCATCGTGCCCGGGTCGACGTTGATGTAGGGATCGAGCTTCATCATCGTCACGCGCAGGCCGCGCGCTTCGAGGATGGCAGCCAGCGACGCCGCCGCGATGCCCTTGCCAAGCGAGGACACCACGCCGCCAGTCACGAAAACGAGGGGGGTCATGGGCGAAACTTTCCGCTGGAAATCCCTATTCTAAACGGTTGCAGGGGGTGCGGGCGAGCCCGCCACACCGCGTGTCAGTGCCCCTGCTGATAGGAAACCGTCCCGGAACACGTACTGGAAGGAGGGTCCGTCTTCAGCCTGGAAGGCCCCCGCCCTTGAAAACGAAGCTCTTTCCGCTGCTGTCCGCCCTGGCGCTGTACGGCGCCGCACCCCCGCTCCAGGCGGCCGAATTCTGGGTCGGTGCCGGCAGCGCCTGCCAGTACGCCGCCATCCAGGACGCGATCGACGCCGCCCGCGCCACGCCGGAGGCGGACACGATCCGCATCGCGAAGGACGGCGCGTATACGAACCAGGCCCTGTCGATCGACACTCCGGTCAGCCTGGTCGGCGGCCACCTGGCCTGCGGCAACGCCGAACGCGACGGCTACACCTCGTTGGAGGGAAACTCGCGCCGGGCCGTGCTCGCCGTCTTCTCCGATGCCCCCGAGCGCATCGAAGTGCATCTCGACCGGCTCGACATCAGTCGCGGCGGCGAGACCCTGGGAAGCACGCGGAGGGGCGGATTGTCGATCGGCGGCAACGTCCACGTCCGTCTCCACGACTCCGTTGTCCGCAACAACTACTCCGGAGGCGGTTCCGGCATCAACGTGTGGGGAGCGCGCGCCGTCCTGACGCTCGAACGCTGGGTCGATATCCGCGAGAACACCACCTACGGCAACGGCGGCGGCATCCTCGTCGACGGCGGCTGGCTCAAGATCGAGCCGCACGGTGTCACGATCAAGCAGAACCGGGCCAACATCAACGGCAAGGGCGGCGGCATCGCGCTCGTGAACGGCGGCGTGCTGACGGAGTCGACGAACCCGATCGGACTGCCGCTTCCGGTGGAACCCGTGCGCATCATCCAGAACTCCGGGGCGCGCGGCGGCGGCGGCATCTATGTCGGCGGCGTCAACTCCAAGCTGCTCGCCAGCGAGATCCGCGTCAACGAGAACACCAGTGACGACGGGCACGGCGGCGGCATCCTGGTCGAGAACCAGGGCGAGGCGCAGCTCTACGGCTTCGTCGACGCGCCGTTCCGCGGCTGTCGACCGGAAGAGGAATGTCTGCGCATCTCGGACAACACGAGCGTGCGCAGTGGCGCGGCCTTGGCCGTCCGAAGTGGCGGCACGGCGTACGTCGCCGGCGCGGTCGTGCGAGGGAACGCCTTGACCGCCGACCGCGGCGGCAACGCCTTCCTCGTGGAAGGCAATGCATCGAACCTGAAACTCTCCAGCAGCCTGGTTGCCGACAATTCGTGCAGCCCTCAAATCTCGAAATGCACGGTGATGGAAGTGATTTCTGCCGATGGCGACAGGAATACTCTAAACGTCCAGAGCTCGACTTTTGCGCGCAACGGCCATGAAACGCGTCAACTGATCGCCGTCGCCGGCAATGGCGAAGGGGACGTGAATATCCACGTCGACCTCACCCTGGTCGCCGACAAGGACCACACCATAAACAGCTGGGGCGACGGCGAGGATTGGCCGTCCGGCTTGACCCTGGTCACCCGCAGCATGAGGAATCGCGGCCCCAACGTCGACGACCCAGACAGCCTCGTGAGACCGATCGTGTTCGCGGACCCCGCCAATGACGACTACCGCCTCATGCCGGGCAATATCGCGATCGACTACGGCGAGGGCAGCGACTCCACGCCCACGATGGATCTGGACCATCGACCACGCGGCATCGACGACCCGGCCCATCCCAATCGGAACAATTCCGCCAGGAACACCTACGACATCGGCGCCTACGAATTCCACGCCGTGTACGACCGCATCTTTGCGGACGGATTCGAGACCACGCCCTGAACCGATCGTGACGAACACCACCGGGCCGTGCCCCTCTCTCGTTCCTGCGTGAAGGGATTGCGCCCGGTGGCGACGACGCGATCGTTCTCCGCGCGCCCTTGTCGCCCCACGCGAACGCCGCCTATTTCCTCCTGCTTCTACGCCAACGCTCGGATCCCGACCCCATGAAGACACCCTGCCCTGTACTGCTCCTTCTCGGGATGCTCGTTTCCGCGACGGCGCTCGGACAGTCCGTCAGCAGCGCGACACTCGACGACGATTTCTCGAAGGAGAACGACCTTTCCGGCTGGACATGGCTCCACGACACCGAGGGCTGGCCCGACAAGGTGCGGAAGAAGGAATGGAAGGACGGTGTGCTCCATCTCGACATGGGCACGTCCGGATGGTTCGCCGACAAGAACGCGCCATTGCTCTACAAGGAAATCCGTGGCGACTTCGACGTTCGCGCACGGATTCGCGCCACCGGCCTGAACGGTGCGCTCCCCGCGACGGCCTGGTCGCTGGGCGGCCTGATGGTCCGCGTCCCGAAGCCTTCGGGCAAGGAGCGCTGGAAGCCCAGGGAGGAGAACTGGCTGTTCATGACCACCGGCGTCGCGGAAGAGCCCGGCAAGCCGGTGATCGAGACGAAATACACGATCAACAGCCAGTCCCACCTCAAGCTGCGCGACGCGAAGGCCGAGTGGATCACCCTTCGGATCACGCGCGTGGGAAGTGCATTCATCCTGTCGTACCGATACGACAAGGACAGGTCGTGGACTCTCCGCGATCGCTTCCACCTCGTCGACTGGCCGCCCGTGCTGCAGGTCGGACTCAACGGCTACACGAACAGCATGGCCGTGCCTGAAGAGATCCTCTGGGGAGATCCGTTCCAGTTCAACGACGGGAAATTCGACCACCTCGGCAAGCCGGATTTCCGGCTGTCCGTCGACTTCGTCCGCTTCGGAAAACCGGCGGTGAACTACGACGCTGCGGATCCCGCGAGGCAATGGCTGAACAGCGTGTACGCCAACCGATTGGTGGACTATTCGATGAGCAACGACGAGGTGCTGAAGTCGATCGGGGAATGATCCCCCCTGTTCGCCGGCACCGGCGAACCCGCCGCCCGATCGCATCTCGGCGTGGGAATTCGGAGCCATGCCGTCAAGCGCCACTCGCGTCGACCGGCTCCCGCATCCGCCGCGCCCCACGCGGACGCCGCTGCCATGCATTCGTCACGAGGGCGACCAGTCGCTTCCGGATAGCAACGACGCCTCATCCGGACACATCGGAACCCTTTCCCCTTCCCGCGGCGGCCACCGCTGTCGCGATGGAGCACCGACCTTGAAACGGACCTGCCTTCTTCTCGTGTTCCTGTACGCGCCGGCGCTCCTGCTGCCGGCTTCGACCCGCGCCGCCGAGCTGTGGGTCGGCGCCGACGGTGCCTGCAACACCTCGTCCCTGGCCGACGCGATCGCCACCGCACGCAGTTCTCCCGAGGCGGACGTCATCCGTCTCGCCCGGAACCAGCCGTACGAGAACCAGGCCGTGCGGATCGATACGTCGGTCGACCTGGTCGGCGGCTACCCGAATTGCGGCGCCGGCGAGCGCGCCGGCCACACGCCGATCGCGGGCACGGGCTCTCGTGCCGTCATCGTCGTCGACGGCGGCTCCGGAGCGGACGGCATCGACGTGCGCCTGGAAGGTCTCGACGTCAGCGGCGGCGGCGCCACCAGGGAAGCGGCCGAGTGGGGCGGAATCTCGATCCGGGGCGCCGCGCGCGTACGCCTGTCCGATTCGATCGTCCACCACAACGACGCCTCCCTCGCCTGGGGCTATTCGGACCCCTTGGGCAGCGGCCTCTCGATCGACGGAGCACGCGCCTCCGCCGTTCTCGAACACGGCATCCGTATCCACGACAACAAGGCGCCGACCGGTGGCGGCATCGGCGTGAGAGGCGGCACCCTGCGCATTCTCCCGCACGACATCTCGATCGAGCGGAACCAGGCCGGCGCCGGTGGTGGCATCGCCGTCCTGGACAACGGCAAGGCGGCCATCTGGGCCGACGCGGGTGATCCGGCCCTGCCGGTGACGGGCGTGCGGATCGCCGGCAACGTGGTCGCGGGGGATGGCGGCGGCATCCTGGTGTCGCAGGCCGAATGGTCCGCCGACGACGTGATCGTGCAGGGCAATCACGCGCAAGGGCTCGGCAGCGCCATCGCCGTAGGCTACAGGGCCGTCGCCCGCCTCGCCCGGCGCCCCGGGCCGGATGCTCGGCATTGCCCGCCGGAGCTCGACTGCCTGCGCCTCTCCGGCAACGGGCCCAACACGACGATCCGCGTCGACGGCGGCGGACTGCTCGTCCTGGACGGGGTGACGATGCGCGAAAACGTGTCCTCCACCCAGCCGATTTCCGTGAGCGGAGAGCGTTCGACGCTGCGCATCTCCGGCAGCCTGGTCAGCAACACCAGTTCGAACTGCTACTACCACCTGGCGAGGATGCAAGGCGGGACCTTCGAGTTCGAGCACTCCACGTTCGCCCGCATCGGCGCCGAGTGCTGGGGACAGCCGATGATCATCGGCTACGCCTCCTCCGGGCTGGATGGCACGAACGTCGTCGGACGCGCCAGCCTCGTCTACGGCTTCCCCACGATCCTTCAGCCGCCGAAGACGAGCCCTCTCTACAGCGAGCACTACGACTGCGTCATGAAGGATGGCGGCGCTCCCGAGTCCGCGGCCGAACGCAGCAGCATCGGCCCGATCCGGTTCGTCGACGCGGCCAACGGGAACTTCCGTCTGACCGCGGACAACGAAGCGATCGACTACTGCGACGACAGCGCACCGTCGAGCCGGGCCCTGGACCTCGATCGGCAGCCGCGCGGCCTCGACAGCGAGGCTCATGCGGACCGCCACGGCCCCTACGATCTCGGCGCCTACGAATTCGGCACCCTGCCCGATCGCCTCTTCTCGAATGGATTCGACGCACGCCGTTGAGACGATCGGCGGGGGAAACACGTGCAGGCCTCACCGGCATTCCCTTTCGGATCGAGGAGCGGTGCGCATCGGCGGGACCCGAGGCGGAGCAGGACCGATAGGAAGCGCCGCCGCTTCGCGTAGTGGAAGCAAAACCCCTGCTTCGGATACCGACATGCGCCGCGCGTTCCCGCTGCCCCTGCTGCTTGCCCTGCCCGGCGCCGCCCCCGTGATCGCATCCGCGCAATCCGAACCGCCCCCCGCGACGTTCTGGGTCACTCATCTGGGCGCGGCCGGTCCGGGCTCCTTCCGGGCCGCGGTCGACGCGGCGAACGCTCATCCCGGCGCCGACCACGTCCGCTTCGCGCGCGGATTGGCCGGCACGGTGCCGATGAACGGGCCGGCGCTGACGATCGAGGATGCGCTGCACGTCCACGGTCCCGGCGGGACGCAGATCCGCCTGCGCGGCGACAGCCAGAACGGCATCCTGCGCATCCTCGCCCGGGCCGGCGAGGTCGTTCTCGAAGGCCTGTACCTGACCGACGCCGGCGACGGCGCCATCGTCAACGAAGGAGCGATCCTGACCGTGGACGCCTGCACGCTGCGCGCGAACTTCGGTGCACGCGGGGCGGCCATCGCGAGCTACGGCGGGGACCTCTATCTCCGTCGCTCGATCGTGCGCGACAACTACAGCGAAGCGCGCGGCGGCGAACAGGACGGGCTCGGCGGCGGCGTCTACGCCCGCGACGCAGCGGTGACCATCGACGCCTCGCGGCTGTCCGCGAACACCGCCGAGTCCCTCGGCGGCGGCCTCTACGCCGACCTGCCGGCCGAAGGCGCGCTTCTCGTCCGCGACAGCGTGATCGACGCGAACGCCGCCTGGTCGCAAGCCGGCGGCCTGGCGGTGATGACGCACGGCGGCCCACCGGCCGGCGTCATCAACAGCACGATCTCCGGCAACCGCTCGACGCGCTACGCCGCGGTCTGGTTCCAGGGCGGCCTCGTCGTCAACAACAGCACGATCGCCGACAACTACGGCGTGATGATGGAAATCCCGGGCCTGTGCGCCGGCCTGTGCGCGGCCGGCCGCGACAACGAACTGTGGTTGAACAGCACCCTGCTCGCCGCCAATCGCGATGCGTTCGGCGACGGCTACGACCTCGTCCCGACGGCGCAGGCCACGCACGTGTCGCACAGCCTCGTCGAGCGCATGCCGGACCTGCCCTTCGACGATCGCGGCGGCAACCGGCTGAACGTGGATCCCCGCCTCGGCCCCTTGCTCGACAACGGCGGCGCATTGCCGACGCAGGCGCTCGCGGCCGGCAGTCCGGCAATCGATGCCGGCATCAATCCGTCCCTGCTCCAGCACGACCAGCGCGGCGGCTGCCATGCACGCGTCGTCGGTTCGGCCCCGGACATCGGCGCCTACGAGTACCAGCCCGGCAGCGGCATTGGGGGCCGGCCGCGCTTTCCGTTCTGTGCGCCGATGCCGCGACGGCGCTGAGCCGCTCGTGCCGCACGCATCGGTCGAGCGGTCAAGCGCCCGAGGAGTCGGTGCCCGAAAAATAAACGGCACATGAATCCCCTTGATAGCCCTTCCTGCGCGACTGCGTGATCGGAAGGCACCGCGCGCAACGGCACGCGGCAAGGAATGTCCTCTTTCGGAGCACCCCATGAAACACGCCTCTTCCCTCCTCTGCGCCACGTTGCTGCTCGGCGCTCCGCTGGCCGACGCCGCGACGATCACCGTGACCAGCCTGAACGACAGCGGCGCCGGCAGCCTGCGCGCCGCGATCGCGCAAGCGAACGCAACGCCCGAGGCGGACACGATCCAGTTCCAGGCCGGCCTGCAAGGCACCATTGATCTCACCGGCGGCGAGCTGGTCGTCACGGAGAACCTCGGCATCGTCGGTCCGGGCGCCGGCAAGGTCACGATCGACGCCGGCAACCGCAGCCGCGTATTCCGCCTCAACAATCCGCAGGGCCTCGATCGCACATGGTCCATCAGCGGCCTGACGATCAAGCGCGGCGCCGCTGCCGTCGCTGCCGACGGCGGCGACAACGGTGGCGGCCTGTTCTACGAGAGTCCCGCCTGGGCTTCGATCCGGCCGACGCTGAAGCTGTCGGACATGAACTTCATCGCCAACAAGTCGCTCAGCGACGGCGGCGGCATCAGCGTCTCCGGCGCCAACCTCAGCCTGATCAATGTCACCGCGAGCGACAACCACGCGGCCGGCGGCTTCCAGCCGAAGGGCGGCGCGGTGCATCTCGCTCGCGGCCAGTTGCGGATGGACCGCACCCGCATCATCGACAACACCGCGGAACTCGCCGGCGGCGGCATCAATCTGTCGCCGCCCGGCATCAGCGCCGTCATCACGGACAGCCTCGTCCAGGGCAACCAGGCGACCCTTGCCGGCGGCGGCATGAATGCGACGACCATGGTCAACCTGACGATCTCGCGCAGCGCGTTCGTCGGGAATGCGGTCACCAGCCAGACCGAGGGCGGCGGCTTGTACTTCTCCAGCGTGACGGACGCCGGCTCCGCCGAGAACGTCATCGAGAACTCGACCTTCTCGGGCAACCGCACGCAGCACCAGTTCAGCCACGGCGCCGGCGTGGCCGTGGCCCAGGGCAACCTGACGGTGCGCAACAGCACCTTCGCCCACAACGCGACGTCGCCCGACACGTCACCCGGCCAGGGCGCCGGCGGCGCGCTGTGGGTCGGCACCGGCGCGACCACGCGCGTGACCGTGCAGAGCACGCTGTTCAACCGCAACACGCACGGCAACACGAGCCAGCCGATCGACGTCGCGCGCAGCGTGACCGGTGTCCCGCAGACGGAAGGCACGCTGAATGTCGACCACAGCCTGTTCCTGGTGATGCCGGCGATCGGCACCATCACGAACGCGAGCGCGAACATCGAAGCCGACGCGAAGCTGCAGGACCTCACGCTCGCGCACGGCGGCGTCACGCCGGTGCATCCGATCCCCGCCGACAGCCCGGCGATCGACAAGGGTTCCAATCCGGCCAACCTCGCGACCGACCAGCGCGGCGCCGGCTTCGTACGCACGATCGACTTCAATCCGTGCCGCCGCCCGAACGTCCACGTCACCGACATCGGCGCCTACGAGTACCGCGCCGACACGATCTTCTGCTACGGCTTCGAGAACTGATCCGGGGCGCACGGACGCCGCCGCGGGTCCCGCGGCGGACGGCGCACTCACGAAACGCACGACGAACACGTCCGCGCGCCGGCGAAAGCCGGCCGATACCGGGAAAGGAACCCGGTGCCGCCCGCGTGCGGCGGGCGCCAATGCCGTGCCGGGCAGACGCCCGGCACGATCGCCAAGGAACCCATTGCCATGCGACACCTCATCCTTCTCT
>DBMH01000256.1 GCA_002297645.1 Rhodanobacteraceae bacterium UBA703 | reverse complement strand
GGCCAGTGGGCCGGCCACGACCTCGCTGCCCGCTCTTCCGGGCGCCGGTCGGCGCCACCGTCCGGAATACCCGTCGGTGGGCCTCCGCCCGGGGCTGCCCCGTGGCTCCGGCCCGTCGTCGGCGCCGCTGCTATACTCGCGGGTCAATTGCTGCACACTAACGGTGGCCCCGCCATGCTCGACAACATCAAGAAAGACACGCAGACACGCATGCAGAAGAGCGTCGAGTCGCTCCGGCACGATCTCACGCGGCTGCGCACCGGTCGCGCCAGCACGAGCCTGTTCGAACCGCTGAAGGTTTCCTACTACGGCAGCGACACCCCGGTCTCGCAGGTCGCGACCATCGCGCTCGCCGACTCGCGCTCCATCACGATCACGCCGTACGAGAAGAACATGGTCGGCGCGATCGAGAAGGCGATCCTCGCCTCCGATCTCGGGCTGACCCCGACCACGGTCGGCCAGGTGATCCGCATCAACCTGCCTCCGCTGACCGAAGAGCGCCGCAAGGAGCTTTCCAAGCACGTCGCCCACGAAGGCGAGAACGCGAAGGTCGCCGTGCGCAACGTGCGTCGCGACGCGCTGCACCAGGTCAAGGAGCTCCTCAAGGACAAGAAGATCACCGAGGACGACGAGCGCCGGGCGGAAGAGGAAATCCAGAAGTACACGGACAAGTTCGTCAAGGAAGTCGACGCCGTCGTCAAGGCGAAGGAAGACGAGCTGATGTCCATGTGAAGGCCGCGTCGCGCCATCGCGCGACGCCCCTGCCCGCACCTCACCGCGGCATCGCCGCTGCCCCGCCGGACCCCATGGAAACCGACGCCGCCTCCCGCATTCCGCGCCACATCGCGATCGTCATGGACGGCAACGGCCGCTGGGCCGAGCGCCGGCACCTGCCGCGCGCGATCGGGCATCGCGAAGGGCAGAAGGCGGTGCGTGCGGCCGTCGAGTACTGCCGCCGCCGCGGCGTCGAGGCGCTGACGCTGTTCGCGTTCTCCAGCGAGAACTGGAAGCGCCCCGAGGGCGAAGTCGGCGCCTTGATGCAGCTTTTCCTGAAGGCGCTCGACCGCGAAGTCGGCGAACTCCACGCCAATGGCGTCCGCATCGAGTTCGTCGGCGACCTGTCGGCGTTCGCCCTGGAACTGTCTTCGCGCATGCACGCCGCGATGGAGCGCACGCGCGAAAATTCCGCGCTGCGCCTGAACGTCGCGGTCAACTACGGCGGACGCTGGGACATCGCGAACGCGGCACGCTCGCTCGCGCAAGCCGCCGTCCGCGGCGAGATCGCGGCCGAGGCGATCGACGAGTCGCTGTTTGCGCAGCACGCATGCCTTGCCGGCCAGCCGCCGGTGGACCTGTTCATACGCACCGGCGGAGAGCTGCGCGTCAGCAACTTCCTGCTCTGGCAGATCGCCTACGCCGAACTCCATTTCACCGATGCGCTGTGGCCGGACGTCGATGCCGACGTACTCGACGCCGCGCTGGCCGAGTACGCACGGCGCGAGCGCCGCTACGGCCTCACATCCGCGCAATTGCGCGTCACGGGTTGAGCGGATGCTGAAACAACGCACATTGACCGCCCTGGTGCTCGCACCGATCGCCGTCGCGATCGTGCTGTTCCTGCCGACCTGGGCCGTGGGCCTGATCATCGCAGCGCTGTGCCTGCAGGCGACCTGGGAGTGGAGCCGGCTCGCCGGCATCGTGACCCGCCAGGCCGGCATCGCCCTGGTGGCCGCCAACGCCGTCCTGATGGGCCTGCTCTGGACGATCCGCGACTCCGCCTTGGCCTGGTACGTCATCGGCGCCGGGCTCGTCGGCTGGCTGGCCGCGCTGCTCTGGATGCGCAACTTCTCCTGGGGCGCGGCACCGACGCGGGAACATGCCGCGGTGAAGATCCTCGCCTGCGAGCTGGCGATCCTGCCGGCCTGGCTCGCGCTCGTGCACCTGCACGGCCAACCCGATCACGGCCATGCCTGGACCCTGTTCGCTATCGTGCTGATCTGGACCGCCGACACCGCAGCCTATTTCGCCGGCAAGCGCTTCGGCACCACCAAGCTTGCTCCGAACATCAGCCCCAACAAGACCCTCGCCGGCGCCTGGGGCGCCCTGGCAGGGGCGGTCGTCGTCGCCACGGCCGGCGTCTGGCTGCTCGGCGCACGCGGGGCCCTGCTGGTGGCGCTGGTCGCGCTGTCGCTCGTCACCGTGATGGCCTCGATCGTCGGCGACCTCTTCGAGAGCCTGCTCAAGCGCCAGGCCAGCGTGAAGGACTCCGGCGCCCTGTTCCCGGGCCACGGCGGCCTGCTCGACCGCATCGACAGCCTGCTCGCGGCGATGCCGCTCTTCGTCGCCGGCAAGGCCCTGCTCGACCTCCTCCTGTCGGCATGAGACGCATCGCGATCCTCGGTGCCACCGGCTCGATCGGCGCCAGCACCCTCGACCTCGTCGCGCGTCACCCGGACCGCTTCCGCGCCACCGTGCTGGCCGCGCACCGCAGCGTCGACGCGCTGGCCGAACTGTGCGCACGCTTCCGCCCCGACGTCGCCGTCATCGCCGATGCGTCCTGCGAAGCCGCCCTGCGCGACCGCATCGCCGCCAACGGCGCCGGCTGCCGCGTGCTGGCCGGTCCCGACGCCTTGCTGGAGGCCGCCTCGGGCCCGCATTGCGACACCGTCGTCGCCGCCATCGTCGGCGCGGCCGGCCTGGAATCCACCCTTGCCGCCGCCCGCGCCGGCAAGCGGCTGCTGCTGGCGAACAAGGAAGCGATCGTCATGGCCGGCGCGCTGCTGAAGGCGGCGCTCGACGACGGCGGCGGCGAGTTGCTGCCGCTCGATTCCGAACACAACGCGATCTTCCAGTGCCTGCCCGCCACGCGGACGAGCCTGGCCGGCGTGGGTGTGCGGCGCCTGCTGCTGACCGCCTCGGGCGGCCCTTTCCGCGGCCGCACGCGTGCCGATCTCGGCACGATCACGCCCGCCCAGGCCTGCGCACACCCGAACTGGAGCATGGGCCGCAAGATCTCGGTCGACTCGGCCACCCTCATGAACAAGGGCCTCGAAGTCATCGAGGCGCATCACCTCTTCGATGCGGCGCCCGATCGCATCGAGGTCGTGGTGCATCCGCAGAGCATCGTGCATTCGATGGTCGAGTACGCCGACGGCTCGGTGCTGGCCCAGCTCGGCAACCCCGACATGCGCACGGCGATCGCGTACGCGCTGGCGTGGCCGGAACGCATCGACGCCGGCGTGACGCCTCTCGACCTCCTCAGGACGGCCCGGCTCGACTTCGAGCCGCCCGACCTCGATACGTTCCGCTGCCTCGCCCTGGCCTACGCCGCACTGCGCGCCGGCGGTACCGCCACGACGGTGCTGAACGCGGCGAACGAGGAAGCCGTCGCCGCATTCCTCGATGAACGGCTGCCATTCCTCGCCATCGCGGAGACGATCGAACGCTGCCTGGATACGGTAGATTCGGTGCCGGCGAGCGACCTGGACGCCATCCTCGACGCCGATTCGGCGGCGCGCCGGGAAGCCCGTCGCATCATCGCCGCTCTCTGATCCGGCTGCGCCAAGGCCATGTAATGAATGCATTTTTTGGTTCCGTCTGGTGGTTGATCGTGACGATGGGGGTCCTCGTGACCTTCCACGAGTTCGGCCACTTCATCGTCGCGAGACGCTGCGGCGTGCGCGTGCTCAGGTTTTCGGTCGGCTTCGGGCCGGCCCTGTGGTCGCGCGTCGACCGCCACGGCACCGAATTCGTCGTCGCCGCGATCCCGCTGGGCGGCTACGTCAAGATGCTCGACGAGCGCGAGATGGAAGGCGTCGTCGATCCGGAGGAGCTGCAGGGCGCGCACAACCGCCAGCCCGTCGCCAACCGCATGGCGATCAGCGCGGCCGGCCCCGTGTTCAACCTCGTCTTCACCGTGTTCGCGTTCTGGCTGATGTTCGTGATCGGCAAGCCGGACTACCAGCCGATCGTCGGCCACGTCGACCGCATCGCCGCGAGCGCGGGCCTGCAGAGCGGCGACCGCATCACGGCGATCGACGGCCACGAGGTCGAGACCTGGACCGATGCCAGCGTGGAGATCATCCAGGCCGGCATCAATCGGCACGACCTGGCCCTGGCCGTCGCCGACCGCGACGGCCGTATGCGCGAACTGCGCCTTCCCCTGTCGAAGCTGCCGCCGTCGGTCGGCGAGAAGGACGTGTTCGCGGCCATCGGCATCGTGCCCCAACAGTGGTCGCTGCCCCCCACGGTCGCCTCGATCGAGCCCGGCAGCGCCGCCGAAAGCGCCGGCCTGAAGGTCGGCGACCGCTTCCTCTCGATCGGGGGGGAATCCGCGAACGACCGCAGTGACGTGCCGGCCATCATCCAGAGGCATGCCGAAGGCGGCCGCGCCATCCGGCTCGAAGTCCTTCGCGACGGAGCGATGGTCGCACTGGACGCCAAACCGGTGCGGCGCGAACAGGACGGCCGGACCGCCTGGGTCCTCGGCATCGGCATGGAGGTACCGCAGCCGAAGTACGATGCGACCCTGCACTACGGACCGCTGGCGGCGATCCCGAAGGCCCTGGACGAAACCTGGCAACGCACGCGCCAGACCTTGACCATGCTGTGGGGCATGGTCAGCGGGCAGGCCTCGCTGAAGAACCTCTCCGGGGTCATCACGATCGCCCAGGCCGCCAATGGCTACGCCCAGCTCGGCATCGCCTGGTTCCTGGACTTCCTCGCGATCATTTCGCTGAGCCTCGCGATCCTCAACCTGTTGCCGATCCCGGTCTTGGACGGCGGCCACCTGCTGTATTACCTTATCGAGATGATCAAGGGCAGCCCGGTCAGCGAGCGCATGCAGATCGCCGGACAGTACGTAGGGTTGACCCTTCTGATGGCCCTGATGGGGCTCGCGTTCTACAACGACATACTGCGGATCGCATCCTGATCGCGCGGTCTGCCCGACAACGAGTGCGGCCACGGCGGGATACCCCGCCGCGCGCCGCGTGCATGCCCTGACGGAATTGACGATGAAGCGTATTGCCGCCCTCCTCCTGCTCGCCTGGTTCTCCGCCCAGGACGCGTTCGCGTTCGATACCTTCACGATCTCCGACATTCGCGTCGAAGGTCTGTCGCGCATCGCGCCGGGCACGGTGTTCACGTACCTGCCCGTCGAGAAAGGCGACTCCCTGACCGGCGACCGCGCCGAGCAGGCGATCCGCGCGCTCTACAAGACCGGCTTCTTCAGCGACGTGCAGCTCGGCCGCCAGGGCGACATCCTCGTCGTCACGGTCAAGGAGCGCCCGCAGATCTCCAAGATCGCGATCCGCGGCAACAAGGACATCAAGGAAGAGGACCTGCTCAAGGGCCTCAAGGGCATCGGCCTGGCCGAGGGCGAGGCTTTCGACGACCTCAAGCTCAGCGGCATCCAGGACGAACTGATCAAGCAGTACTACAACCGCGGCAAGTACAACGTCTCGGTCAAGACCTCCAAGGTCAACCTCGACCGCAACCGCGTCGAGGTCGCGATCAACATCGCCGAAGGCAAGCCCGCGCGCATCAAGCACCTGAACATCGTCGGCAACGAGACCTTCCCCGACCGCCAGATCAAGGGCGAGTTCGAGTCGAACACGAGCAACTGGACCTCCTGGTACTCCAGGGACGACCAGTACTCGCGCGAGAAGCTGTCCGGCGACCTCGAGAAGCTGCAGTCGTATTACATGGATCGCGGCTACGCCGACTTCGCCGTCGATTCGACGCAGGTCAGCATCAGCCCCGACAAGCGCAAGATGTACGTCGTCACCAACATCAACGAAGGTGAGATCTACAAGATCAACGACATCAAGCTCACCGGCACCCTCGTCCTCAACGAGGAAGACCTGCGCAAGCTGCTGCAGATCAAGGCCGGCGACACCTTCTCGCGCAAGCAGATCGAGGCGTCGGTCGACGCGATCACCGCCGCGCTGTCCAACATCGGCTACGCCTTCGCCGAAGTCCAGCCGATCCCGCAGATCGACAAGGAGAAGCGCGAGGTCGGCCTGAACTTCTTCGTCGTGCCGGGCAAGCGCGTCTACGTGCGCCAGATCGTGTTCAAGGGCAATGTGCACACGCGCGACGACGTGCTGCGCCGCGAGATGCGCCAGCTCGAAGGCTCGTGGTACTCGCAGGCCGCGATCGACCGCTCCAAGATCCGCCTGCAGCGCCTCGGCTTCTTCCGCACCGTCAACATCGAGACGCCGAAGGTGCCGGGCTCCGACGACCAGGTCGACCTGGACATCACCGTCGAGGAACAGAACTCCGGCGCCTTCACGTTCGGTCTCGGCTACGGCCAGGTGCAGGGCGTCATCGTCAACGCCAGCGTGACGCAGAACAACCTGCTCGGCAGCGGCGACCGCGTCTCGCTCTCGGCCCAGCAGAGCGGCTACCTCAAGAGCTACGGCCTGTCCTACTTCGAGCCTTACCTGACCGACGAGGGCGTCGGCCTCGGCTACAACCTGCGCCACACGCGCTACGACGCCGGCAACAACAACCTCGCCAGCTACTACAGCAACACCGACGCGTTCGACATCTACCTGTCGTTCCCGATCACCGAGTCGGACACGATCAACACGCAGATCGGCGTCAACAAGACCACCATCCAGGCCTCGCCGTACTACACGCCGGCGGCGATCATCGACTACATCGACAACCTCGGCCACCGCACGTTCCACGCCTGGAACATGCAGCTGTCCTGGGCGCACGACACGCGCAACCGCTACTGGAACCCGACCCGCGGCTCGCTGCAGCAAGTGTCGCTGGAAGCGACCCTGCCCGGATCCACCGTCGAGTACTACAAGGTCAACTACCTCTACAGCCAGTACCTGCGGCTGACCGATTCGCTGACCTTCTACGGTCGCCTCAAGCTCGGCTACGGCGACACCTACAAGGACCCGAAGAGCGTGCTGGCCGACCCGGCCACGGTCGGGCACGACCGCTACATGCGGGATCTCGGCGGCCTGCCGTTCTTCGAGAACTTCTATGCCGGCGGCGTGGCCGACGTGCGCGGCTTCCGCGACAACACGCTCGGCCCGTACGTCGCCTACTGCGACGCGCAGGACAAGAACTGCCGCCAGCCGCTCGGCGGTTCGTTCAAGACCGCCGCCTCGGCGGAGATCATCTTCCCGACGCCGTTCGTGAAGGAGAACGACGACAGCACGCGCCTGTCGGCCTTCCTCGACGTCGGCAACGTGTTCAAGAACAACCTCTGCAACTCGAACCTCGTCAAGGACTGCGATCTCTACAAGTCCTGGAGCGCCGACCAGCTGCGTGCGTCGGTGGGCCTCGCGTTCCAGTGGCGTGCGCCGATCGGACCGATCGTCATCAACTTCGCCAAGCCGATCAAGAAGAAGCCCGGCGACGACACCGAGACGATCCAGTTCACCTTCGGCAACATGTTCTGAGGCCGGGGCGACGCGCCGCACAAGGCAGCGGGGAGACGCCACATGACGTTTCTTTCCTCGCGTTCGAACCGCCGCTTCCGCCTGCTGCTGACGGCGGCGGTCGCGCTGGCGCCCCTCGCCCATGCCCAGTCGCCGTCGGCGCCCGCGGTGCGCATCGGATACGTCGACATGAAGCGCCTGCTCGACAATGCGCCCCAGGTCGTCGCCGGCCGCCGCAAGCTGGAACGCGAGTTCGCCAGCGGCGATGCCGCGCTGAAGGCCGACGAGACGCGTGCCGCGAGCCTGCGCGAGCGCCAGAAGCGCGAAGCCGCGACGATGAAGCCTGCCGAGGCCGACGCGCTGCAGCGTGAAATCGACGCGCTGGATCGCTCCATCAAGCGCAGCCGCGAGAGCCTGCGCGCGGACCTCAAGACCCGCAGCGACCAGGAGCTCGACAAGAGCTGGCGCGAGATCAACGACGCCGTCGTCGAGTTCGCGCGCGAGCAGGGCTACGACCTGATCGTGCCGAGCCCGGTCGTGTACGCCGGCCCCAAGGTCGACATCACCGATCGCGTGCTCGAGCGCCTGCGCCGTACCGCGAAGCCGGATACGCCATGACCGCCTCCCCGCTCCGCCTCGGCGAGATCGCCGAGCGTTTCGGCCTCGCCCTCCGCGGCGACGCCGATGCCGTCATCGACGGCGTCGCCACGCTGGCCGAGGCCGGCCCCGGCCGGATCGGCTTCCTGGCCAATCCGCGCTACCGATCGCAACTCGCCGACGCCCGTGCCGCAGCCGTGGTGCTGCGCGAGGCGGACGCCGACGCCTGGAGCGGTGCCGCCTTGATCGCCGCCGATCCGTACGTTGCGTTCGCGCGCATCGCCACGCTGTTCGAGCGCATTCCGGCCGCCGTCCCCGGCGTGCACGCGAGTGCGGTCGTGGCGCCGGGCGCCCGCGTCGACCCTGGCGCCAGCATCGGTCCGCTGTGCGTGATCGAGGACGGCGCGGTCGTCGAGGCCGGTGCGGTCCTCGGGCCGCACTGCGTGATCGGGCCCGGCTGCACGATCGGTGCGCAGTCGCGGCTGGTCGCGCGTGTGACCCTGGTGCAGGACGTGACGCTCGGCCGGCGCGTGCTGATCCATCCGGGCGCCGTGCTCGGCGCGGACGGCTTCGGCCTCGCCTTCGACAGGGATCACTGGATCAAGGTGCCCCAGCTCGGCGGCGTGCGCATCGGCGACGATTGCGAGATCGGCGCGAACACGACGATCGACCGCGGCGCGCTCGGGGACACCGTGCTGGCCGAGGACGTGCGCCTGGACAACCAGATCCAGGTCGCGCACAACGTCGTCATCGGCGCCCACACCGCCCTGGCCGGCTGCGCCGCCGTCGCCGGCAGCGCCAGCATCGGCCGCTACTGCCTGATCGGCGGCGGCGCTGGCATACTCGGTCATTTGAGCATCGCCGATCGCGTCACCGTGACCGCGATGAGCCTGGTGACGCATTCGATCCGCGAGCCCGGGGAGTATTCCTCCGGCACGCCGATCCAGCCGAACCGGGACTGGCGCCGCAATGCGGCGCGCTTCAAGCATCTGGACGAACTCGCGCGGCGCGTCGGCGCCGTCGAAAAGGAATCGAAGTCATGACCGCCACCGCCCCGTCGATCCAACTGCCGCTCGGCGTCGAGCAGATCACCGCCCTGCTGCCGCACCGCTACCCGTTCCTGCTGATCGACCGCGTCGTCGAGCTCGAGCCGAACCGGAGCGTGGTCGCGCTCAAGAACGTCACCTTCAACGAGCCGTTCTTCCAGGGCCATTTCCCCGGCCACCCGGTCATGCCCGGCGTGCTGCTGATCGAGGCGATGGCGCAGGCCGCCGGCACGCTGATCATGCTGTCGGAATCGCGCGAGCCGGGCCAGTCGGTCGTGTTCTACCTCGTCAAGGTCGACAAGGCGCGCTTCAACCGCGTCGTCGTGCCCGGCGACCAGCTGCGCCTCGAAGTCGAGCACAAGCGCCGCCTGCGCAACATGAGCCAGTTCGTCGGACGCGCCCTCGTCGACGGCAAGGCCGCCGCCGAAGCGGAGTTCCTCTGCGCCGAGGTCCCGCGCTGATGATCCACGCGACCGCGCAGGTCGATCCCGCCGCGAAGATCGGCGCCGGCGTCCGCATTGGTGCCTACAGCGTGATCGGCGCCGACGTCGAGATCGGCGACGACACCGAGATCGGCCCGCACGTCGTGATCCAGGGACCGACCCGGCTCGGCCGCGGCAACCGCCTCTTCCCGTTCTCGTCGATCGGCGGCGACCCGCAGGACAAGAAGTTCCGCGGGGAGCGCACCGAGCTGGTCATCGGCGACCGCAACCTGATCCGCGAATTCGTGACGATCAACCGCGGCACCGGCGACGGCGGCGGAGCGACGCGCATCGGCGACGACAACTGGTTCCTCGCCTACACGCACGTCGCCCACGACTGCCGGATCGGCCACCATTGCGTGTTCTCGAACAACGCCACGCTGGCCGGGCACGTCGAGATCGGCGACCACGTCATCCTGTCCGGCTTCGCCGGCGTGCACCAGTTCTGCCGCATCGGCTCGCACGCGTTCGTCGGCATGGGCGTGCTGCTGTCCGGCGACGTGCCGCCCTTCCTGATGGTCGCCGCCGACACGCAGGGCCGCCCGCGCGGGATCAACAGCGAGGGGCTCAAGCGCCGCGGCTTCGACGCCGAGCGCATCGCCGCGATCAGGCGCGCCTACCGCACGCTGTACGTTTCCGGCACGCCTTTGGCGGAAGCACGCGAGAAGCTGGCCGAGCAGGCGAAGGACAGCGGCGACGTCGCCCTGATGCTCGACTTCATCGAGCGCGGCGAGCGGCCGTTGCTGCGGTGACGCCAGACTCCGGGACGGACCACGTCCAGCCGTCGGCGGATGGGGAGCGCCGGGGATCGGGCCGGGCGAGGCGGATCACTCCGGCCTCCGATTCCGGCATGATCGCCGCTCGCCACAGGCCTTTCGACAGACGCCCCTGACTTCCCGCCGGATTGGTGCGCACGCCGTGCTTCCTCCCGAAACCCCGATCCCCGGTCACCGCCCGCGCCTCTTCGTCCTCGTCGCCGGCGAAGCGTCCGGCGACCTGCTCGGCGCGGACCTGATCCGGTCGCTGCGCGAGCGCTATCCGGAGGCGCGCTTCGCCGGCATCGGCGGGCCACGCATGATTGCGGCGGGTCTGGACGCCTGGTATCCCGCCGAGCGCCTCGCCGTGATGGGCTTCGTCGAAGTGCTGCCGCGGCTGTTCGAACTGCTCGCGATACGCCGCGAGGTCGCCCGCCGCACGATCGCCGCCGGGCCGGATGCCTTCGTCGGCATCGACGCGCCGGACTTCAATCTCGGTCTCGAGCGCCGGCTCAAGCGTGCCGGCGTGCGCACGGTGCACTACGTCAGCCCATCGGTCTGGGCATGGCGCGAGAAACGGGCGCAGAAGATCGGCCGCAGCGCCGACCGCGTGCTCTGCCTGTTTCCGATGGAGCCGCCGATCTACGCGCGTCACGGTGTCGATGCGCGCTTCGTCGGCCATCCGCTCGCCGACACGATGCCGCTCGATCCGGACCGGGCCGCCGCGCGCACCGCGCTCGGCCTGCCGCTCGACGCCAAGGTACTGGCCGTGCTGCCCGGCAGCCGCCTCGGCGAGATCGCGCGTCTCGGCGCGGACTTCCTCGCCGCCGCGCGGCGACTCGCCGGGCGCATCCCCGCGCTGCATCTCGTCACGCCGATGGCGAACGCGGAGTGTCGCGCGGCCTTCGTCGCCCTCGCGCGCGACGCCGGGTTCGAGATCGTCGAAGCCACGAATGTCCCCGGAAAGGAAACGGGCCGTGATGACGAGGTCCGTGCCGCGACGTCGAAACCCGTCCTGCACCTGCTTTCCCCTGGCGCTCCGGCCGCGAACGAGGCGCAATCGCCTGCGCAGGCGCCGCCGCTCTCCCATCAGGCCCTGTTCGCCGCCGATGCCGTACTGCTCGCCTCCGGCACCGCCGCCCTCGAGGCGATGCTGGCGAAGCGGCCGATGGTCGTCGCCTATCGCATCGCGCCGATGACGTACCGCCTCGTGAAAGGCCTCGGGCTGCTCAGGACCGAACGCTATTCGCTGCCGAACATCCTCGCCGGACGCGATCTCGTACCGGAACGGATGCAGGACGATTGCACGCCCGAGGCGCTTGCCGAAGCGCTGGCGCCGATGCTCGATAGCCGCACGCCCGACCCCGCCCTGCTGGCCAAGTACGGCCGGCTGCATCGGGAACTGCGCCGCGGCNNGCCGCGGCGCGAGCCGCAGCGCCGCGGCCGCCATCGCGGAACTCGTCGAGCCGGAGGCGTCGACCCGCGCATGAGCGCCCCTTCCCAACCGGCCGGCCGCTTCGCCACGGGGTTGCGTGCGTTCGCCGCCGTCGCGCTCGCCGCGATGATCGTCTTCGGTCCCCTGTCCGAGAACACGACGGACGAGAAGATCTTCGCTGCCACGCTGGCCGGGCTCGTGCTGCTCATCGCCGTGTTCGCCAGCGCCCGCCTCGCATTCTCGCTGATCCTCACCGCGCTGCTGTTCGGCATGATCGAAACGGCCGGCCGGCTCAAGTTCCTCTATCTGAACACGCCGCTGCTGGCACCCGACCTCGAGTATTTCGTCAACCGCGAGACACTCGAGCTGTTCACGCACTATCCGCTGCTGCTCGGCACCGGTCTCGCCACCCTGGTGCTGGTGCCGCTGCTGCTGGGCGCCTCGTACCTGGGCGAGCGCCCCACCCTGCTCGTCGCGCATCCGCGCCTGCCTCGCGTCCTCGCGCGCGTGCTCGGTGCCGCTTCCGCCGCGGCCCTCCTGCTCGCCTGTCTGAATGCCGGCGGGCCGTTCGGCAAGGCGTTCAACAAGCCGATGTGGGTCGCGATCAACGACCGCAGCTTCATCACCGACTTCGTCACCTCGTTCAACGATACCGTCATCGAACAACCCGCCATTCCACCCGACGTCGACCGCAGCATCTTGTGGAAGCTCGACCGGCCGCTGCAGGCGCCGCCGACCTTGCCCGATGTCGTCGCGATACTGGAGGAAAGCACGTTCGACCCGCGCCTGCTCAAGCCCTGCACGCTGCCGCAGTGCCGGCTGGACATGTTCGAGCCGGACAGGCGCACGCGCGCGCACGGCCTGCTGAGCGTGCACACCTTCGGCGGCGGCACCTGGACCAGCGAGTTCTCGCTGCTGACCGGCCTCGCGCACAACCTGTTCGGCAATGCGGGCCTGTACGCGCCCTACAACCTCGCGCCCCGCGTCGCCTACACGCTGCCGAAGGCGTTCCAGAGCGCAGGCTACCGCGCGATCGCCGTGTACCCGATGACCGGCGACTTCCTCAACGCGCGCAACGCCTACGACTACTACGGCTTCGACGCGTTCTACGACGGCACGCAATACGGCCTCGGCTGGGAGAGCCACGACGCCGACCTGCTGCAGGTGTTCAAGCGCATCTACGCGGATGAGCGGCGCACGCACCCGAAGCAGCCGCTGTTCGTCTTCATGCTCACCCTGCACCAGCACGGGCCGCACATGAAGCCCCTGGCCGAACTGAAACCGCCGTTCGACCAGCCGCTGTTCGCCGGCAAGTTCAAGCCGAAGAAGCTCGACGACTGGCTCAACCTCAATCTCGGCAACTACCTCGAGCGGGCGCGCGAATCGGACGCGATGATGTCCGACCTCGAATCGTTCCTGCTGGGAGGCGAACGCCCGACGGTGCTGATGCATTTCGGCGACCATCAGCCCTCGTTCGACGGCGCGATCAACCAGATCCCCAAGGCCGTGCCGAAAGGCGTCGGCCCGAACACGCACTGGCTGACCTACTACATGCTGAAGTCGAACTTTCCGGTGCGGCGCAAGTTCGACTATCAGGTGCTCGACATCGCGTTCCTGGGCTCCCTGCTGCTGGACGTCGCCGGCGTGCCGAAGGACGCGTTCTTCCAGGCCAACACGCTGCTGCGCGAGCGCTGCAAGGGACGCTACCTCGACTGCAAGGACGCGCGCATGGTCACCTCGTACCATGACCACGTCTTCACGCAGCTCGGAGATCTCCAGCCATGAGTACCGCCGCCGAACTCGTGGCCGGCGTCGACGAAGCCGGTCGCGGCCCGCTGGCCGGTCCCGTCGTCGTCGCGGCGGTGATCCTGGATCCGCGCCGCCCGATCGCCGGCATCGGCGATTCGAAGGCGCTCGGCGAAGCGCAGCGCGAAACGCTCGCCCCGTTGATCCGGATGAACGCACTGGCCTGGTCGGTGATCGTCGTCGACGTCGACGAGATCGAGCGGTTGAACATCCTCGGCGCGACGATGGCCGGCATGACGCGTTCGCTCGAAGCCCTGCCCACCGCCCCGGCGCTGGCACTGATCGACGGCAACCGCCTGCCGAAATCGCTGCCCTGCAGCGCACGCGCGATCGTCGGCGGCGATGCCTCCGAACCGGCCATCGGCGCGGCCTCGATTCTCGCCAAGACCGAGCGCGACCGCCTCATGCGGGAACTCGATCCGCTGCATCCGGGCTACGGGTTCGCCCGGCACAAGGGCTATCCGACCCCCGAGCACCTCGCCGCACTGGAGCGCCTGGGACCCTGTCCGGTGCATCGTCGCGGCTTCGCGCCGGTCAAGCGGCTGATCGCACCGGACCTGTTCTGACCTGCCCCGCCGCGCGGGCCTTCCGCCGGGGGCGCCGCGACGGCGCACGCCGTGCGAACCGCCGAACGAGCGGAACGCCTCCCCGCCCCGCCCGAGCGAACCACCGCCCCGGGCTCGCCCTGCTCGCGTCCGGTGCAGCTCGGGAGCGGCCGGGAATGGCGTGGAGCCCCCATTCCCGCCACGCCGCCTCCTGCGCATGTGCGGCGAGAAAGTTACCATTGCGTTACGAATCGAAGACCGGGGCGGGGAAGGGATCGGCATGGCATGGAAGGGAAACGGGCTGCGGCGCGGCCTCGGCGTCCTCATCGGCGCGGCCACGATGGCGCTCGCCCTGTACCGCCTTCTTCCCGGCGAAACCGGCCTGCCGGAACGCGAGTTCTGCACGGCCGTCGCCCTCGCGCTGGCGCTGGTCATCGCCGCACTGGCCGGCCGCCCCGGCTTCGGCCTGCTCGCCTCGGGCGCGCTCGTCGGCGCCATCTGGCTGGCCGGAGCGCTCAAGCTCGCCTACCTGCACACGCCGCTGCTGGCACCGGACCTGCGCTATTTCGCCAGCACCTCGACGCTCGACGTCATCGCACACTACCCGAAGATCTGGCGCAAGTGCACGCTGGTCCTCGTCGGCGTCGCGATACTCGGATTCCTCGTCTGGCGGCTGGAATCGCCGGGCTGGTGGCGCCGCCGGAGCTGGCTCGCGCATGCGGCCGCCGTCGCCGTGGCCGCTCTCCCGATGTCGCTGGTCACGTGGCCCGAGGGCCCGTTCCGGCAGGTCCATGCGACCACCCTCTGGGAATTCATGTCGCAGGCCGAGCGCAATCCCGTCACCACGTTCCTGCGTTCGATCACGCGCATGCGCGTGCAATTGCCGTCGTACACGCCCGACGCGGCCGATGCGTTCGACTGGGGCGCGGAAAGCGTGCCCGCGAATCCGCCCGCGCACCGCCCCGACCTGTTCGTGGTGCTGGAGGAAAGCACGCTCGATCCGCGCCAGTGGTCGATCTGCGACGTGCCGCGCTGCGTCCTGCCGATGTTCGACGCGGACGACCGCACGCACGCGCGCGGCCTGCTGCGCGTGCACACCTACGGCGGCGGCACCTGGACCAGCGAATTCGCCTTCCTGACCGGGCTCCCGCACACCTTGTTCGGCGCGGCCGGGCTGTATGCGCCATTCAACCTCGCGCCGCGCGTCCAGGACAGTCTTCCGCGCCACCTCCGCGCGCTCGGCTATCGCACGGTGGGGATCTACTCGATGCCGCGCTCGTTCCTGCGCGCCGCGGAGGCCTACGCCGAGTACGGGTTCGACAGGCTCGTCGACGCGCAGGACCTCGGCCTGGTCTGGACCAGCACCGACGAGGAGCTGATGCGCGGCGTCGAGCGGGTGCTGGCCGAGGAGCGCGCCGGCGACGACCGTCCGCTGTTCTTCATGATCCTGACCATGCGCCAGCACGGTCCGCACGACTATCCGCTCGACACGCTGCCGTCGCCCTGGAACCTGCCGCCCCTGCCCGGCCAGGACGAACGGCTCAACCGCAACCTCGGCCACTACCTGTACCGCCTGCACCAGTCCAGCGAGGCGATCGCCGGCCTGCGTCGCCTGCTGTTCGACAGTGCTCGCCCGTCGGTGCTCGTGCACTTCGGTGACCACCACCCCACGTTCGACGGCCTCGAGTCCGCGCTGGAGACCACACTGCCGTCCGATCTGCGCACCGAAGCCTCGCAGCTGACGTACTACCGCATCGACAGCAGCGTCGACGGCATGCGGTTCGAGCCGGCCGCCCCGCTCGACATCGCGTTCCTCGGCGGCCTGCTGCTCGACGTCGCGGGCCTTCCGAAGGGAGCGTACTTCGAGGCCAACACGCGCCTGCGGGAGCGCTGCCGCGGGCGCTTCGACGATTGCCCCGACCGCGCCGTGCTCGATTCCTACCTCGCCTACGCCTTCGACGTGCTGAACGTCTTCGCCAAGTGAGGGCCCGGGGCGGCGGCGCGGAGTCGCCGCTCCGGCTTCTACGTCCCGTCTTCCCCTGTCAATATTGCCCCTCCCCGGCCCAGCCACTACGCTGGCCTGCCGAGCGTCCCCGCCAGCCATGCCTCCCGGTTTCGTCCACCTCCACGTCCACAGCGAATACTCGCTGACCGACTCGACGATCCGCGTCGGCGACCTCGTCGCCGGCTGCAAGCGCGCAGGCATGCCGGCGGTGGCGCTGACCGACCAGAGCAACCTGTTCGCGCTGGTCAAGTTCTACAAGGCCGCCGAGAGCGCCGGCATCAAGCCGATCGCCGGCAGCGACCTGTGGATCGCGGATCCGCAGGACCGCAACCACCTGCAGCGCGCGACCGTGCTGTGCCAGAGCCGCCAGGGCTACCTGGGCCTCTCGCACCTGCTCACGCGCGCGTACGCGGAAGGCCGCCACGGCGACCATGCCCTGGTCGAGGCGCAGTGGCTGGAGCAGGCCGGCGACGGCCTGATCCTGCTCCTCGGCCGGCACAGCGACGTCGGCCAGATGCTGCTCGGCGGACGCGACGACGCGGCGCTCGAGCGCGCGCAATGGTGGCGCAGCCGGTTTCCGGAGCGGCTCTACCTGGAAGTCGCGCGCACCCAGCGCAGCGGCGACGAGGCCTTCCTTGCCGGTGCCCTCGATCTCGCCTCGCGGCTCGACCTGCCGGCCGTCGCGACGAACGACGTGCGCTTTCTCGAGCGCGAGGACTTCGACGCCCACGAGGCGAGAGTGTGCATCCACGCCGGCCGCGTGCTGGCCGACCCGAAGCGCCCGCGCGACTACTCGCCCGAGCAGTACCTGAAGTCGCCCGAGGAAATGCAGGCGCTGTTCGCGGACCTGCCGGAACTGCTCGAGAACTCGATCGAACTGGCCAAGCGCTGCAACCTCGAGCTCAGTTTCGGCAAGTACTACCTGCCGGCGTTCCCGGTGCCGTCGGAACATACGCTCGACAGCTACATCCGCGCGCAATCGCACGAGGGCCTGGGCAAGCGCCTCGCCACGCACGATCCGGCTCCCGGCTTCACGCGCGAGGACTACGAGCAGCGCCTCGACCGCGAGCTCGACGTCATCGTGCAGATGGGCTTCCCCGGCTACTTCCTGATCGTCGCGGACTTCATCAACTGGGCCAAGACCAACGACATCCCGGTCGGCCCGGGCCGCGGCTCGGGCGCGGGTTCGCTGGTCGCCTACGCGCTCGGCATCACCGACCTCGACCCGCTGCGCTACGGCCTCCTGTTCGAGCGCTTCCTGAATCCCGAACGCGTGTCGATGCCGGACTTCGACGTCGACTTCTGCATGGACCGCCGCGACGAGGTCATCGACTACGTCGGGCGCAAGTACGGCCGCGACCGCGTCAGCCAGATCATCACCTACGGCACGATGGCGGCGAAGGCCGTGCTGCGCGATACCGGCCGCGTGCTCGGCATGCCGTACGGACAGGTCGACCGCATCGCCAAGCTGATCCCGAAGATGCCGCTCGACCTCTCGCTCGAGGACGCGCTCGGCCGCTCGGAGAAGTCGAAGAAGGAACCCGACCGCGTCGTCGCCGAGTTCAAGACCCTGTACGACACCGACGAGGAAGCGCGCGAGCTGGTGGACCTCGCGCTGAAGCTCGAGGACATCACGCGCAATGCCGGCAAGCACGCCGGCGGCGTCGTCATCGCGCCCGGCCCGCTGTGGGAGTTCGCGCCGCTCTACTCGGAAGGCGGGGAAGGCGCGGTCACGCAGTACGACAAGGACGACGTCGAGCAGGTCGGCCTGGTCAAGTTCGACTTCCTCGGCCTGCGCACGCTCACGATCATCGACTGGGCGGTGAAGGCGATCAACGCCGGCCGCACGAGCAAGGGCGAGGCGCCGCTCGACATCATGTCGATCCCGCTCGACGACCCGGCGGTGTTCGACCTGCTGAAGAAGGCGAAGACGATCGCCGTGTTCCAGCTGGAGTCGCGCGGCATGCAGCGCATGCTCGTCGACGCCAAGCCCGACTGCTTCGAGGACATCATCGCGCTGGTATCGCTGTACCGCCCGGGACCGATGGACCTGATCCCGAGCTTCTGCGCGCGCAAGCACGGCCGCGAGGCGATCGAGTATCCCGATCCGCGCGTCGAGCCCGTCCTGAAAGAGACCTACGGCATCATGGTCTACCAGGAGCAGGTCATGCAGATGGCGCAGATCGTCGGCGGTTATTCGCTCGGCGGCGCCGACCTGCTGCGCCGCGCGATGGGCAAGAAGAAAGTCGAGGAAATGGCGAAGGAGCGCGCCAAGTTCCGCGAAGGCGCCGCGAAGAACGGCCTCGACGAGCACAAGTCCGACGCGATCTTCGACCTCATGGAGAAGTTCGCCGGCTACGGCTTCAACAAGTCGCATGCCGCCGCCTACGCGCTCGTCTCGTACCAGACCGCGTGGCTGAAGGCGCACTATCCCGCCGAATTCATGGCCGCGGTGCTGTCCTCGGACATGGACGGCACGGAGAAGGTCGTCAACTTCCTCGGCGAGGCGCGCGCGCTCGGGCTCGTCGTGCGTCCGCCGGACATCAACCAGTCCGGCTGGATGTTCGAGGCGATCGACGCGAAGACGATCCAGTACGGACTCGGCGCGGTGAAAGGCGTCGGCCACGGCGCGATCGAGAACATCGTCGACACGCGCCGCCGCGACGGCGCATTCGCCGACCTCGCCGATTTCTGCCGCCGCATCGACACCTCGAAGATCAACAAGCGCGTGCTGGAAGCGCTCATCCTGTCGGGATCGATGGACGCGCTGGCGAAGAACCGCGCCAGCCTGATGGCGCAATTGCCCGAGTGCCTGCGAGCGGCCGAGCAGGAAGCGCGCGCGGCGGAGGCCGGGCAATTCGACATCTTCGGCGCGTCGCCCGTGGCCGCGGCGAAGACCTCGCTGGAACTCCCCGAAGTCGACGAATGGCCGATCGCGCAGCGCCTCTCCGGCGAGCGCGACACGCTCGGCTACTACCTTTCGGGCCATCCGACCGACGCCTGGCGCGACGTGCTCACGGCGGTGTCGTCCTGCCCGATCGGCAACCTCGACAAGATCCACAAGCCGTCCGCGCGCGAAGGACGCAGCCGCTACGGCGACCAGCAGCAGGTCACGCTGGCCGGCTCCGTCGTCGGCCTGCGCAAGCAGGGCGACAGCCGCGCTTTCGTCACCGTCGAAGACTGGTCCGGCAAGTTCGAGGCCGTCCTTTATCGCGAGACCTGGGTCGAGTACGGGCCGCTGCTGACGCGCGACGCGATCCTCGTGTTCGAGGGCGGACTCAGCCTCGACGACTTCTCCGGCGGCTACCAGGTGCGCGTGAACTCGATCGCGACGATCGACGCGGCCTGCGAGCGGCGCGCGCGCCTGCTGCGCGTGAGGCTCAACGGCGTGCACGCCGACTTCGTGCCGAAACTGCAGCACGCCCTCGCCGCCTGGCGCGGCGGCACGACACCGGTGCGCGTCAGCGTACGCAACGCGACCGGGCAGGCCGAGGTCGAGCTCGGCGCCGAATGGCGCGTGCGCGCGAACACCGAGCTGCGCGAAGCGCTCGCCGCGCTCGACGGCGTGCTCGCGGCGGAACTGGTGTTCGGCTGATTCGCGCACCGCCGAGGACGTGGCTCCCGTGTCGCTCAACGTGCTTTTCCTCTGCAGCCGCAACCGCCTGCGCAGCCCGACCGCCGAGCAGGTGTTCGCCGACTGGCCGGGCGTCGAGACGGCCTCGGCCGGCTTGAGTCCCGATGCGGACCATCCGCTCGCGCCGGAACTGCTCGACTGGGCCGATCTCGTGTTCGTCATGGAGCCGGTGCATCGGCGCAAGCTGGCGGCGAAGTTCGGCGCACGCCTGCGCGGCAAGCGCGTCGTCTGTCTCGGCATTCCCGACGACTACGACTTCATGGCGCCGGAACTGGTGCGGCGGCTGAAGGCCTGCGTGCCGCGCCACCTGCCGCCGGCTTGAGCCGGGCCTCATGGCGATACCGCGCCTCGTCCTCGACACCAACGTCTGCCTCGACCTGATCGTGTTCGCCGATCCGCGCGTGGCCGCGCTCCGCGACGCGCTGCGCGCGGGCGAAGCCGTCGCGGTCACGCGCGCGGACTGCCGCGAGGAGTGGCTGCGCGTGCTGCGCTACCCGCGGCTCGGCCTCGACGACGCCGGGCAGCGACGCCATGCGGACACCTTCGACACGTTCGTCACCTGCCTCGATGACGTCACCCCCGTGGACGTGCGCTTGCCGCGCTGCAAGGACCGCGACGACCAGAAATTCCTCGAACTCGCACTGCAGGCGCGCGTAGCGGCGCTGCTGACGCGCGACGACGACCTGCTCGCGCTGGCACGGCGTACGCGCCGCGACGGTCTGTTCGACATCCTCGTGCCGGAAGCCTGGACCGCCGGCGCGGCGCCCGCCGCCTGACCCTCGCTTTTCTCAAGCGGCCTCGCGCACGAGCCCCGGAACGACACCGGCCGTTTCCTCCGCGGCGTCGGGTCCGGCGGCGAGGCGCGAACGCAACACGTCGCCGTCCAGTTCCTTTTCCCAATGCGCGACGACGATCGTCGCGACGCCGTTGCCGACGAGGTTCGTCAGTGCGCGCGCCTCGCTCATGAAGCGGTCGATGCCGAGGATCAGGGCGAGGCCGGCGACCGGCACCGACGGCACCACGGCGAGCGTCGCGGCCAACGTGATGAAGCCGGCGCCGGTGACGCCCGAGGCGCCTTTCGACGTCAGCATCGCGACCGCGAGCAAGGTCAGCTCCTGCGTCAGCGTCAACTCGACGTTCAACGCCTGGGCGACGAAGATCGCGGCCATGGTCAGATAGATGTTGGTGCCGTCCAGGTTGAACGAGTAGCCGCTCGGGACGACCAGGCCGACCACCGACTTCGGGCAGCCGAGGCGCTCGAGCTTCTGCATCAGGGGCACCAGCGCGGACTCCGACGACGAGGTGCCGAGCACCAGCAGCAGTTCCTCGCGGATGTAGCGCACGAAGCGCAGGATGCTGAAACCGACCAGGCGGGCGATCAGGCCGAGCACCAGCACGACGAACAGCACGCAGGTGAGATAGAAGCTGCCCATCAGCTTGAACAGCGGGCCGAGGCTTTCGAGGCCGTACTTGCCGATCGTGAACGCCATCGCGCCGCCGGCGCCGATCGGCGCGAAGCGCATGATCAGGCCCATCATGCGGAAGAACACGCGCGAGGCCGACTCGAGCAAGCCCGTGACCGGCCGCCCGTGCTCGCCGAGCCCGATCAACGCGAAGCCGAACAGCAGCGAGACGAGCAGCACCTGCAGCAGGTCGCCGTTGCCGGTGAACGCGTCGGTGAACGTCTTCGGGACGATGTTGAGCAGGAACTGCACGGTGCTCTGCTCGTGCGCCTGCTGCGCGTACTTGGCCACCGCCTGCGCGTCGAGCGTGGCCGGATCGACGTTGAAGCCGCTGCCGGGCTTGAGCACGTTGACGACCACGAGGCCGATCGCGAGGGCGAGCGTCGAGACCACCTCGAAGTACAGGATCGCCTTGGCGCCGACGCGACCGACCTTCTTCACGTCCGAGACGCCGGCGATGCCGAGCACGACCGTGAGGAAGATGATCGGTCCGATCAGCATCTTCATCAGGGCGATGAAGGCGTCGCCGAGCGGCTTGAGAGCCACGCCCGTGGCCGGGAAGAAGTGGCCGATCGAACCACCGGCGACGATCGCCAGCAGGACCCACAGGTACAGGCGCTGCGAGCTGCGTGAAGGCGTGCTGCTCATGCTGGACTACTCGAGAGACTGGAGCTGGGTGGAAATGCGCGATGCCGCCAGCGGCAGGTAGCCGTTGGCGGCGCCGATGCGGCGTTGCCCGGAGGGACCGAGGATGTGACGCAGGAAAGCGGCGACACCGGCGTCGAGCGGCGCTCCGGGCGGCCGGTTGACGTAGGCGTAGACGCGGCGACCCAGCGGATAGCGGCCGGCGATCAAGTGCGCGGGCGTGACCCGGTGATAGGGACCGCCGGCAGCGGTCGCCAGCGCCAGCGGCTTGACCGCCGCCGGCACCGTGCCCAGATCCGCAATGGCGATGCCGCCACGATCCGCCGCCAGTGCGGCGAGGATGCGGCGGCCGGCGCTGTCCGCGGAGCCGACGCGATGCACCGGCTCCGCGAACTCGGTCAGTGCGTCCCAGTGCATCTTCGTGCTGGCGCCGAGCGCCACCTGCCGGAAGAAACGGCCGCTGCCGCTCTCCGCTGCCGGCGCGTACAGGCGGATCGGACGCTGCGCCCAGGCGCCGCGCAGGCCGAGCTGGCCCCAGGTGCGGATCGCCGGCACGGCGCGCCGGGGTTCGCCGCCGAACACGGCGTCGAGCTGGGCGAGGGTCAACCGGGCCAGCGGATTGTCGCGATGCACGAACACGCCCAGGGCCGGCGACTGTCCCGGCGTGGCGAGGCTGCCGGTCATCACCTCGATCCGGGTCGGCCGGTACCGGAACACCCATTCGAACGCCTTGATCTCGCTGTCGGTGGCCTCGCGTCCGATCAGGACGATGTCGGCCTGGCCGGTGTACAGACCCGCCATGCCGACGTCGCTGCCGGTCAGATGGGTGTCGATGCGCAGCGACGGGTGCAAGCCGGCGAAGTCCGCCGCCCAGGCCTGAACCTGGGATTGCGCCTGCGCCGTTCCCCAGATCCGCACCACGCCCGCCGGCGGCCGATGAGGCGGCGGCTCGATCGGCGCTGCGCCCCCCGGCTGGCTCGCCAGCATCAGCGCGATCACGACTGCCGTCCGCCATGCCGTGCCGGCATGCGATCGCGATCCGCCGATGCGCGCGGCGCACTCGATCGCCGGCCGGCTCATGAGCGCGACCGCGCCGCAGACGCGGAGCGAGCGAAGCGCCGCCGCAGGTCACTGGAGACCCCGGTCCAGGCGAGGAACAGCACCGCCAGCATGCCGCCGATCAGCACCAGCTGGCCGGCCGCGCCACCGAGCAGGCCGCGATGCCAGGCCAACATCCAGCCCAGCAGCTTGTGGCCGGCGCTGCTGCGCGAGTAGGGGCGCAGTTGCAGCACCTCGCCGCTGTGCGCGTCCAGGTACACGCGCGTGTAGGCCTGGGTGTGCGGCGCACCGCGCTCGATCAGTTCGACCTCGATGGCGGTGCCGGCTTTGCGCGGGACGTACAGGCGCGCCTCCTGCACCTCCGGCACCACGGCGCGCACGCGCGTCCAGGCATCCTGCAGGGAGATGAGCGAAGACTGCGGGTCGACCGCCGCCGATGTCGGCGGCGGCGGTTCGGGCGTCGATCCGGCCAAGGCGAGGACCGCGGCGTGATACCAGTCCAATGCCTTCGGCAGTCCGGTCAGCGCGCTGGCCAGGACGATGACCAGTGCCCAGATGCCGACACTGCGATGGCGCCGCAATGCACGCGCGCGCGGCGAACGCTGCGTTGCGGCCGCTCGCGCCGGCACGCCAACCGGCGGTCGCGATGCCCACCACAACCCGAGGCCGCCGAGCAGCAAGCCCAGCACCGCCACGATCACGCCGGTACCGGTGACCAGGCTGCCATTGGCGATGAACTTGAACCGGTGCAGCTGCTCGAGGCGGCCGAACACGCCGCCGTACTTGTGCTGCTGGCCGAGCGGCGCGCCCGAGCACGGATCGAGGTAGACCGTGGCATTGTCGGTGAAGCGCAGCATCGCCGAGGCCGTGCTGTCGGGGCGCAGCCAGAGGAAGTTCGCCTGCCCGGCCGGATGGGCAGCCCGCGCCGCATCGGCCAGGACGTCCAGCGGCAGCGGTTCGACGCAATGATCGACCAGCAGCAGCGCGCGATCGATGCGCGGCGCCAGTTGCGGCTGCAGCGCCATGCCGGCGCCGGTCAGCGCCATCCAGGCCAGCAGCAGGCCGGCACTGAGGCCGACCCAGCGATGGATCGGCAACAGGTACCGGCGAACCAACGATCTGGTGGACGGCCCCGCCATGGGCAGGCGCGGTGTCGGCGGGCTCATTGGAGTGTCTCCTGTTGGGCATCGACGAATGCCCGGCCGAGCGGCAGGTAGCCGCTTTCGGCGACCAGGATCGCCTGGCCTTCGCGGCTGAGCAGGAAACGCAGGAACTCACGCACCGCCGGCGCCAGCGGCTGGCCCGGCGGACGGTCGACGATGGCCGGAATGATGCGCGTCAGCGGATAGCGCTGCGCGATGAGGTTCGCCGGCACCGGTGCGTAGGCGGGCTCGCCGTCGCGCCAGGCGAGCGGCAGCGCCTTCACCTCCGGCCGCGCGTAGCGGACGTTCGAGATGCCGATCGCGAACGGATCGGCCGCGACCGCGTCGACGATGCGCTGGCCGTGGTCGTATGGACGGCCGTCGGCGTGCTGCGCGTGTTCGTACTCGGCGATGTCGACGTTCCAGCGATGGCTGTCGGCGAGCACGCGCTCGCGGAAGAACAGCGCGAAATCGACATCGGTCTTCCAGCCGTGGGGGCGGATGCGTCGACCGGCGAACGCGCCGCCGAGACCAAGCGCGTCCCAGTGGCGGATCGGCGCCGGACCGCCACGGTCGCCGGTGCCGAAGATCGCGGCGAGCTGCGGCAACGACAACGCCGTGAGCGGGTTGTCGCGGTGCACGAAGATCATGTGCGCGTAGTCGTGGTAGTTGACATCGACGCTGCCGGTCGCGATCGCGATGGCGGTATGAGCGTAGCCCTTCGCGCGCAGGAACGCGCGCGCCGCGGCCGGGCTGATCTCCTCGCCGAGGATCGCGATGTCGCCGGCGCCGGTGTACAGCGCGCCGACCGCCGACGCGGTGCCGTACATGCGGTAGTCGAAGCGCACCCCCGGCTGGTGGCGGCCGAACTCGGCGATCCAGGCGTTCACCAGGCTGCCCATGAAGTCCCGCTTGAAGCTGCCGTGGCCCCACAGGCGCAGCGCGCCGGCGACCCGCTCGCCGGGGGCATACGGCACCAGCGCGCCGATCGCCTGCGCGATCTCCGGCGATGCCGCCGGC